>NZ_JAWJBP010000006.1:0-168446 GCF_046535935.1 Tritonibacter sp. SIMBA_163
TCCGACATCAGGTCTCGTGCCAAGTTGGTCTCCATTACAGATACCAGCTTGAATCACGCCCGCGAGCGGATGTGAATTCCTTTTGTCAACACGACCTAAACAAGAGCGGGCATGCTATGTACTCGATTTCGCAGGAAGATGAAATGCCGAATGATCAACGAACCGACATCCGGTTCGTCAGGGCTGGCATACCGGGTATGGTTCCTGTCGAAATCAAGATTGCAGATAGATGGAGTGGGACAGCGTTATTCGCGAAACTCTAGGACCAGTTGTGCGGTGATTACCTGAGAGATGCAGAATCCATGAACGGGATTTACCTTCTTGTGAATGAGCAGGAGGGGAGGCATTGGGATTGCCCGATTCCCGAAATAAACGGTTGAGCGTCAGCTCTTTGGTTGTTGCGCTTCAGGAGTATGCTCAGAAGCTGATAGTTGATGAACTTGGAATCTCGAATATCCAAGTTATCGGGATCGATCTAACGAAGCGAAAGCAATCAATGCAAAAGGTGAAGGCTGTATCCTGTTTTCTTTACTAATTTATCCAAGCCACAGAGCCGTTGCGACATCGTTGAGATTGGGCTGAGACTCGTCATTTGCTGCGCCCGGCACGAATGGCAGCTCAGGGCTGTAGGCCGCCGCCTGTCCTTAGTGAAAGAAATTGTAAACATGAAAGCGCGCAGCTGATTAGGGGGGGGGTAAGCGTCCAGTCCGCTGTCATGGGCAATGGCCATGGGGTGACTGAAGTCCAATTGGAATGTTCACTCGGCTTTGAAAGGGGAAGCGGGAAGCCTGGCGCAAACCTCTAAGCCCTTCATATTTGCGAAAATCAAATAAGTTATTGAATTAAAGGGATTTCAGACTCTTTGGCATCATCCGCGACGCGCAAACTTACGCGCGCCACGCAAACTTATCAGCTTCCCTACAATGTTTCAGAAATCGAGATTTTCGACGCTGAGCGCATTCTTCTGAATGAACTCGCGCCGCGGCTCCACCACATCGCCCATGAGCTTTGTGAAGAGGTCATCCGCTTCGATCATGTCGTCGACACGCACTTGCAGCAACGTGCGGGCATCCGGGTCCAGCGTTGTCTCCCACAGCTGATCCGGGTTCATCTCCCCCAGACCCTTGTAGCGCTGCAGGCTGAGGCCTTTTTCGCCCTCATCCAAAATCGCCTTGAGCAGCTCCAACGGGCCATAGATCGCCTGCTGGCGGTCCTTGCGATGCAGCACTGCAGGCGTGCCATAGATCTCTTGCAGGGACTTGGTGAAGCTACCGGTCTTGCGCGCCTCACCAGAACGCAGCATTGGGCCATCCAACGTGCGCACCTCTTCGACGCCACGCAGAATGCGGGCCAGCCGAATGCCGTGATCCTGCGTGATGCGCCCCTGCCAGCCACGCTCATATTCCAGCGCAATCAGATCGAGACGGGTTGCAACCTTGTCAGCCACGCCCTGAAGATCGCTGTCCACTGCACCAGGCACGAAGGCACCCGCAATAGCAGATTGCTCGAGGATGTGGCGTGGATAATGCGTTGGAAATGCATCCAAAAGACGCTTCAGGCGGCGTGCCTCATCGACCACCCGGGTCAGATCCTGACCGGCAATTTCAGACCCGTCACCAAGACGCAGAAGCGCACCATCTACGCCCTGATTGATGAGGTATTCCTCCATCGCGGCCTCATCCTTGAGGTAGACCTCGGATTTGCCACGCGCCACTTTGTAAAGGGGCGGCTGTGCGATGTAGAGATACCCGCCCTCGATCAGCTCCGGCATCTGACGGTAGAAGAAGGTGAGCAGCAGCGTACGGATGTGCGCACCATCGACGTCCGCGTCGGTCATGATGACGATCTTGTGGTAACGCAGCTTTTCAATGTTGAACTCGTCGCGGCCGATACCGGTGCCGAGCGCCATCACCAGATTGCCAATCTCCTGACTGCCGAGCATACGGTCAAACCGTGCGCGCTCCACGTTCAGGATCTTACCCTTCAAGGGCAGGATCGCCTGAGTTTGACGATCACGACCAGTCTGGGCGGAGCCACCGGCGGAGTCACCCTCGACGAGGAAGACTTCGGTCTTGGAGGGGTCTTTTTCCGAGCAATCCTTGAGCTTTCCAGCGAGGAAATTCACATCCATCGCGGTCTTGCGGCGGGTCAGCTCGCGCGCCTTGCGCGCCGCCTCACGGGCCAATGCAGCTTCGATGATCTTGCCGACCACCTGCTTGGCCACGTTGGGGTTTTCCTCGAACCATTCAGAGAGCTTTTCACCCATCAGGCTCTCGACCACCGGGCGCACCTCGGAAGACACCAGCTTGTCTTTGGTCTGGGAGGAGAATTTCGGATCTGGCACTTTCACCGACAACACGCAGGTCAGGCCTTCGCGGGCATCATCACCGGTGAAGGAGATCTTCTCCCGTTTGGCGATACCGGAAGACTGTGCGTAATTGTTGATGGTCCGGGTCAACGCGCCGCGGAAGCCCGCCACGTGGGTGCCGCCATCGCGCTGGGGAATGTTGTTGGTAAAGGGCAGAACAGTCTCGTGATAGCTGTCGTTCCACCACATCGCGATCTCGATGCCGATCTCATCGCGCTCACCCTTGATGTAGATCGGGGCCTCCATGACGGGGCTCTTGGAGCGGTCGAGGTATTTCACGAATTCCTTGACGCCGCCCTCGTAGAACAACTCTGTCTCGAGCCGCTCGGCCGGGCGTTCGTCTGCCAGCACGATGCGCACACCGGAGTTCAGGAATGCCAGTTCCCGCAGGCGCTTTTCCAGCGTCTCGAACGAGAATTCCAGATTGGAGAACGTGTCGGTTGAGGCCAGGAAGCGCACCTCGGTGCCGGTGCGATCGCCGCAATCGCCAACGACGCTCAGGTGCTCTGCCGTGTCGCCACGTTCAAACCGCGCCACATGCTCCTTGCCCTTGCGCCAGATGCGCAGCTCCAGCCAGTCCGACAACGCGTTCACAACAGAGACCCCGACGCCGTGAAGGCCGCCGGAGACCTTGTAGGAGTTGCTGTCGAACTTACCGCCCGCATGCAGCTGGGTCATGATGACCTCCGCTGCCGAAACGCCTTCTTCCTGGTGGATATCCACCGGAATGCCGCGACCGTTGTCACTGACAGAGACGCTGGAATCGGCATGAATTGTGACTGTTACACGGTCCGCATGGCCAGCCAGCGCCTCATCGATGCCGTTGTCCACGACCTCATAGACCATGTGGTGCAGGCCGGAGCCGTCGTCGGTGTCGCCGATATACATGCCGGGCCGCTTACGCACGGCCTCCAGCCCCTTGAGAACCTTGATGGAATCGGCGCCATATTCTGTCGGAGCTTGCTCGTTTTCGGACATTCACGTGATCCTATTTTTACTTTCGGATTTTATACGCGCTCCAAGGGGGGATGTCACGCGCAAGCCCCCTTTTTTCTTGGCAGAATCATGCTGCGCGCGCCCCAAGTTCAGCTGATTTTTCACACCATGCTTTGACCTGTGACTCCGCCGGATGTGACGCTGGTGCAAAAGAGGTGAAACGGGTTGGCTTGATGCCCACAAAACCAAGGATTTGCCGCGACAGGATCTTCTTGATCGCGTTCCCGTAGAACAGTTTCAGGAAGATCGACGGCGTATCCGACGTCATCAGAACGCGCGCCGTTTTTCCGGTCAGCATCGGCGCGGGCAACCCAAGCGCAGAGGTGTTGCGCGTGTCGAAGGTGCGGCCCGGCAATAATGCGCGATCAAAAGCCCCCTTGAGCTTGGCGGGTATCGCTCCCCACCACAGCGGCGTTGTCAGCACCACATGCTCCGCCCACTCCAAATCGCCGACGAATGCCTCCAGATCCGCTTCCAGAGGCTTGGCGTTATGATAGCCACCCAGCCCGTAGTCCATGTCGAACTGCATCGCCGAAAGGTCGTGGTATCGAACCTCGTGACCGGCATTTATCGCCGAGTCCCGATAGGCTTCGGCAAGGGTCTTGTTGAGAGATGTTTGGCCGGGATGACCGTTCAGGATGATGATCTTTCGCGTGGACATGACAGGCTCCGCTCTGCTAATTGTGACCGCGGTCAATTTGCCGCTGCCCCGTCAATGTCCACAAAAGTGACCATGGTCAACTTATAAATTGACCGCGGTCATATTTTTCTTATCGGAGGTTTCGACCCAATGCCACGCGCCCCGCAGAAACGTCGTTTGGAAACAAGGGCCAAGCTGCTGTCTGTCGCCGAGGAGATCATCGACACACAGGGCTGCTCCGCGCTGCGCGTTGAAGACGTGGTGGAGAAAGCCGGCGTCGCCAAAGGCACGTTCTTCTCGCATTTCGGCGACAAGGACGGGCTGCTGACGGTGATTCTCGGCGCTCGGGTGATGGGTTTTCTCGACGAGATGGAGGCCGCACCCAGGCCGCAGAGCCCCGCCGAGATCGCCGACCGGCTCGCGCCGCTTTTGAACTTCGTGGCGCAAGATCGGGTGATCTTCGACCTGCTGTTGCGCTATTCGGGCACCACCGGGGCGGAGGTGGACGAGGTCATCACCCAAGGCTTCATCCGCCAGATCACTATGTTTGCTGGCTGGATCAATGCCCTGCAGGCCGAGGGCACCCTGCGCGCCGACACGGACCCCGCACTGCTGGCAGAGGGTGTACAGGCCTTCCTGAACCATGTGCTCGCCATCGGCTTTTGCATGGAACACGCAGACAAGAGGCCACCTGCAGAGGCGATCTTGCCTTACCTGGAACGCTGGCTGGTCAGGTGAAGGGGATAATGGCCGCGACAGCGATCAGCAGATAGCCTGCGCCAAGGTTCATCCGCCTGAGTGCCGTGGGCGATGACAGCAACATCCGCACCCGCCCGACAAAGCCCGCGAGGATGATGTTGCCCAGCATCGGCACTACCATCGACACCACGATGATCGCCGCGATGTCCTGCGCGCTCACCGCAGAAAGATCAAAGAACCCAGGCAGGATGCCCATGTAGAACAGCGCTGCCTTGGGGTTGCCGAGGATCACGATGACCCCGGCCACAAATCCTGCCCAATGGCCAGGCCGGGTCAACCGGCTGTTGGTGCTGATCGGCTGGCCTGCGCTGCGGATCGTCGCAACCCCCATCACCAGAAACACCAGTACCGCCACGCCCTTCAGCACCAGCGCAATCTGGGCCGAGGCGGCGGTGATCCATCCAACCCCGAGGATCGCCACCAGCGGCCAGACAGCATCCCCAACCGAGACCCCGATCGCCAGTGGCCAGCCAGCGTAAAAGCCCCCCGCCATCGCCCGCGCCACCAGCGCCAGCCAGACCGGTCCGGGGGTGAGGAACAGCACAAAGACAGCGCCCGCGTAGATCGCGAGATCCCAGGGGGTCAAGGTCATGTCTGGCTCACTTCGCTTATACCAGTCCTGTCGGTTACAGTCAGATGCTGCGCCCGGTCGCCAAGCTCTGCAAACAACTCCGGCCCGGTGCCAGTCATCCAGGCCTGGGTGCCCAGGGCGCAAATCTCGTCATAAAGCGCGCCGCGGCGCCCCGCATCCAGATGCGCGGCCACCTCATCCAACAGCAGGATCGGTGCCGCCCCCTCCTCCGCCTGCAACGCGCGCGCATTGGCGAGGATCAGCGACACCAGCAGCGCCTTCTGCTCGCCGGTGGAACACTCTTTTGCTGGTAAATTTTTGGCGGCGTAAGTGCCCAATAGATCGCTGCGGTGCGGCCCCACCAGGGTGCGCCCGGCCGCCAGGTCGCGGGCGCGCCCATCCGCAAGTGCGGCGTGCAGATCGGCGGCATTTCCGGGCATTTCGCCCTCGGCCTGAATAAGCTGCAGATCGGCCACCGGAAAGGCGGTCTCGGCCTCGGCCTGTGCCGCCGCAAGCCGTGCCACCGACGCCACGCGAGTGGCGTGGATGCGGTGGCCGGCCTCTGCCATCTGCCCTTCCAGCACCCGATACCAACCGGCGTCGCGAACATTGTCCTTCAGCAGCCGGTTACGCTCCCGCATCGCCTTTTCATAGGTCAATGTCGCCTCGGCATGATCGGGGTCGAAGCTGAGCGCGATCCGGTCCAGAAACCGCCGCCGCCCCTCAGCGCCCTCGATCCACAGCCGGTCCATCGCAGGAACCAGCCAGACCACTCGGGCGATGCGACCCAGTGCCACCTGACTGGCGCTTTTGTTGTCGATCTTCACCTGCCGGGCATTGCCGCCCTCAGAAGATGTCTCCACCTCGTAGACCTGTCCGGTGGTCTGCAAGACTCCGCGCAGCTTCCAACCGAGCGCCTCGGGCTGGCGCGCCATGTCGGCAGCCGAAGCCCGCCGCAATCCGCGTCCCGGAGAAAACAGCGACACCGCCTCCAGGATATTGGTCTTGCCAGCGCCATTGTTGCCATGGATGGCCACAGGCCGCGCATCCAAATGCAAATCCGCCCGCAAATGCGAGCGGAAGTGAGAGATGAACAGGGAAGTCAGTGCCAGCACGGGCCTTCATCTTTCCAGAAATACCTCCGCCGGAGGCCGGGCCGAAAGGCCCGCTCCAACAGGGGTCAGACGCGCATCGGCATGACCACGTAAACCGCGCTCTCGTCGCTGCCTTCGCGCATCAGGGTCGGATCGCCGGAGGAGTTGAACATGAACACGGCGTTTTCGCGGTCCACCTGATTGGCGATCTCAAGAAGATACTTGGCGTTGAAGCCAATCTCCAGCCCCTCGTCGTTATAAGCCACTGCCAGCTCTTCTTCGGCGGCACCGCTATCGGGCGCGTTCACCGACAGCACCAGGCGGTCCTCGTCCAGCTGTAGCTTCACCGCGCGCGAGCGTTCCGATGACACCGTGGCCACCCGGTCCACCGCCTTGGCAAACTCGCTGGCGTCCACTTCCAGCCGCCGGGTGTTGCCCACCGGAATCACCCGTGTGTAGTCGGGGAAGGTGCCGTCGATGACCTTGGAGGTCAGGGTGATGTTCGGCGTGGCAAAGCGCACCTTGGTCTCTGAAACCGACACCGCGATGTCCATCTCGTCATCGTCCAGCAGCTTGCGCATCTCGCCCACGGTCTTGCGCGGCACAATCACGCCGGGCATGTCCTCGGCGCCCATCGGCAGATCCGCGTCGATGCGGGCCAGACGGTGACCATCGGTGGCGACGCAGCGCAGCACCTTGCCGCCGCTCTCACCGGTGGAGACATGCATGTAGACACCGTTCAAATAATAGCGCGTCTCCTCGGTGGAGATGGCGAACTTCGATTTGTCGAACAACCGGCGCAGCACGGCCGCGTTGGCGGTGAAATTCGAGTGATACTCCGAGGTGGCCATCACCGGGAAATCCTCGCGCGGCAGGGTCGCCAGCGAGAAATTCGACCGGCCGGCCTCTACGGTCAAGCGGCCCGTTGCGGCGTCCGCAGTGAGGGTCACCAGCGCGCCATCGGGCAGCTTGCGGACAATTTCATGCAGAGTGGTGGCGGCGACCGTGGTGGCACCGGCGCGCTCCACCTGAGCGGGGGCCTTGTCGACCACCTCGATATCCAGGTCGGTGGCGCGGAACATCACGTCGCTGCCCTCCGCCTCGATCAGCACATTTGCCAGGATCGGAATGGTGTTGCGCCGCTCAACAACCGACTGTGCCTGCGCCACAGCCTTCAGAAGCGTACCGCGCTCAATGCTGATCTTCATATCCCTCATTCCTCTTTGGCTGGCAGTCTTGGAAAGGCGGTGGTTGGACCGGACCGGCAGATTAACGCCCCCACCCTTCAACACAAGGTTTTTTATTGATTTCTCCAAGGGATTGGAGGGGCCGTCAAGGCCTGAGAGCCGCGCCTGTGCTCAAAGACAAAAAACATTTCCGGTTGCGTCTGATTTGCCGCGCCCCAAACAAAAACCGGCCCCGGTGGGCACCCGGGGCCGGTAAAGATCGGCAGATGAATTTGAGGCGCCACCTGCCTGTTTTCTTTTGGCGCTACGCCTCCAAAGAGCGGCGCAGCATTTCCACGTCTTCGGCGATTTGGCCGTCGATTGTTTTCAGCTCTTCGATGCGGCGCACCCCATGCATGACGGTGGTGTGGTCGCGCCCGCCAAAGCGGCGTCCGATTTCCGGCAGGCTGCGGCTGGTCAGCTGCTTGCAGAGATACATCGCCACCTGACGCGGCCGCGCATAGGAACGCAGGCGCTTGGGACCGATGATGTCGGACATGCGGATGTTGTAGTACTCCGACACCTTGCGCTGGATCTCCTCAACGGTGATCTTGCGCTCGGAGGCACGCAGCACATCCGCCAGACAGTCCTGCGTGAGATCCATGTCGATCTCACGCCCCACGAGCGAGGCGAAGGCGAACAGACGGGTCAGCGCGCCCTCAAGCACCCGCACATTGGTCGAGATCCGATGCGCCAGCAGCTCCAGCACACCATCTGCGATCTGCAGATCCGGGTAGTTCTTGCGGTTCTGCTCCACCTTGGTCTGCAGGATGCCTAGACGCAGCTCGTAATCGGTCGGATGCAGGTCCACCACCAGGCCACACTGCAGGCGGGATTTCACACGGTCCTCGAGATCCTTGATCTCGCCCGGCGCGCGGTCGGCAGAGATGATGATCTGCTTGTTCTGATCCACCAGCGCGTTGAAGGTGTGGAAGAACTCCTCTTGTGTGGAATCCTTGCCGGCAATGAACTGCACGTCATCGACCATCAGCACATCGACGGAGCGGAACAGGTGCTTGAAATCCATCATCTTGCGTTCGCGCAGCGCCTGCACGAAGCGATACATGAACTGTTCTGCCGACAGATACAGCACGTTCAGCTGTGGGTCGCGTTCTTTCAGCTCCCAAGCGATAGCGTGCATCAGGTGCGTCTTGCCCAGCCCCACGCCACCATACAGCACCAGCGGGTTGAAGGTCACGGGACCGCCCTCGGCCACGCGACGCGCGGCAGCATGAGCCAACTCGTTGGGCTTACCCACAACAAAGCTGTCAAAGGTAAACCGCGAATCCAGCGGAGCCGCTTGCAGCTCTTCCAGCGGAGACTTCGCTGAGGCGACGGCGTCCCGCACGGCAGGTTGCTCCGAAACGGCATTCTGAGTCGAGGCCATCGGTGCCTCGATCGCTTCGGATACCGTCGGCTGTACCGGACGAGTCGGCGAATTCGCGGCGACCTTGAAGGCCAAACGCTGAACCGGTTCACCCGACAGGTTAAATTCATGCAGGATCAGATCCGCAAAGTTCTGGCTAACATAGTTGCCCATGAAATTTGTGGGCACCTGAAACGTAGCCACCCCACCGGAGACCTGCTCCAGTTCAAGCGGCTCAATCCATGTCGTAAAGTTGTTCTGTCCCACCGTCTTTAGCAAACGTTTTCTTAGTAGACCCCATGTGTCGTCTGTCATGCTGCGCCTCACGCATCCTATGTTATGGCCAATTGTAACGGCCTTTCGTATCGTCCCAATCCGCTTGCCACTAATGCGACAACCAGATGCGATCGGGCACAAAAAGAGCGCTGCCAGCCTGCAAGCAAGCTGACATTCACGTGTTTCGAAAACCGAAAACAACGTCAAAAGCGCGCGACACCACACAAACGTCCGCGACGCAAAAAAACGCTCAACCCTTAGATCGCTGAAGTAGGACAGATGCCTAAACACAGTGTTCAGCGCAGTGCGCCAATATATCACTGTCCCGGTGCCACGCGCAGCGCGCGGATCACCGGCCATGACAACTCTAATGCCCGTTAGAGTTGCCGCGAGCAGCCTGTCCCCCCAGCGAATGAATCGCTGTAACAGTGGTAGCAATTTCGGGCAGGGAGCGGCAACGAAACTATGATGTTGACTCCGGCTTCGGTGGCAAAGAATCCCCGAGACTCATCAGAAGTGACCGAAATCCCTAAGACAAAAAAACACCGCCATAGGCGGTGCTTTTTAGTATTGAAATCTAGAAAACCACCGCTTCCTGCGGCGCCCTAGAATCGTCTGTTCGCAAGTGCGAGTCGAGCCTTAGCCCAGGGCCTTCACACGCGCGGACAGACGGGAAATCTTACGGGATGCGGTGTTCTTGTGGTAAACGCCTTTGGTCACACCACGCATCAGCTCGGGCTGTGCCGCACGCAGGGCTGCGGTTGCAGCTTCCTTGTCGCCGGATGCCAGTGCTTCTTCGACTTTACGCAGGTAGGTGCGGATGCGCGAACGACGAGCTTTGTTAACAGCAAAGCGCTTTTCGTTCTGACGTGCGCGCTTCTTTGCCTGAGGTGTATTTGCCATGGTGTGGTGACCTTATCTTCGAGTTCGTAGTGTACAATAATGGCGAATGCCAGCCGAACCCGGATCAAGTCACCGGTCGTGATTCTAGCCAGAGCGGGCTGCACGCGCATGTATGACGGCGGTTTCTAATGGATTTCCTGTACAAGCGCAAGCAAGCAATGCGCCCCCGCCTCGGAGACGGTGTGGCCAAAGAAAAAGCGGGCACATCATGCCCGCTTTGTATCACTGTATCTCTTCGGCAGCTACCGGACCTCAGAGCCGACCAGAGGCTCCGCACGTCTTCGCAGGTGGCTCGCCCTCAAATCCCGATTACTTATCCCGGAACTGCGCTTCGCGCTTTTCGAGGAACGCTGCCATACCCTCTTTCTGATCTTCCGTTGCAAACATCGAGTGGAAAACCCGGCGCTCGAACAACATACCTTCGCTCAACGGCACTTCGTAGGCACGATTGACCGATTCCTTCACTGCCATCGAGGTCAGCACCGATTTTTCGGTGATCTTCTGAGCGGCAGCCATGGTCTCTTCCAGCAGCTTCTTGGCCGGGACGACCCGTGATACCAGACCAGCACGCTCTGCTTCTTCGGCCGCCATGAAGCGCCCTGTCAGGTTCATATCCATGGATTTGGATTTGCCGACAAACCGGGTCAGACGTTGCGTGCCGCCCATGCCGGCCACGACACCGAGGTTGATCTCTGGCTGGCCAAATTTGGCAGTGTCCGCAGCAATGATGAAGTCGCACATCATGGCGATCTCACAGCCGCCGCCCAGCGCATAGCCAGAGACAGCCGCGATGATCGGCTTACGGATGGCCGAAATACGATCATTGGCAGCGGCAAACAGGTTCGATGTGAACACATCGACATAGCTCATTTCCGACATCTCCTTGATGTCGGCGCCCGCGGCAAAGGCTTTCTCCGAGCCGGTCAGCACGATGCAACGCACCTTATCGCTGGCATCCGCTTCTTCCAAAGCGGCACACAACTCACCCAGAAGGACGGAATTGAGCGCGTTCAACGCTTCAGGCCGGTTCAGCTTGATGAGGCAGACGTGGTCCTGAGTATCGACGTTGATCGTCTCATAGGCCATGACAGTTCGCTTTCGATTGTTTCTCCTGAACTTCCAGTCCTTATCACGGCGGTTCTCGCTTTCAAGCTATCTTTGGCACTTGCCACAGTAGAACGAGGATCGCCCGGATTGGGTGATTCGAGCCACTGTACCATCGCATCCCTCGCGCCTGCAGGGCGCACCTTCGCGTCCATACACATCAAAGCTGTGCTGGAAATATCCAAGTTCTCCATTGGCTTGCCGGAAATCCTTGAGCGAAGAGCCGCCTGCGATGATAGCCTCCTGAAGCACTTGGCGAATGATCGGCACCAGAGACGCAACCCGCGTTTCACTGATCCGGCCCACTTCGCGACGTGGCGAAATGCCCGCCCGGAACAGCGCCTCGCAGACGTAGATATTGCCCAGTCCGGCGATGATTCCCTGATCCAGCAGCGCCGATTTCACCGGCGTGCGGCGCCCCTTGAAGGCGGCGACCAGATGCGCCTCGTGAAAATCATTGCCCAAGGGCTCCGGCCCCAGCACCGCCAGCAGCTTGTGGCGGTCCGCGGTGGCCGTTTCCAGCAGATCCATCGCGCCAAAGCGGCGCGGGTCGTTGAATGTCACTCGGGCACCGTTTTCCATATGGAACACCACATGGTCGTGTTTCGCCTGCGCCGGGTGGTTATGCGCGAACTGCCCCAGCGGGTCGCCAGAGACGGTCATCCGCCCGGACATGCCCAGATGCACCAGCAGGGTTTCCCCGCTATCAAGATCCGCCAGGATGTATTTTGACCGCCGCCGCATCGCAACAACGCGCCGCCCGGACAGCCGATCCGCCATGCGGTCGGGAAAAGGCCAGCGCAGATCAGGACGGTTCACGTCGGCGCGTGTGATCACCGCTCCCTCCATCGAAGGCTGCAGCCCCCGCATCACCGTCTCGACCTCGGGCAATTCTGGCATTAGATGACTCCCTGACAGATGGGCGCATTGTACCGCCCTGTGAGCGCTCTATAACAAGTGCGAAACTGCGAGGACGGCAAGCCATATGACCGAGAAATCTGACAGCACCACCCATTTCGGCTTCCAATCCGTGCCGGAGCACGAAAAGGCGGGCCGGGTGCAGGGCGTATTCAACTCCGTCGCCTCCAAATATGACGTTATGAACGACGTGATGAGCCTCGGGATTCACCGGGTCTGGAAGGATGCGATGATGGACTGGCTGGCCCCGCGCCCCGGCCAGCGGCTGCTGGATGTGGCGGGCGGCACCGGCGATATCTCCTTCCGCTTTTTGAAACGCGCAGGCCACGGTCATTCCACTGTGCTGGACCTCACCGCGCCGATGCTGGAAGAGGGACGCAAGCGTGCCGAGGCCGAGCAGATGGCCGACAGTCTGGATTGGGTCACCGGTGACGCGATGGCACTGCCGTTCAAGGACAATACCTTTGACGTCTACACGATCTCTTTCGGCATCCGGAATGTGACCCGCCCGCAGGAGGCCTTGAACGAAGCCTACCGCGTGTTGAAACCCGGCGGCCGCCTGATGGTGCTGGAATTCTCGCAGCTGCCCAACGACGGGCTGCAAAAGCTCTATGATCTCTACAGCTTCAACGTCATCCCCCGCATGGGCGAGATGATTGCCGGCGACTACGACAGCTACCAGTATCTGGTGGAATCGATCCGCAACTTCCCCGATCAGGACAGCTTCCTCGGGATGGTCAAACAGGCCGGTTTCGAGAATGCCAAATTCCGCAACCTGTCCATGGGTATCGCGGCGCTGCATTCCGGCTGGAAGATCTGAGCCATGCGCGGTCCTCACAACATCATCCGCCTGATCCGGACAGGCGCCACCCTGGTGCGCACAGGTGCCATGAACGTGGTGCTCGACGCCTTTGATGCCCCGGCGCCCCTGCGCATGGTGGCCTACACGCTCGGCTGGCCGTTCCAGTGGCTGGGCTACAAGGGCGATCCCGCAATGCCCCCTGCCCCGCGCGCGCTGACAGCGCTGGGTCCGGCCTACATAAAGTTCGGCCAAGTGCTGTCGACCCGCCCGGATGTGGTGGGCGAGGACATGGCACTGCAATTGCGCGTGCTGCAGGACAAGCTGCCGCCCTTCGCCAAAGAGCGTGCCATGGCCGAGGTGGAAAAGGAGCTGGGCCGCCCGGTGTCTGAGATCTTCTCGGAGTTTTCCGAGCCGATCGCCGCCGCGTCGATCGCCCAGGTCCATCACGCGAAACTGGCCGAGACCGGCCAGGATGTGGCCGTAAAAGTGTTGCGCCCGGGCATCGAGCGCGCCTTTCGCAAGGATGTGGATGCCTTCTATTTTGCCGCCCGGATCGTTGATATCTGCGCCCCCGGCGCCCGGCGCCTGCGGCCGATGGATGTGATCGAACATTTCGACGGGGTGGTCCGGGGCGAACTGGATCTGCGGCTGGAAAGCGCTGCCGCCTCGGAATTTGCCGATAACACCGCCAAGGATGCGGGGTTCAAGCTGCCGCCGGTCAAATGGGACCTCTCCGCGCGCCGGGTGATGACGCTGGGCTGGGCCGACGGGCTACCGATCGGCGACAATGCGGCGCTGGATGCCGCCGGTCATGACCGGCGCGCCCTCGGCGAACGGGTGCTGTCGCTCTTCCTCAACCATGCCCTGCGCGACGGTTTCTTCCATGCCGATATGCATCAGGGCAACATGAAGGTGGCCGCCGACGGTGACATCATCGCCTATGACTTTGGCATCATGGGGCATATCGACCTCTACACCCGCCGGGTCTATGCCGAGATCCTCTATGGATTCATCAAGCGCGATTATCAGCGCGTGGCCGAGGTACATTTCGAGGCCGGATACGTGCCCGCCCATCAGGATGTGGACGAATTCGCCCGTGCTCTGCGTGCGGTGGGTGAGCCGATCTTTGGCATGGACGCAACCCATATCTCCATGGGCCGCCTGCTGAATTATCTCTTCGAGGTCACAGAACGGTTTGGCATGGAAACCCGCACCGAGCTGATCCTGTTGCAGCGCACCATGGTGGTGGTGGAGGGCGTGGCCCGCTCGCTCGATCCGCGCATCAACATCTGGGACGTCGCCAAACCGGTGGTGGAGGATTACATTAAGTCGTCGATCGGCCCCCGCGCCATCGCCGCCGATCTGGGCAAGACCGCGATGGTTCTGGCCCGTTTCGGCCCCCGTTTGCCGGGACTGGTGGAACGCGCATTGATAGCCCAGGCTGGCGAGCCGGAAGCCGATCAGGGCCATCGCCCGTGGAAACGCGCCGCCGCCCTCGGCGTGGTGGCCGGGATTGTCACAACCCTCCTCGCCACACATATGCTCTGACAGTAGGGGGCGCGGCCCAACGCCACGCCCCTCGTTCTTCTAACTCCAAACATCCCGGGGTGAATGGCCCAAAAGGCCAGAGGGGCAGCGCCCCTCCCCCAAGGCGCGGATCACAGCCGTTCGATCGCCAGCGCAATGCCCTGACCGCCACCAATGCACATGGTGATGATCGCGCGGGTACCGCCGGTGCGCTCCAGCTCATAGAGCGCCTTGACGGTGATGATGGCTCCCGTTGCGCCCACCGGATGGCCCAGCGCAATTGCACCACCGTTGGGGTTCACCCGATCTGCATCCAGTCCCAGCGCCTTGTTCACCGCCAGGGCCTGCGCGGCAAAGGCCTCGTTGGATTCGATCAGGTCAAAGTCACCCACAGTCATGTCGATCCGCTGCAGCAGCTTCTCCACCGCCGGGATCGGCCCGATGCCCATCACCTCGGGGCGCACGCCGGCATGGGCATAACCGAGGATGCGGGCCTTGGGTTTCAGCCCAGCCTTCTCCGCCGCATCCGCCGTTGCCAGCACCAGTGCTGCCGCGCCGTCGTTGATGCCGGAGGCATTGCCCGCCGTAACCCGGCCGTCTTTCTGGAACACAGCGCGCAAGCCTGCCAGCGCCTCCATCGAGGTGCCCTTGGGGTGCTCATCCACCTCAAACGGCACCATGTCGCGCTTGACCTTCACCTCGACCGGGACGATCTGCTCCTTGAAATACCCCGCCTCGATGGCCGCCGCAGCTCGGGTCTGGCTGGCCAGGGCAAAGGCGTCCATCTGGGCGCGGGTGATCTCGTGCTCATCGGCAACCTTCTCGGCGGTGACGCCCATGTGGCCCGTGCCGAAGGGGCAGTTCAGGGCCCCCAGCATCATGTCGAGGGATTGCACATCCCCCATCTTCTGCCCCCAGCGAGCCGAGGGCGTGATGAAGGGGCTGCGCGACATGTTCTCGGCCCCGCCTGTGAGTGCAAACTCCGCATCCCCCAGCATCAGGGCCTGAATACCAGAGACGATCGCCTGCGCGCCCGAGCCACACAGCCGGTTCACGTTCATCGCCGGCACACTGTCCGGCACGCCAGCTTGCATCGCCGCCACGCGGGACAGATACATGTCGCGCGGCTCGGTATTGATGACATGGCCATACACAACAGAGCCGATCTGCGCGGGCTCCACCCCGGACCGCTCCATCGCCGCCTGTGCCACCACGGTACCCAGATCGATCGGCGCAGTCCCCGCAAGCGATCCGCCAAAGGTGCCGATGGCGGTGCGCGCGCCGTCCAGAATCACGATATCGGTCATGTCTCACTCCTCATGTGCTTTGCCGATCACTATGCACCCGCAGCATCAACCTGTCGCCCGCAACGTCCCGTCATTGACACTCCCCAGCCGGCGCGCCACTACTCCGTTATGACGGAAACGACAGACGATATCCTGACCCTCCTGCCTGCCCGCCTGAAAGAGGCGCGCCGGGCGCAGGGTTTGAGCCTGGAGGCGGTGGCCAACCTCTCCGGCGTCAGCCGCTCCATGGTGAGCCAGATCGAACGCGGCGAAAGCTCGCCCACCATCGCGACCCTGTGGAACCTGACCCGGGCCTTGCAGGTGGATTTTGCCGGGCTCTTGGAAACCGGCGAGGCGGTGGATCATATCGAGGTGCTGCGCGCACCGCAGGTTCCGGTCATCGACAGCAAATCCGCCCGTTGCACCATCGCGATCCTGTCACCGCCAGAGGACGTCGGCGGGCATGAGGTTTATGACATCAGCTTTGCCTCGGGCGGCGCGCTGAACAGCCAACCGCATGGGCCGGGCACTTTGGAGCAGCTGACGGTGCTGGAAGGGGCCGTCGTGATCACCTCTGGCACCGCCAATGAGCAGCTGTCGCCGGGGGACACTGCACGCTACGCCGCGGATGTGCCCCATGCCATCACGGCCCTCGATGGCCCGGCGCGGGTGTTTCTGATCGTGAAGACGGGCTGAACGGCCCAAAATTCCAGTATTGCGGATTTTTTTCCGCAAAGCCATAATTCCACCTTTACGGATACACATCCAGTATGACAGACTTCGGGAAACAACCGGAGTCGTGCTCATGTCCAATGCTTTTCTCAGCCACATCAGCGAAACCCTGACGCAGATCGAGGCCGATGGTCTGTACAAGCGCGAGCGAATGATCACCTCGCCCCAGGCGGGCGAGATCCACGTGGGCGACCGCGCGGTCATCAACCTCTGTGCCAATAACTATCTCGGCCTCGCCGATCATCCAGACCTGATTGCGGCGGCCAAATCGGTGATGGACAAGAAAGGCTATGGCATGGCCTCGGTCCGCTTCATCTGCGGCACCCAGGATCTGCACCGCGAACTGGAGCAGCGCATTGCGCAGTTCCTCGGCATGGATGATTCGATCCTCTTTGCCGCTTGTTTTGATGCCAATGGCGGGCTTTTCGAACCGCTGTTGGGGCCGGAAGATGCGATCATCTCCGACAGTCTCAACCACGCGTCCATCATCGACGGCATTCGTCTCTGCAAGGCGCAGCGCTACCGCTATGCCAACAACGATATGGAGGACCTTGAGGCCAAGTTGAAAGACGCCCGCGCCGCAGGTGCGCGTCATATCATGGTGGCGACCGATGGGGTCTTCTCCATGGATGGCTATCTGGCAAACCTACCCGCGATCCGCGAGATTGCCGACCGTTATGATGCGGTGGTGATGGTCGATGACTGCCACGCCACCGGCTTCATGGGCACAAGGGGCGCCGGGACGCCGGATCATTTCGGGGTCGAGGTCGACATCCTCACCGGCACGCTGGGCAAGGCGCTGGGGGGCGCGATCGGCGGCTATATCGCCGGGCCGCAACCGGTGATCGACCTGCTGCGTCAGCGCGCGCGGCCCTACCTGTTCTCGAATTCCTTGCCCCCTGCGGTGGTGGCTGCGGGGCTGGAAGCGATCCGGCTGGTTGAGGAAGGCGCGGAGCTGCGTCAACAGCTGGTGGAAAACGCCCGGTTCTGGCGCGCCGGGCTGACAGAGCTGGGGTTTGACCTGTTGCCCGGAGAGCACCCGATCATCCCGGTGATGCTGGGCGACGCCAAGCTGGCGCAGGCGATGGCCGCAAAGCTGTTTGAGGAGGGTGTCTATGTCTCCGGCTTCTTCTTCCCGGTGGTGCCCAAAGGCAAGGCCCGCATCCGCACCCAGATGAACGCCGCCCTGACCCGGGATGAGCTGACCCGGGCGCTTGGTGCATTTGAACGGGCTGGCAAAGCTTGCGGGGTGATTTGAGATGCGACCAAACACGATGAAAGCCCTGGAGAAATCCAAGCCCGAGGAAGGCCTGTGGATGGTACAGGCGCCGGTGCCGGAGATCGGACCTGATGAGGTGCTGATCAAGATCAACACCACCGGCATCTGCGGCACCGATATCCATATCTGGAACTGGGATGACTGGGCCGCGCATACCGTGCCGGTGCCAATGATCACCGGTCATGAATTCGCCGGTGAGATCGTCGAGCTGGGCCGCAATGTCAGCGGGCTGAGCATCGGGCAGCGGTGTTCCGGCGAGGGGCATCTGGTGCGGACCGACAGCCGTCAGTCGCGCTCGGGCAAATTTCACCTCGACCCCGGCACCCGGGGGATTGGCGTCAACGAACAGGGGGCCTTTGCGCAATATCTGCGGCTGCCCGCCTTCAACGTCGTGCCGCTGCCGGATGACATCCCGGACGAGATCGGTGCCATCCTCGACCCGCTGGGCAACGCAGTGCATACCGCGCTGAGCTTTGATCTGCTGGGCGAGGACGTACTGATCACCGGCGCTGGCCCCATCGGAATCATGGCCGCCGCCGTGGCCCGCCATGCCGGCGCGCGCAATGTGGTGATCACCGATGTGAACCCAGACCGACTGACGCTGGCCGAGGAGGTCACCCGGGTGCGCACCGTGAATGTTGCCAAGGAGGACCTGAACGATGTGATCCACGAGCTGGGGTTGAAGGAGGGCTTTGACGTCGGGCTTGAGATGTCAGGCAACCAGCAGGCGCTTGATCAGATGGTGGAAGCGCTGGTGATGGGCGGCAAGATCGCGCTTCTGGGCATTCCGCCCGGCAAATCGCCGGTGGACTGGTCGCGGATCGTGTTCAAGGCAATCACCCTCAAGGGCGTCTATGGGCGCGAAATGTTCGAAACCTGGTACAAGATGATCGCGATGTTGCAGAACGGCCTCGACGTGAGCCGAGTCATCACCCACCGGTTTGCGGTTGATGACTTTGCCGAAGGTTTTGCGGCGATGAAGTCCGGTCAGAGCGGCAAGGTGGTACTGGACTGGACCAAAGCCTGAGTGGAGCTGACAAAAAAGGCAGGCGACCCGGGTTCTGGGCGCCTGCCTGAGTAAGGACAACGTGAATCACACCTCAACATCGCTGATGACAGGGGGCTGTCTGCATGGGGTTACAGACATGTCAGTATGTGAGACATGCAGTTCCTACATACAACCTTTGCGATAGTTAGTGCAACACAACTCTCTCAAGTATTTGCTCTGTTGGATCTATCCTTCCGGCAGCAGGCGTTGCCGTCCCTGATCGGTCAGGCACCAGGCCTGCGTCCCCTCGAACACCACCGGCACCAAAGCCCGTCCATAGCCCGCGCCGCAGTCGATATCGACGCGGTTGCCATAGTGCACGGGATACTGCTCTGCGGTGTGCCCATGCACCACCAGCCAGGGGTGCGGCGCGGCGTGATCCAGAAACCCGTCCCGGATCCAGACCAGATCGTTTTCCGCCTGATCCGCGAGGGCGATACCGGGGCGGACACCCGCGTGCACGAAAAGCAGATCGCCCGACAAATGGGACAGCGACAGGTTCCGCAAGAAGGTGACGTGATCCTCGGGGACCGTTGCCTTGGCCTGCCGATGCAGATCCTCCAACCGGATGCGATCCGGGACCTCCAGGCCATAGGACCCTAGCGTTGCAACGCCGCCGATCCGTTCATGGAACCAGTGATAGCCCACCAGCATGTGCGGATCATGCCGCGGCGCATCCTCCATGAACCATTCGAACATCCGGTCGTGATTGCCCTTGAGGCAGGTCCAGTTGCGCCCTTCGGTCTGCCCCTGCATCAACCGCGCGATCACGCCGCGACTGTCCGGGCCGCGATCCACATAGTCGCCGACAAAGACCACCTCGGCCTCCGGCCCGCCATCTGCTGCGATCAGCTCCAACGCGCGGTCAAGCTGGGCGGTCTGCCCGTGAATGTCACCGATGGCATAGATGGGTTTGGTCATAGCGGCTCTTCTTTCAGTTTTTCTGCAAGCCCGGGTCTTATCCGGCTAAGATCACGGAGAGATAACATCTCGACCGGTAACAAAGGCAAACGGGGCATCAAGGGCAAGGTGTAAACCCCGTCACCCAGGAAAGGAACGTGGGATGAAAGGAATAGCATTCGGATTCATGGTTCTGGCTGTATGTTTGGGCATACTCGGAATGATCTGGGGCATCCAGATGGCGGCCTCCAAGGACCACACTTTGGCAAATGCCCACGCGCATCTGAACCTGATCGGCTGGGTCGGCTTTGCGCTCTATGGATTTTACTATCACGTGGTGCCGTCCGCCGCACAGGGCCGATTGCCACGCCTGCATCTGGTGGTTTCGGTGCTGGCCGTGGGTACCATCGCGCCGGGTATCGCCATCGTCAAAAGCGGCGGCGGTGATGCGCTGGCCATTCTGGGCAGCTTTCTCACGCTCGCGAGCGCCCTGATATTCCTGTTCACGGTCATCCGCAGCCGCGCTGCGTGACGCAAGTTCGGGTCCGCCATTGCTGGCGAACCCGATCATCTCATAAGCCAGCCTGCACAAACGCGGTTCAGGCGACGTCGAACACCAGCGGCTTGATCTGGGTGAACAGGCCGGTTTCGGCCAGTTTCGCCCGTGCATCCGCAGGCACCGGTGCGTCGACATACAGAAGCGCGATCGCCTCGCCGCCCTCGTTCGACCGGCCAAGCGTAAAGTTGGCGATGTTCACATCCATGTCGCCCATGGTGCGACCCAGCGCGCCGATGATGCCCGGCACGTCGTTGTTCGTGGTGTAGAGCATATGCTGGCCCACCTCGGCGTCGATGTTGATGCCCTTGATCTGGATGAACCGCGGCTTGCCGTCCGAGAACACCGTGCCCGCAACCGAACGCTCCCGCTTGGCCGTCACCACCGTCACCTTGATGTAACCGTCAAAGGTGCCGGATTTGTCCTGGTTGGTGGTCGAGATCTGGATGCCGCGCTCCTTGGCCACCACGGGAGCGGAGACCATGTTCACGTCCGGGTTCACATTCTTCATGATGCCGGAGATCACCGCGCAATTCAGCGCCTCCAGGTTCATGTCCGACACCACACCATCGTAAAGCACGTTGATCGCAGTGATCGGCTCGTCCGACATCTGCCCGGCAAAGGAGCCGAGGTGATCGGCAAGCTTGATCCAGGGCCCCATGACCTTGGCTTCCTCGGCGGTCACCGACGGCATGTTGAGTGCGTTTTCCACCGCGCCGGTCAGCAGGTAGTTGGCCATCTGGTCGGCAACCTGCAGGGCGACGTTTTCCTGTGCTTCGGACGTCGCGGCACCCAGATGCGGGGTGCAAACCACATTCGGCAGGTCAAACAGCGGGTTGTCCTTGGCCGGTTCCACCGAGAACACGTCGAAGGCGGCACCCGCCACATGGCCGGAAGTCAACGCCTCGGCCAATGCGGCCTCGTCGACCAGTCCACCGCGGGCACAGTTGACGATGCGCACGCCCTTCTTGGTCTTAGCGAGGTTTTCGCGGCTAAGGATGTTCTTGGTCTGATCGGTCAGCGGCACATGCAGGGTGATGAAATCGGCGCGGGTCAGCAGCTCGTCCAGCTCGACCTTCTCGACCTGCATTTTCTTGGCCTTTTCCTCGCTGAGGAAGGGATCATAGGCCACGACCTTCATCTTCAGGCCCCGGGCGCGGTCGCAGACGATGCCACCGATGTTGCCCGCTCCGATCACGCCAAGGGTCTTGCCGGTCAGCTCGACACCCATGAACTTGGACTTTTCCCATTTGCCCGCATGGGTGGAGGCAGAGGCCTCGGGGATCTGGCGGGCAACGGCAAACATCATCGCAATGGCGTGTTCGGCGGTGGTGATCATGTTGCCGAAGGGGGTATTCATGACGATCACGCCCTTCTTGGAGGCGGCGTCCTTGTCGATGTTGTCGGTGCCGATACCGGCGCGACCGATCACCTGCAGCTTGTCCGCCGCTTCGAGGATGGTCGGGGTCACCTTGGTGGCGGAGCGGATGGCGAGGCCATCATACTGCCCGATAATCTCGGCCAGCTTGTCCTTGTCCTTGCCCACGTCGGGCAGGAAGTCCACGTCGATGCCACGGTCGCGAAAGATCTGTACGGCGGCGTCCGAGAGCTTGTCGGAGATGAGTACCTTGGGGGCCATTGTCTTGGTCCTTTGTCTGCGGGGGCCGGGATGCGGCCTGAAACTGGGAATAGGGGTGGGCGCTGCCCGGACTGTCGCCCGGGCAGTTTGCTTTAGCCTTGCGCGGCGATCTCGGCCTCGAAGGCCCAGGCCAGCCACGGCAGCATGGCCTCGATATCCGAGGTCTCTACCGTGCCACCGCACCAGATCCGCAGACCGGCGGGTGCATCGCGGTAAGCACCAATGTCATAGGCGATGCCTTCAGACTCCAGCCGCTTGGCCACGGATTTGGCAAAGCTGGCACCATCCTTGATGCGCTTGTCGGTGAACTTCAGGCAGACAGACGTATTCGACCGCGTCGCCGGATCATTGGCGAGGTTGTCGATCCAGTCGTTGGCATAGGCAAAGGCGTGGATCGCATCCGCATTGGCGTTGGCGCGACCGATCAGCCCCTCGAGGCCACCCACCGAACGGGCCCAGTCCAGCGCAAAGAGGTAATCCTCCACCGCCAGCATCGACGGCGTGTTGATGGTTGCGCCGGTAAAGATCCCGTCGATCAGCTTGCCGCCCTTGGTCAGGCGGAAGATCTTCGGCAGCGGCCATGCCGGCGTGTAGCTTTCCAGACGTTCCACCGCGCGGGGGCTGAGGACGATGACGCCGTGTGCCGCCTCGCCGCCCAGCACCTTCTGCCAGGAGAAGGTGGTGACATCGAGCTTGTCCCAAGGCAGCTCCTGCGCAAAGGCGGCAGAGGTCGCATCGCAGATGGTCAGGCCCTCGCGGTCATCCGCGATCCAGTCACCATTGGGCACCCGCACGCCGGAGGTGGTGCCGTTCCAGGTGAACACCACATCATGCGCGGGGTTCACGGTGGTGAGGTCGACAATGTCGCCATAGTCGGCGGTCTTCACCTCGGCGTCGATCTTCAGCTGTTTCACCACATCGGTGACCCAGCCAGCGCCAAAGCTTTCCCAGGCGATCATCTCGACCTTGCGTTCGCCCAGCAGGTTCCACATCGCCATCTCCATCGCGCCGGTGTCGGACGCGGGCACGATGCCGATCTTGTAGTCTGCGGGGATGCCAAGGATCTCGCGGGTGCCTTCTATGGCGGCGAGGAGCTTTTCCTTGCCGACGGCAGCACGATGGCTGCGACCGAGAGGCGCGCCAGCGAGTTTGGACAGATCATATGTGGGGGGTTTGGCGCAGGGGCCAGAAGAAAAACGCGGATTGGCCGGCCGCGATGCCGGTTGTGCAATAGCCATTGATGCTACCCTTCCAGATAAGCGCCCCTCGTTGGGGAGGGGTGTCCCACCGACAGCGATATGCGGCGGTTTGATTCCGCGCAACTGGGAAAATTGCCCGTTTGCGCCGCTTTGGAAAAATAATGCGACCTCGAATGACGCCGATCGGAAACTTTGCACCACGCACCCCGCCCCCACTGGTGCCGCTGGAAAGCCGCCGTTAAGAGAAGGCATCCCGTTTAGACCGGAGAACGCCATGTATATCGCCACGCTGCTCGTGAACCCCGCCACCCCGACGCTGGAGCCCGCGTTGGTCGAATCTCTCAGGAACGCCTGGGGCGGGGGAGAGGCCAACTGGCTCAACCCCGGCATTGCAGCGGAATTCACCCTGAAGAGCCCACCCGACAACCGCTGGGACGTCTGGGGCGACCTGCAGGGCATGGGCGTCGATCTGGTGCTGCAACCTGCCCAAGGCCGACGCAAGAAGATGCTGTTGGCGGATATGGACTCGACGATGATCCAGCAGGAATGCATCGACGAGCTGGCCGATGAGGCGGGAGTGGGCGCCCGGGTCAAGGATATCACTGCTCGCGCCATGAACGGTGAATTGGATTTCGAGGGCGCGCTGACCGAACGTGTCGGCCTGCTGCAAGGCCTGCCCGAAGATGTCATCACGCAGGTTCTGAACAGCCGCATTAGCTTCATGCCCGGTGGGCGCGAGCTTCTGGCAACAATGAAGGCGGATGGCGCCTACGCGGCGCTGGTCTCTGGCGGTTTCACCGCCTTTACCGCGCGGGTCGCCGCGGAACTGGGGTTTGACGAGAACCGTGCCAACACGCTGATCGTTGCGGATGGCAAGCTGACTGGCGAGGTCGGCCGTCCCATTCTGGGCCGCGAGGCCAAGGTGGAGGCGCTGGAACAAATCACCGCCCGCCTTGGGATTTCCGAGGCCGATGTGATCGCGGTCGGCGATGGTGCCAATGACCTCGGCATGTTGACCCGGGCAGGCGCTGGTGTGGCGCTGCACGCCAAACCATCGGTGGCGGCGGAATGCGAAATCCGCATCAATCACAGCGATCTCACGGCGCTCTTGTACGTTCAGGGCTACAGCCGGGACGACTTCAAAGGATAAGACATGTTCGAAGTGACCTTCGAGGTCCTGCTGCTGTTGATCGCAGCGGGGTTTGTGGCCGGTTTCATTGATGCGGTGGCCGGTGGCGGCGGGCTGATCACCGTGCCGGTTCTGCTCATCGCCGGTGCCAATCCGGTGACCGCGCTGGCCACCAACAAGATACAGGGCCTGTTCGGTTCGGCGACCGCGGCGATCTCTTATGCCCGCGGTGGGCACGTGGACCTTCGTAGCCAATGGAAGTCTGCGGTGATCGCCTTCTTCGCCTCCATAGGGGGTGCGCTGCTGGTGTCCTTGTTGCCGGTGGAACTGATCCGATACGCTCTGCCGATCCTGCTGGTGGGAATCGCGATCTTCTTTGCCACCAAGAAAGGCCTGGATGATGTTGACCGGGCGCGCCGCCTGTCGCCTGCGATCTTTGCCGCCACTGTGGTGCCGCTCTGCGCCGCATATGACGGCCTGCTCGGCCCCGGTGCGGGGAGTTTCTACATGCTCGCCTTTGTTGGCCTTGCAGGCTACGGCATCCTGAAAGCCACGGCACATACAAAACTGCTGAATTTCGCCTCCAACGCCGGCGCGCTTGCGGCCTTTGCAGTTGTGGCGACGCCCTGGTGGTTCACCGGGCTTGCCATGGGCATTGCACAGATTGCGGGCGCGCGCGTCGGCGCTGGGCTTGCTCAAAAACAGGGCGCGAAGGTCATCAAACCGCTGTTGGTTCTGACCACCATCACCCTGGCTCTGAAATTGATCTGGGATTTGATCTGATCAGAACTGCAATTCTGCGGCGGGGCGCATCTCGCCGCAGTGGATACCGTTCCAGTTGGTGATGGCGGCGCTCATGTAGGCCTTGGCCGATGGGCTATCTTTGTCGAGCGCTCCGAGGCTGACCAGCAAGGCAGCGATGGCATTCTCAGCTGCACGCGTTGCACCGTCGGACACCTTCAGCGCGATCCCCAGTTCCTGCTCTGGCAGGATCGCGACAAACACCCCCTCAGCCCCGGTTTTCACCGATACCTTGCCGCCCATGTCACGCATCAGGGCGGTGCAGGCCCGCCCCTCTCCCGCGACCAGCTCCGGGTGCTGCGCCATGGCGGCACGCAATTGCACGGCGGCCTCGTCGGACCGGGTGGAGCGTGTGTGAGCAGAGGCAAACCACCCCATGCCGCGCGCCAGTCCCGTCACGGTGCAGGCGAAGTTGGGCGCAGAACACCCGTCAATCCCATAGGTCGGACTGGTTTCACCGGTGACCTCCTCAAAGGCCTCATGGCAGGCCTGCTGAACCGGATGATCGATCTCCACATATTCCGGACCCGCGCCCAAGTGCTGCGCCAATGTCAGAAAGCCCGCATGCTTTCCGGAGCAGTTGTTGTGGATCTGGCAAGGGCTGTCGTCGGTCTTGATGAGACCATGCATGACCTCTTTGTCGCGCGGCATTTGGGCGCCGCAGCGCAGATCGCCCTCGCTCAACTCCAGTTGATCGAGCCAACGGCTGACACGATCCACATGGATACGGGCCCCGTTGTGGGACGCACAGGCAAGCGCGAGCTGTTCGCTGTTCAACCCGTAGCGCGCCGCAGCACCGGAGGTCAGAAGCGGCAATGCCTGCACCATCTTGCAGGAGCTGCGTGGGTAGATCACCTGATCTGGATTGCCCCAACTGTGCACGATCTCACCCTTGCCATTGCAGACGACGGCATGACCGTGGTGCTGACTCTCCAGCAGGCTGCCGCGCCAAATCTCTGTCAAAGGGGCGGGGGTGTTCTGGCACGTCATCTGGCGAACTCATTGCTTGGGGTGTGTTTGAGCAGCACCAAACATCCAAAACCCCGGGCTTTCAAGGAAAAGGCGGCAGAAACCCGCCAAACCCGGCATTTGCGCATGGCCCTTGTTCCGCTAATATGCTTGTGTCAAGGATCATGAGACATGGGCAAAGACGATGTGCAAAACATCGCGGACAGCCCAGGGACATTTGAGGACAAGAGAGTCTTGGAGGCGGGACGCATGGCATTTAAACTCCGTTGCTTGGCAGGGGCGCTCTTGCTGGTTGGCATGGCCACCACTGCAAGCGCACAGCAAGCAACGACCGAAAATCGCGTGGGCGCGCATGTGGATTGGAGCGTCTTTGAAGAGAGCTCTCCGCGTGAGTGTATCGGTGTATCGGCACCAAAAGAAACTGTGAACACAAGGGATGGTCGCGTGGTCGCCGTGCGCCGCAGCGAAATTCGCTTGTTCGTGTTTTACCGCCCGGATGGCGGCAACAAGGGCCAGGTTACCTTTACCGGCGGATATCCTTTTGCTCCCGGCTCAACCGTCAACATGAAAATTGGCGACTCGGAGTTTGAGCTGTTCACCGAGGGCGAATGGGCCTGGCCAGCGACGCCGACAGATGATTCAAAGATCATCACCGCGATGAAACGCGGCACCGATGCGGTGCTGACCGCACGGTCTTCGCGCGGTACACAGACACAAGATACCTTCTCCCTGCTGGGGTTCACCGCCTCTATCGAGGATGCGGAGAAGCGCTGCGCCGGGTGATCGCGGACTGAGTGTAAAGAGAATTCTGACGGCGGGGCTGCGGCTTCGCCGTTTTCTTTTCAAAGCCCCGCCTCGCGCTTTGGGATGTTTTACGCTAGAAAAGAGGTCAGGAGACCTGTGCACGCATAGCAGGGTTGAACGAGAATCCTTTTGATCTCGGGCCAATCTCCTATATAGAGCCGCATCCAGCCACGTTTTATCCACAACCCAGCGAGTCCCGTCTCATGACAGCCTCAGCGCCGATCACTCAAGATGTCCTGACCCTGCCCCGCAAGGCACCCGAAGGCGGCAAGATCAACCTTGTCGGCCTGACCCGCGATCAAATGCGCGAGGTGCTGATTGCCAATGGCACCGCGGAAAAGCAGGCCAAGATGCGCGTCGGTCAGATCTGGCAGTGGATCTATCAATGGGGCGTGCGCGACTTTGCCTCGATGACCAACCTCGCAAAGGGTTATCGCGCGCAGCTGGAAGAGACCTTCGAGATCCGCATCCCAGAGGTGGTTTCGCGTCAGGTATCCGTCGACGGCACGCGCAAGTATCTGGTGCGCATCGAAGGCGGCCATGAGGTCGAGGTGGTTTATATCCCCGAGGATGACCGCGGCACGCTGTGTATTTCCAGCCAGGTCGGCTGCACCCTGACCTGTTCCTTCTGCCACACCGGCACCCAGAAGCTGGTGCGCAACCTGACTCCGGCCGAAATCGTCGGGCAGGTGATGATGGCGCGCGATGACCTGGAGGAGTGGCCGACGCCGGGCGCACCCAAGGACGAGACCCGACTGCTGTCGAATATCGTGCTGATGGGCATGGGCGAGCCGCTGTATAACTTCGAAAACGTGCGTGACGCGATGAAGATCGCGATGGACCCGGAAGGGATCTCTCTGTCGCGTCGCCGCATCACGCTGTCGACCTCCGGTGTGGTGCCGGAAATTGCCCGCACCGCGCAGGAAATCGGCTGTCTGCTGGCGGTTTCCTTCCACGCGACCACCAATGAGGTCCGCGACAAGCTGGTGCCGATCAACAAGCGCTGGAATATCGACGCGCTGCTGCAGGCGCTGGCGGATTACCCCAAAGTGTCGAACTCCGAGCGTATCACCTTTGAATATGTGATGCTCGACGGGGTGAACGATTCCGATGAGGACGCGCAACGGCTGCTCGATCATATCAAGCGTTACAATATCCCGGCCAAGATCAACCTCATTCCCTTCAACGAATGGCCCGGCGCGCCCTACAAACGGTCGTCGAACAACCGCATTCGCGCTTTTGCCAATATCATCTATCAGGCGGGCTATGCCTCGCCGATCCGCAAGACCCGCGGCGATGACATCATGGCGGCCTGCGGTCAGTTGAAGTCGGCCACCGAGCGCGCCCGCAAGAGCCGCAAGCAGATCGAGGCCGAGGCTGGCATCGCCGAAAGCTGACGCCACCACATCCAACATTTCCTATTCTGCCCCAAAAGGCGCTGCGAAACTCGCGGCGCCTTATTCTTTCCCAATTTTAGCAAAATTTGCGCCATCAGCTGCCGACAGTCTCAGAATCAGAAACAGTACACGGAAAAACTTCTGGGCAGCAAAGGGCAGCACAATGATTGGACAGCAGGGCGCAACAATGGATGACGGCATTCTTTCGCTGGTACGCGAGGAACGGCGCAAGGCACTGAGCACGCGGGAATGGCAATTCCGCCTGCGCGGCTACGGCTATGCCATCCGGGATGAGGATGGGGCACAGATCCTGACCCGCCTGCCGCGCGGCGAAGCGCTTGGCGTACTGCCCGCAGAACTGACCTGAGGCTTGACAGTTAGAACACAAGAAACTCTCGACATACCAATGATCTGACGCGCTCCCGACGTTCCCACAAACGTTCTCACCCCACCCAAGAGGGACACCGACATTTGATCATTGGCTTCTGCCCTCTCGGGCAGACCCGCGCGCCGAGCCCCATGGGCTCGGCGCGCGGGCGTGTTTCTCATCTGCTTTGGCCCAATGCAGCCGCGCCTCAACGCTCGCGACCGGGGAGATTCTGACGCGCCGGAACCGGACTCCAAGTCTCGATCACCTGGATCGCCTCATCGGCACTTTCGACGAACTTGAATAGCTCCAGATCCTGCTCCGAAATGGTGCCCGCATCCGCCAGCGCATCCCAGTTTATGATCTTCTCCCAGAAGGCGCGTCCGAACAGCAGGAAGGGCACCGGCTCCATGCGCCCGGTCTGGATCAGGGTCAGCGCCTCGAACATCTCGTCCAGCGTGCCAAAGCCGCCAGGGAAGACGCAGATCGCCTCTGCCCGCATCAGAAAGTGCATCTTGCGGATCGCGAAATAGTGGAAATTGAAGCACAGCTCCGGCGTCACGTATTCATTCGGCGCCTGCTCATGCGGCAGAACGATGTTGAGGCCGATCGAGACGCCTTCCGCATCCACCGCACCGCGGTTGCCCGCTTCCATCACTCCCGGTCCGCCACCCGTGACCACCACATGGCGACGTCCGCCGGTGGTCTTGGATTTCTCGGTCATCTTCTTCGCAAAGGCGCGGGCCTCGTCATAGAAATGGCTGAGGTCGGCCAATGTTTTGGTACGTGCCTTGGCTCTATCGGCCGGTGCCGGGATGCGGGCGCCACCGAACATCACCACGGTGCTCTCGATCCCCTGCTCATCCAGCATCAGCTGCGGCTTCAACAGCTCCAGCTGCAGACGCACCGGACGCAGCTCCTCGCGACAGAGGAAGCCTTCGTCCGCAAAGGCGAGCTGGTAGGCCGGGGACTGGGTCTGCGGGGTCACGGGCACATGTTCGGCGCGGTTGCGGTCGGCGCTTGCATCCGTGAAGCGGCTGTGGCGGTCGTCACTCATATCAATTCTTGCCTGTTCTGCGGTACCAAAGGTCAGACCTTGTCTTAGCCCGGAAGACGACGGCAAACCAGCTTTGAGATCAGCCCTCCCCTTGCCTCCGGCCGATAATCCCCTAGGGTTCGCCGCAACTGCAAAGACTCGAGGACAGACAATGGACTGGACACCGTTGATTTCCGGCGCGCACAATCGGATTGCCGTACATGTGGTGGAAACCCCGTTGCTCAACGTGCAGAGCTTCGGCCTCGGCTACCCGGTGCAACTGAAGCTCGAACAGCTGCAGCACGCAGGCAGTTTCAAGGCGCGCGGCGCCTTCAACACGCTGCTGTCGGAACCGGTCCCGGAAGCCGGCCTGGTGGCCGCATCCGGCGGCAATCACGGCGCTGCGGTGGCCTTTGCCGCCCGCGCACTGGGCTTTCACGCGAAAATCTACGTGCCTGAAATCGCAGGACAGGCCAAGATTGATCTGATCCGCTCCACCGGCGCCGACCTAGAAGTAATCCCCGGCGCCTATGCCAATGCGCTGGAGGCCGCGCAGGACTGGGAGTTGCAGACCGGCGCCATGCAGATCCACGCCTATGACGCCCCCGCCACGGTTGCCGGACAAGGCACGCTCTTTGCCGAGTGGGAGGCGCAGGGGCTTGACGCTGATACCGTACTGATCGCGGTCGGCGGCGGCGGGCTGATCAGTGGCGCACTTGGCTGGTTTCAGGATCGGCGCAAGGTGGTTGCTGTCGAACCTGCCACCTCCTGCGCGCTGAAATCGGCGCTGATGACCGGAGCCCCCACCAACGTAGAGGTCAGCGGTATCGCCGCCAATGCGCTTGGCGCGCGCCGCATCGGTGACATCTGCTTCGACCTCGCTAGCGCCCAGCGCACCCCAAGTGTCATCGTCCCAGATGCCGCAATCGAGGCCGCGCAACATGCGCTTTGGCGCGATCACCGCCTGCTGGTCGAGCCCGCTGGGGCCACCGCACTGGCGGCGCTGATGTGCGGCGCTTACCTGCCCGCGCGGGGGGAGAAGGTTGCGGTACTGCTTTGTGGTGGCAATATCGACCCGGAACCCCTGAGCGATCCCGCAACACAGGTGGACGTCTCCTTCACCTGAGAATGGGAAAGCCTTGCGGCGGACGGCGTGCGCGCCTATCGAACGGGCATGAGTGAGACCACAGCCGACAAGATATTTCGCGCCCTGATGGAACGGATCGTCACCGGCGACCTGCCCGCCGGCGACAAGCTGCGGCAGGACCATATCGCGCGCGACTACGAGACCTCGCATGTGCCGGTGCGCGAGGCCTTTCTACGGCTGGAGGCCAAGGGGCTGGCAAAATCCGTACCCCACAAGGGCATGCGGGTCACCGCGTTGGAGCCTACGGAAATCCGCGAAGTGATTGAGATGCGGGTGGCCCTGGAGGTGCTCGCACTGACCCATGCCCTGCCCCGCCACGACGCGGACACACTGGCAACCATTGAAGACACCTGCCGCGCCTGTGATCTGGCCAGCGACATGATCACTTGGGATCGCTGCAACCGTCGCTTTCACCTGGCGCTGCTGGCACCGTGCGACATGCCCCGGCTGCTGTCGGCGATCGAGGATCTGCACATCACCGCCGCGCGGCATCTTTTTGCCCATTGGCAGGATCGCTGGGTCCCACGCCCCGATGGTGATCACGCAGCACTGCTGCAGGCGCTGCGCGCTCAGGATCTGACGCTGGCTTGCGATCTGCTGCGCCGTCACCTGCGCCGGGTCAGCTGACCACACCCGCCGATGCCGCTCCGCAACTGAACGGGGGCGCGTTCAGGACATGACCTCCGGAGATTTTGTGGCTATAAGCGCTCGAATCCAACAAAACCCGGAGCCGGAACATATGTCCAACGCGCAGCTGGAAACCGCAATTGAGGCCGCCTGGGAGGCCCGTGACACCATCACCCCCGCCACCACCGGCGAAACCCGTGACGCCATCGAACAGACCCTCGCCGCGCTCGACAGCGGCAAGCTCCGCGTGGCCGAGAAACAGGAAAACGGCGACTGGCATGTGAACCAATGGGCGAAAAAAGCGGTTCTGCTCGGCTTTCGCCTGAAAGATATGGAAGAGCAATCCGGTGGCCCGCAGGGCGCTGGCTGGTGGGATAAGGTAGATAGCAAGTTCAAGGGCTGGCAGGCCGCTGACTGGAAATCCGCTGGCTTCCGCGCGGTTCCCAACTGCGTGGTCCGCAAATCCGCCTATATCGCCCCCGGCGTGGTGCTGATGCCCTCCTTTGTGAACCTCGGCGCCTATGTCGACGAAGGCACCATGGTCGACACCTGGGCCACCGTCGGCTCCTGTGCGCAGATCGGCAAGGGCGTGCACCTGTCTGGCGGTGTCGGCATCGGCGGCGTGCTGGAACCGATGCAGGCGGGCCCAACCATTATCGAGGACAACTGCTTTATCGGCGCCCGCTCCGAGGTGGTCGAGGGTTGCATCGTGCGCGAAGGTTCGGTGCTGGGCATGGGCGTCTTCATCGGCCAGTCCACCAAGATCGTTGATCGCGAAACCGGCGAAGTGATGTATGGCGAAGTACCGCCCTACTCAGTCGTGGTGGCGGGCTCGATGCCGTCGAAAAACGGCATCAACCTCTACTGCGCGGTGATCGTGAAGCGCGTTGACGCCAAGACCCGCTCCAAGACCGGCATCAACGAGCTGCTGCGCGACTGACAGCGGCGGCGGTTCGCGGCGTTAACACGAAAGTTTTACCACAGGCAGCTTCGGCTGCCTGTTTTTTTATTGCGCCAAGCATAGTGTATGTGGAATATTATTAATAATTACGATGAATTGTTGATTGCACCGTCATTGCATCGCCCGGATGTGAACAGCTGAAGGAGTAGCCCCAATGCCTGCGTCCTGGAAGCCGACGAACTATCCGTCATTGAGTCCCTACCTCGTCTGTCATGATCCAGAGGCCACCATCGCTTTTCTGGAAACCGTCTTCGATGCCCGCGTGTTGCAGCGCTACGATCACAAGGATGGCAGCTTGATGCATGCGGAGATGCGGATTGATGATAGCATCATCATGATCGGAGGACTGCCCGAGGCCGAAGACAACGACACCCATGTCCACCTCTATGTGCCAGACGTTCAAACCGTCTTTGATCGGGCCATCGCCGCTGGCGGCATGATCGTGCAGGAACCCCTGCGCAAACAATCCGAGGGCGACATCAGGGGCGGGATCAAGGGACCAAGCGGCACCACCTGGTGGCTGGCTACTCAGGTTGCACCATAGTCTGAAACCCACCTCTGGTGCACAAAAATGGGGGCTCCTTAAGAAGCCCCCATGATTTTTTCGCTGCAGCTGGCTCAGTCGAGAATGCCGGGCAGATCCAGCCCATGTTCTTTCGCGCAATCCTTGGCGATGTCGTATCCCGCATCGGCGTGACGCATCACGCCCGTCGCCGGATCATTCCACAATACACGCCCGATGCGGCGATCCGCATCCTCGGACCCGTCACAGCAGATCACCACGCCGGAGTGCTGCGAGAAACCCATGCCGACACCGCCACCGTGGTGCAGCGACACCCATGTGGCACCGGATGCGGTGTTCAGCAGCGCGTTCAGCAGCGGCCAGTCCGACACCGCGTCGGAACCGTCCATCATCGCCTCTGTCTCGCGGTTTGGCGAGGCCACGGAGCCACTGTCGAGGTGATCGCGACCGATCACAACCGGCGCCGACAACTCGCCCGTGCGCACCATCTCGTTGAACGCAAGCCCCGCCTTGTGGCGATCCCCCAGACCGATCCAGCAGATCCGAGCCGGCAGACCCTGAAAGGCAATGCGTTCCTGCGCCATGTCGAGCCAGCGATGCAGGCCTTCGTTCTCGGGGAACAGCTCCTTCATCTTGGCGTCGGTCTTACGGATGTCCTCCGGGTCACCGGACAGGGCAACCCAGCGGAACGGGCCGATGCCACGGCAGAACAGCGGGCGGATGTAGGCGGGCACAAAACCGGGGAAGTCAAAAGCGTTCTCCAGCCCCTCATCCAGCGCCACCTGACGGATGTTGTTGCCGTAATCCACTGTGGGCACGCCCATGGCGTGGAAGGCACACATGGCCTCTACCTGCACGCGCATGCTGGCGCGAGCGGCCTTTTCCACCGCTTTCTTGTCGGTCTCGCGCTTCTCTTTCCACTCAGCCATGGTCCAGCCCTGCGGCAGGTAGCCATTCACAGGATCATGAGCCGAGGTCTGGTCGGTCACCATGTCAGGGCATGTGCCGCCGGCCTTTGCGCGCTCCACCAGCTCTGCAAAGACATCCGCGGCATTGCCCAGAAGGCCCACGGATTTCGCCTCACCGGCCTTGGTCCAGCGCTCGATCATTTCCAGCGCTTCGTCCAGAGTCTCGGCCTTCTCGTCGAGGTACTTGGTGCGCAGGCGGAAATCGATCGAGTCCGGGTTGCACTCCACCGCCAGACAGCAGGCGCCTGCGAACACCGCAGCCAGCGGCTGCGCGCCGCCCATGCCGCCGAGGCCGCCGGTCAGGATCCATTTGCCAGTCAGGTCGCCGTCAAAATGCTGACGGCCCGCCTCGGCAAAGGTCTCATAGGTGCCCTGCACGATGCCCTGAGTACCGATGTAGATCCAGGACCCTGCGGTCATCTGGCCATACATCATCAGGCCTTTCTTATCGAGCTCGTTGAAATGGTCCCAATTGGCCCAATGCGGCACCAGGTTGGAGTTGGCGATCAGCACACGCGGCGCGTCCTTGTGGGTTTGGAACACGCCAACAGGCTTGCCCGATTGCACCATCAGCGTCTGGTCTTCTTCCAGATCACGCAGGCTGTCGACGATCAGGTCGAAATCCTTCCAAGTCCGTGCGGCGCGTCCGATGCCGCCGTAAACCACCAGCTCATGCGGGTTTTCTGCCACATCGGGGTGCAGGTTGTTCATCATCATCCGCAAAGGTGCCTCGGTCATCCAGGACTTTGCGGTCAGTTCGGTGCCCGTGGCGGGGTAGATGTCACGGGTGTTCTTGCGCGGATCGCTCATGCGGGCCTCCATTGGATCAGGTCAGTCAAAATTCGGGAAAGATGCGCGCGCATCCGGTCAGCACGCGCTGGATCGTAACGCCAGGGCGGCGTCTCGTCGCAGTAGGTGGCCTGCGCCAGCTCCATCTGGATCGCGTGCCAGCCTTCGTTCGGGCGGCCATAGTGGCGCGTGGTCCAGCCGCCCTTGAAGCGACCGTTCAGCACCGACGTATAGCCCTCGGCCTGCTCGCAGTGATTGAAAACCATCACCTCCAGATCGCGGGTACAGGTGGTGCCGAGGTTGGTGCCGACGTTGAAATCCGGCAGGCGGCCATCGAACAGGAACGGAATGTCACCCCGGATCGAGTGGCAGTCATAGAGGATGGCAAAACCGTGGAGTGCTTTGACACGCTCCATCTCTGCCGTCAGTGCAGCGTGATAGGGCGCGTGATATCTGTCTCGGCGACGGGTGATTTCTGCCGCGTCCGGTTCATGCTCCCAGATCGGGTTGCCGTCAAAATCCGTCAGCGGCACCAACGTGGTGGTGTTTTGCCCGGGATAGAGACTGACGCCAGAGGGGTCGCGGTTCACATCGATCACATAGCGATGGATCGGTGTGCGCACGGTGGTCACCCCGTCCGCCAGCCCGGCATAGAGATCATGGATGTGCCAGTCGGTATCAGCCAACCCCAGGCCCTGCGCGTTCAGATTTGCGCTGATATCCTCAGGCACTTCGGTGCCAGTATGTGGCAGACCAAGGACCAACGGAGAGGTGCCTTGAGAAACCTCGATCATACCGCGACCTCCACGCCTGCGGCATCACCCACGCGTCCCGCGCGCACCATAGCGCTGGCCCCTTCGATTTCCGGCGCGAGGTAGCGGTCATCGCCCAGGCTGGGGATCTCGCTGCGCAGCATTGCGAGCAGATCCTGCAGCCTATGAGAGGTTTTCAGCGGTGCGCGCGCCTCGACGCCTTGCGCCGCGCAGAGCATCTCCACCCCCAGAATGACCGAGAGATTCGCGGTCATCTTCGCCAGACGCAGCGCGCCATGGGCGGCCATCGAGACGTGATCTTCCTGATTGGCGGAGGTCGGCGTGGAATCGGTCACGCAGGGATTGGCCAGATGCTTGTTCTCGCTCATCAGCGCAGCTGTCGTCACCTCGGCGATCATGAAACCGGAGTTCAGTCCCGGGTTCGGTGTCAGGAACGGCGGCAGGTCGTGGCTGAGGGTCGGGTCGACCATAAGCGCCACCCGGCGCTGCGCGATCGCGCCGATTTCGGCCACCGCGAGGGCGATCTGATCGGCAGCAAAGCCCACGTATTCGGCGTGGAAGTTGCCGCCTGAAACGATCAGTCCCTGTTCGACCAGCACCAGCGGATTGTCGGTCACCGCGTTGGCCTCGACCTCCAGCGTGCGGGCAGCCATGCGCAGGACATCCAGCGCCGCGCCCACAACCTGCGGCTGGCAGCGGATGCAGTAGGGGTCTTGGACGCGGGTGTCGCCCTCGCGGTGGCTTTCGCGGATCTCCGACCCCTGCATGATGTCGCGCATCTGGGCCGCCACGTCGATCTGACCAGCATGACCGCGCAGGGTGTGGATGTCCGCCACCAGCGGCGCGGTGGAGCCCATGATCGCATCCGTGGTGAGCGAGGCAATCGCCATCGAGGCACGCGCCAGCTCCAGCGCCTGGAACAGTCCCGCCAAGGCACAAGCCGTGGAAAACTGCGTGCCATTGATCAGGCCGAGGCCTTCCTTCGGGCCCAGCACGATCGGCTCAAGCCCGGCGCGTTTCAGCGCCTCGGCTCCGGTCAGACGCGCACCTTCATAGGTCGCCTCGCCCTCGCCGATCATCGCCGCGGTCATATGTGCCAGCGGGGCCAGATCGCCCGACGCCCCAACAGAGCCCTGCGAGGGCACCAAGGGGGTGACGCCGCGCGCCAGCATCTCCTCGATCTGTTCGATCACCAGCCAGCGCACACCGGAGGCACCTCGACCCAGCGACAGCAGCTTCAGCGCCATCATCAGCCGAACCTTGTCTTCCGCAAGCGGTTCACCCACCCCGCAGGAATGGCTGAGGATCAGGTTGCGTTGCAGCGTCTCGGTGTCTCCGGCGGCGATCTTGGTCGAGGCCAGTTTGCCAAATCCGGTGTTGATACCATAGACCGGCGCCTCGCCCGCGGCGGCCTCGGCCACCATGGCGGCAGCCGCCTCGACGCCCTCGCGGGCGGAGCGGTCCAGACGGGCGGGGGTGCCCTTGCGCCAGATTTCTTCCAGCGTAGCGAGGGTGACTGTGCCGGGGATCATCTCGATCATGTGCGGGTCTCCAGTTTGCCGCCCGATACGCGGGCGTGAAGCGGGTTGAAGCCAATGCGGTAAGCCAGCTCTGCCGGGCGGGTTACATCCCAGATCGCCAGATCGGCGCGCAGGCCAGAGGCGATGCGGCCCCGGTCCGACAGGCCCAGCGCGCGGGCTGCGTTGCAGGTCACACCCGCCAGCGCCTCTTCGGGCGTCAGACGAAACAGGGTGCAGCCCATGTTGAGCGTCAGCAGAAGCGAGCTCAGCGGTGAGGAGCCGGGGTTGCAATCCGTCGCCAGCGCCATCGGCACGCCATGGGCACGGAAATGCTCCATCGGCGGCAGTTGCGTCTCTCGGATGGTGTAGAAAGCGCCGGGCAGCAGCACCGCAACGGAGCCCGCCGCCGCCATGGCGCGGGCGTCGTCTTCGGTGGCGTACTCCACGTGATCCACCGACAGCGCGCCGCGTTCGGCGGCCAATTTGGTGCCGCCCTGATGCGACAGCTGTTCGGCGTGCAGCTTCACCGGCAGGCCCAGTTCTGCCGCCAGATCGAACACACGTGCGATTTGTTCGGCGGAAAAGGCGATCCCCTCGCAAAATCCATCTACCGCATCAACCAGCCCTTCGGCATGGGCGGCGCGTAGCGTCGGCAGGCAGACCTCGTCGAGATAGGCATCGGCGCGATTCGCATAGTCCGCCGGCACGGCATGGGCGCCGAGGAAAGTGGTCTTCACCGTCACATCCCGCAGCTCGCCCAATCGACGCGCCGCACGCAGCATGGTCAGTTCGGTTTCACGGTCGAGCCCGTAGCCGGATTTCACTTCGATCGAGGTCACCCCTTCGGCGATCAGTGTATCCAGGCGCGGCAGTGCACCCGCCACCAATGCATGCAGATCCGCCGCCCGCGTTGCCGTCACGGTAGAGACGATACCGCCCCCAGCGCGGGCGACTTCCTCGTAAGAGGCGCCGTTCAACCGCATTTCGAACTCGCCCGCGCGGTCGCCGCCAAAGACGATATGGGTGTGGCAATCAATCAGCCCCGGCGTCACCAGCCGACCGCCAAGATCCTCAGCGGCCCATTCGGAATAGGAGTCAGGCAGCGCATCCGCCGGCCCACACCATGCGATCCTGTCGCCCTGAACGGCCATCGCCCCGTCCTCGATCAACCCATAAGGCGCCCCTGGCTCCATCGTGGCCAGCTTCGCCCCGGTCAGCACGTATCTGTCGCGCATATCGCCCCCCTTAGAATTCACTTGCTCCTTAGACGGTATGCGCATATTCTCATTATGTCTATACATAAGAGGGTCAGATGCAGACAATTTTTGCCGCCACCGCCTGTTTGCCCGAGGGTTGGGCTAGTGATGTTCGTCTGACCATCGACGGCGGCCGCCTTCAGCGGATCGACGTCGGAGCCGCGCCACAACCCCGCGATACCCGCGTGGACGTCGTACTGCCGGCGTTGGCAAATCTGCACTCGCACAGCTTTCAGCGCGCCATGGCCGGGCGGACCGAATATCGCGCAGGCGGTCAGGATAGCTTCTGGACTTGGCGCGAGCTGATGTACCGCTTCCTCGACCACCTGACGCCAGAGCACTACGAGGCCATTGCGGCGCTCACCTTCATGGAGATGCTTGAGGCCGGCTATGCCTCAGTGGGAGAATTCCACTACGTCCACCACCAACCCGGAGGCGGCGCCTATGACACACTCGCCGAACTCAGCCAGCGGGTGATGGCGGGCGCCTCACAGACCGGCATCGGCCTGACCCATCTGCCGGTGCTCTATTCCTATGGCGGTGCCGAGCGGCAGGCGCTGGCTGGCGGTCAGCAGCGGTTTGGCAATGACGTGGAGCAGTTCGCGCGGCTTGTCACCGAGGCCCGCGGCGCGGCGCAAGAGCTACCGTCCGACACGCGGGTCGGTATCGCGCCGCATTCCCTGCGCGCCACCTGCCCCGAAGACCTCGCCTCCGTTCTGGCGGTGGCCGAGGGCAACCCGATCCACATCCACATCGCTGAGCAGCCGCGCGAAGTGGCCGAGATCAAAACTTGGCTTGGCGCGCGGCCTGTCGAATGGCTCCTGGACAACGCCCCGGTCAACGATCAGTGGTGCCTGATCCATGCCACCCATATGACCAAGGACGAGACACGCGACATGGCCCGCAGCGGCGCGGTGGCCGGCCTGTGTCCGGTGACCGAAGCAAACCTTGGCGACGGCCCCTTCAATGGGCCGCAGTATCTGGCAGAGGGCGGGCGCTTTGGGGTCGGATCAGACTCTAATGTGCGAATTTCACTGGTCGAGGAGCTGCGCACGCTAGAATATTCCCAGCGACTGCGGGATCTCGCCCGCAATGTACTGGTGCCCGGCGAAGGCTCTGTTGGCGACACGCTTTACCGCGGCGCGGCCATGGGCGGTGCGCAGGCGCTGGGACGGGACGCCGGACGGCTGGAGGTCGGCGCGCTGGCGGATCTGGTGGCCATTGATCGCAATCATCCGGCACTGTTCGGCCTGCCAGATGGGCAAATCCTTGACGGCCTGTGTTTTGCCGCCGACGACCGGAGCGTCACCGATGTCTGGGCCGCCGGGCGCCATATGGTACAGGGTGGGCGCCACATCGCCCGCGACGCCATTTTGGCGCATTACCGCACCGCGATCAGCGATCTTCTGGCAGCGATGTAAACCAAAGCCGCACCGCTGAACCTACGGTCGCCGCTTCGGTGGCGACCGGACAGCGCATGCCCTGCCCCTCGGTCAGGATGGTACCGTCAGACAGCGTCAAATCGGAAGTGATCGCATAGAGGATATCCCCGGCCGCCGCTCTGATGCTCTCTGCAAACACCACCATATCAGCCTGAACTTGCGCAGGATCGTAGATCACATTGAAGGCCCGGCAGGGACCGCCAATGAGCGTCGCGTCCAATGGTATTCCACCGTCGAAACGCAGCGGTTTCAGCGGTCTGGCCTGCAACACCTCATCCGCACCGCGAAGGTCGAGCCCGCGCCCCTCCACGATGGTGTGGATTCTCTGCACCCCCGGAAAGGCTGAAAACGGTCCGTTCCGCGTGATGTCCGCAAGGCTCAACCGCCACAGCAGCTTGCCCGCCCGTTCTTGCAGCGCAAGCTCCCGCGTTGTACCGCCACCGTTCTTCCACGGCACGGGCTCCGCTGTTGTTGCATCAAAGCGCATGAGCTCTCCTTTACAATCGCAGTTTAATGCAGACATATTGAACATAAGCCAGAGTTATTATTCAAGCGGAGCCCTGAGGTGCCACAGCAGAAGAAAATCAGCTTTCAGGACGTGCGTGACGAGGTCATGCGGCGGATCGAGGCGCGCGTCTGGCCGCAAGGCGCCCTGCTGCCGACGGAAGCGGAACTGGCAGAAGAATTCGGCTGCGCCCGCGCCACCGTGAATCGCGCCCTGCGCGAACTGGCTGATCGTGGCGTGATCGATCGCAAACGCAAGAGCGGCACTCGGGTTGCAACATTGCCAGTGAAGCAGGCCAAGCTGGAGATCGCAACCTCTCGCAGGCTGGTAGAGGAACGCAACGCCACCTACCGCTTTGCCTTGGTATCGCGCGAGATGCGCGTCGCACCCGGCTGGCTCATTTCGCAGATGCAACTGGCGGCTGGGACCGAGGTGCTACACCTGGAAGGCATGCATTACGCCGATGGTCAGCCCTTCCATTTCGAGGATCGCTGGATCAACATTGCGGCTGTCCCTGACAGCGCCGAGGCCGATTACGCCGAAACGCCCCCGGGGGAATGGCTTCTGGCAGCGGTGCCGTTTTCCAATGCCGAGGTGAGTTTTGGTGCGACATCTGCGGATGCGGCGCTGGCAGAGTATCTGGCCTGCGCACCCGGTGCGGCACTGTTTCAGATGGAACGATCAACGTGGTTTCAGGAGGAGCCGGTGACCTTTGCCCGGATGACCTTCCACCCGGGTTATCGCATGCGCAGTCGCTATTGAGCCTTGCCAATCAGCGCCTTGGTTTCAAAAGACCTGAGCGTTGGGCGCGACATGCTTTTGTAGCTCCGCCAGCTGTCGCCCATCAGAGCAAAGAACTCGGCGCGGGTTTCGGCATCCAGCCCATCAAGGCTGGCCGCACCGGGATGATAGCTCTCGCTTTCCAAACCATTGCCACGAATGACTTCGTGACGATCAAACAGAACATGGAAATACGTGACCGGTTGTCCGTCCACACGGCGGCGAATGGAGGTGTCGTTCACCAGGTGATGCGCAGGGACCAGAACTTCATCCTGCCCAAACAAGACCTCGGCGGTGGCCGACTGCACCAGCACACGATGGCTGGGCGAAAGTTCTATTTCGTCATGTTCTCCAAGCGCATTGGCCGCAAAGCGCACCGGGGCCTGCACGCCTTCTGCAACACGGGTGCTACGCCCGATCCAGCGAATGGACTGTCCGCCATGATCGCGGGTGAGAACCCTCATCCCCACCGTCAGATCTTCGACAGGGACCGGGCCTTGGTCTGTTTCGATCAGAGTGCCCGCCACGAAACAGGGCGTTGTGGTGACATTGACGAACCCGACGTCGGAATTCCCTTCGTCATCTTCGATCGTATAAGTGAAGGTGGTCGTTTCATCATCGTCCACATCATCCTGGCCGGAGATGTCGAATGTCCCGTCCGCGTTGAGCGTGACAATCTCGCCATTGGCCAAGGTGACGGAACTGCCAGCCGTAACGGGCTGGTTGTTGATGTGGGTGATGGTCAGTTGCGCGCCATTGCTCTGATCGTCATTGGCCAGAACATCTACGTTGACCGTATCCCCTTCCTGCACCTCGACCTCGTCATCGCCCGCCACCAGCGCTGTCTGGACCGAGTCCCCAGCGATCAGGAGGTTGGAATCGTAGCTTGAGTCACCGCCATCCGCGATCGCAATCTTGATGTCGTTGGTCTCGCCAGGGTTTACCGGCGCGGTCAGCTTCAGCGTGATGGTAAAGCCATCCATCTCGGTGTTGAAGGGATCCGTCCCTGCAGGGTTGTCAACGTACAGATCCTGATTGGAAGAATCGTTGATGTTGTTGATGGTGATATTTCCATCCCCCACCACCAACTGCGCCTCGACCCCGTTGACCCAGACCGACACCGCATCGTTAAAACCGGAGTTCACGTATTCGAGGTACTCCTCGGACGAAAACACGAACTGCATCGTCAGAGTGGAACCTTCCGGCACAAATTCTGCCTCGAACACCGCCGCGTCATAGGTCGTGGCTCCGGCGATCTCGTCCAAGTCGGAATCACCGGCTGTACCGTGGCTCGTCGACGTGCCGGCGCTGGTATTGGTGTTTGTGGAGCCGGAACTGTTGGTAAAGTCGCGAGCGTTGCCGGTGGACAGGATCACACCACTGTCGGAGGGCGTCACATTGGGCGCAACCGCGTCACCATCGCTGTAGATACCCGACGCCCCGCTGGCGCCCGTATAGCTGGCCGATTCAACGACAATGCCATTGCCGAACATGGCTTGGGCCATCTCGTCAGCCGTTGCACCCGTGTCGATTGGCAGTTCCTGAGCAGTCGCCATAGCATTGTCACCCACAGTATTGCGAATACATCCCCATGATGCGCAGTAATCTCGCGTAGCGATCCTCTGCCCGAGGAAGTTGGCAAAACTGTGGCGACCTTTGGATCAGCCGGCAAGCAAATTGGTTTGACCTTCCCTGCCGCACCCGTCTAATGCAGGCCCATGACACAAAAGAAGCCCTCTCGTCAGCAGGTCTATACCTTGCTTGTTCAAATCGGTCGCAAGGATGGCGACGGCCTGCCTGCGGGTGCAACCGGCGCTGCGCTCATGATTTATGCGTCCGGCGTCGACGAAGCCGAAGCGGTGCGCGAGACTGTCGCAATTCTCAAACAGGCCGACACTGCACCACTCGACGTCACAGGCTACGGCACCATTGCCGAGCGTGAGGCAGAAGGCCATGAAATTCCAGACGAAGAACGCGAGTTGATGCAGCGTGCGCTGGATGAGAACGCAGTGATCGTTGCTCAGGTGACGCCATTTTTCGGCGACGAGCTGAACAGCTCAGAAGACGGCAGCGCGCTGCACTGATCGCTCTTGTTGGCGCAGATCAGGACCTGCGCCCAAACCATTTTCGATAGATGGTTTCATAGGTTCCGTCTTCCTGCATCTGCAGCAGCACTTGGTTGGTCGGCTCCACCTTCTCCGAGCCCTGTGGAAAGATGATGCCGTAATATTCCGTCAGGAACGTGCGGCCCATCACGTGCCCGATCCCGGCCCCCTCGGTACGCACATAGTGGTTGAGCACCGGTGCGTCGAAGACCACGATTCGCGTGTCGCCGTCCTCGAAATCCTTCAGCATCTTGTCGAGCCCCGGAAAGGCGACATAGTCGATCTCGCGCCGATCCAGAAAGCCGGCGGCGGTGGATCCCTGAATCGTGCCCACCCGTTTGCCATAGAGGTCATTGACGGAATTGACCGATCCGTTGATCGCATCCACCGTCATGGCAGCGGTGATCTTCGCCACGAAGACCGACACGACAAAGAGCGAGGACAACACCAGGAGGACGCCAAAAATTCGCCCTAGGAAGCTGCGTGGCACACGTTCCTCAAATCCGCCGTTCACCACCAGGTTCAAAGCCCACCAAAAAGAGGGGAACCAGGCGTCCTTCAGTGGGCGGTCGAAATAGGGTTGTGCGCGGCGCTCGAACAGCCACATCAGCATGCCACCGACCAAAAGCAGCACAAAGGCGATGCCGATTGCTGCGAAAAGGTCCCAGGACAGCAGCGCCGCCATCAGGCTCGGCTCCGAGACATCGTCCTCATGCAGCATGATCTGCAGCCCGCTCTCAAAGATCGGCTGGCTGAAATCCATCACCGCTTCGCGCCCTGCCGTTATGGAGACGTTGGCCGCCGCCATATCCGCCTCGCCGCGCTCCACTTCCTCCAGCATCTGCTCAAAGCTCTCGACGCGTTTGACGCGCATGTCCCAATTCAGACGGCGCGACACCTCGCGCATCAGATCCATGGTGAACCCAACCTCCTGACCGCCCAGTGGCATCGAAAAGGGCGGGCGGGTCACCGTATTGACCACCACCTGCTCCTGCGCGCGTAGCGGCATGGCAGGCAGGCTCATCAGGAATGTAAACAGGCAGAACCAAAGGGAACGCAGGGTCATGGCGTCAGTCTCGCATGCAGCATCGGATCTGCCTTAGAGGGGAGGAATAGTATTTTTCAAGCCCTTCCGCTCAGGCTGTACGATGTTCCGCGAGAATTGCTGCATCAAAGGCGCGCACGACCGGATATCGGGGCTGGGCATGTTCTGGCAGGCTGTTGCGATCCACATCGGAAAAGAGGCTCGCGGCCAAGGCCTGACGGTCCCGCCTGAGCCGCCCCAGAAACAGGCTCTCAACACCGAGACCTGCGGCCACTGGCACCTCATGTCCCGGAAGGATCACCTGGGTGTAGGTCGTCAGTGGTTTCTGGCGCAGCTCTCGATGAGCGGTACGCGTGCCAGCCAACATCTCCGCGGGGGCCAGTACCGCCTCGCATCCAAAAAGATACTCGACCTCCGATCCCGTCAGCACCATGCGCTGATAGGGGGCAACGACGATATCCTGTGTCAGACCAAAATAAGGCGCACGCAGACGCACCGGGTGAAAGGCACCCAGTGCCGGCACCTGCCGTGTTGCCACATGCAGCACGGGCACCAGCTCACCACTGGCACAGCGCAGCAAATCTCCGCGCCGCAGGTCTCCGATCCTTCGCAGCCCCGCTTCCGTTTCAACAGGCGTATCCGGCGCAAGTCCGGGCATCGGGCCGACCGGCTCCAGATTGCCGGATAGCGCGATATAATCGACCCCAGGCGCAACATAGCATTGTGGCACACCGCTTAGCAGCGCCTGCAAATCTTCCAACCGCCAGGGCCGTGGCCCTTCGATCTGTGCGATTTCGGCCCGCCCGCCCTCCGGCCATTCCAGTGCCAACTGCCCGCGAAAGGCTGGTGCATCCCAGCTGTATGTCAGGCGCACACGATCCGCACGGCCCTTTGTGGTTGGATTCACCGTCTTGTGCAGGACCGTGCCATATTGCTCCAGAACGAGGTTGATCCCGCCACCGGGCACCGCCGACAGTGCAAAGCGCAGCGGCCAGTCACCGCCGCGCTCAAAAAGGATCAATGGCTCTGGCTTGTGCAGCACCGGCATGGCGACTTCCAACACCAACGCGCCGCGCGCCAGCAACGCATTGGCTTCCCGCAGCAAAAGGCAGCTGTTTTCTCCCTCCGGCGTCAGCCCGGCCGGGTCGAAATACTGCGCATCAAGGTGCCAGAGCCCCAGCCACGTCATGAACCAGCCTCCACAACGCCGGAGCACTCTGTCCTGTACCTGTTGCCCGTCATCCTGCACCTCGCCGCGCGTATATGTCGTGCCCCGGGCGGCACGTTGATCGGCCTTTTGATGCCCGGGGCGTCCCTCAGTTTCAGTCCCGACGTTCCCGGTCAGGGGCCATGCACGGCGCAGAAAAAGGCACATGTGTCACGCATGCCCGAAGAACCGTAGTCTCCGGCAGGGCGTCTATTCAGTGATATGCTTGACCTGCTCGTCGCGCATGCGGGCGATCTTGTCGCCGCCCCATTCCATGCTTCGGTCTGTTATTCTCTCCATCCTAGCACGTGCCTTATCACCTGTCAGGGCCATGATTGTCGCGACCCCGCCAGCACGAGCATTTGCGCCACAGACGATGCTGCCGATTGCACGAGACCGCCAATTCGCGCTAGGTCGGTGCCCGGACAACTCAGGAGACCTCCGCATGACCGCCACAGACCCCGTTCAGCTGACAGCCGATCTGATCCGGTGCCCTTCGGTCACACCCCAAGAGGGCGGCGCGCTGACGCTACTGGAGCGTATTCTTACCGAAGCGGGCTTCTCCTGCACGCGCGTTGATCGCGGAGAGGTCTCCAATCTGTTTGCCCGCTGGGGCGACAAGGCGCATGCTAGGACCTTTGGGTTCAATGGGCATACGGATGTTGTACCCATCGGCGACGAGGCCGCCTGGACCCATGACCCCTTCGCTGCGGAAATCATTGACGGCGTGATGTACGGGCGCGGGGCCACCGACATGAAATCGGGCGTTGCAGCCTTTGCTGCAGCCGCCATCGACTTCGTCCGCGACACCCCTCCTGACGGGTCCATTGTGCTGACGATCACCGGCGACGAGGAAGGTGATGCCGTGGACGGCACCACCGCGCTTCTGGACTACATGGAGCAGGCAGGAGAGCAGATGTCCGTCTGCCTTGTGGGCGAACCCACCTGCCCCAACCACATGGGCGAGATGATCAAGATCGGCCGCCGTGGCTCGATGACCGCCTGGTTCACCGTGACCGGCGTGCAGGGGCATTCAGCCTATCCGCACCGCGCAAACAATCCGCTAAACGGCATGGCGCGGTTGATGGATCACCTTGGCAGTCACACTTTGGATGAAGGCTCCGAGCATTTCGATGCCTCCACGCTGGCGATTGTAACCATAGACACTGGCAACCCGGCCACCAATGTGATCCCGGCGCAAGCCCGCGCCGCCGTCAACATCCGCTTCAACGAGCTGCACTCCGGCGCATCGCTGACCAAGTGGTTGCAGACCGAGGCGGACAGGGTGGCGGAGGACTTTGGCCTGAAGATCGACATGAAAGTACAGATTTCCGGTGAAAGCTTTATCACGCCTCCCGGTGACCTATCGGCGTTGGTCTCAAAGGCAGTTCAAACCGAGACCAATCAAGTGCCAGAGCTGTCCACCACAGGCGGCACGTCCGATGCCCGGTTTGTCAAATCGCATTGCCCGGTGGTGGAATTCGGCCTTGTGGGCAAGACCATGCATCAAGTTGATGAATGCGTCGACATTGCGCAAATCCACCAGCTGAAGTCCATCTACACCCGTATTCTATCGGATTATTTCGCATGAGCCTGCTCATCTCCGTGACCGACGACCTCGACGCCTGCCTGACGCTGCGCTTCGAGGTCTTTGTGGATGAACAAGGCGTGCCAGTGGAAGAAGAGCGCGATGCGCTTGACGATACCGCGACCCATATTTTGGCAACACTGGATGGTACGCCCGTTGGCACGGCCCGGGTTGTTTTTCAGGATGATGTCGCCAAGATCGGTCGCGTTTGCGTGGTGAAACCGGGGCGCGGAACAGGTCTCGGGGCAAAGCTGATCGAAGCCTGCGTGGCCGAAGCGAGCAAGCACGACGGTGTCACCAAAGCCAAGCTGGGCGCGCAGATCCACGCGCTGGGGTTTTATGAAAAACTTGGGTTCGAGGCTTTTGGCCCGATCTACCTCGACGCTGGTATCGACCACCGCGACATGATGAAACCTCTGTAGGTCAAACGCTTGCGGCGGTGAGCGACAGGGGCCGAGCTGGCGGTGCGCGCGTCTGACAACGCCCACAATACCTGGCGGCGTTCCTAATTATTGGTTTCGCTTGCGGAAGAACGTGGACGTGACTGCTGATCGACTACTCCAGACCACCGCGGGAGCGCTCCCGCCCGTCCGATTTGCTTTGAAAATGCAAACCTGCCCGTTCGGCCCGGCAGCGCGCCTGCGGCGCGCTGCCGGGCCGAAAACCGCGGCCACTGCGTCCTCGTCGGTCCGGTCTTTTTGCAAGACCTCAATGGCGCGATCCTTACGCCGCACCAAAGGTGCGGCGCCCGGCCCAACGGGAGGGGCTGCGTCTGTGATGCAGACCCGACGGGCGGGAGCGCGCCCGACCTTGGCGCCACACCTCTTTTCAGCATGACGTCGCCTGCGCGCCGTGCTACGGCAACGATATGGCGCGTATACCCACAAAGGCCGAGATTCTCGAATGGATCTCCGCCCACCCGACCCAAACCTCCAAACGTGACATTGCCAAGGCTTTTGGCATCAAGGGTGCTGAGCGGATCGACCTCAAGCGCGTCCTGAAGGAGCTTGAGGCCGAGGGCCATCTGGAAAAGCGCAAACGCAGCTATACCGACCCTGATCGCCTGCCGCCGGTCACGGTTCTGTTGGTCAAAGCGCCGGACGACAATGGCGACCTCTTTGCCCAACCGCTGGAATGGCATGGCGAGGGGGTGGAGCCTGTCGTCATGGTGATCCCGCGCGCCTCCGACCCGGCCCTTGGCGAAGGGGATCGCATTCTGGCCCGCCTCACCGTGGTGCAGGAAGAGGACCACAACTACGAGGCCCGGCTGATCCGTCGTATCGGAAGCAATCCGAAGCGCATCCTCGGCATCTACCGTGCCGGCTCCGAAGGCGGGCGCATCGTGCCCATAGACAAGGCCAGCTCCAACGACTGGCAGGTGCCAGAGGCCAATACCCACGGCGCGAAGGACGGCGAGCTGGTGGAGGCCGAACAGGCCGGTCCCAAGGCGCGTCTGGGGCTGCAGAAGGCCCGCATTGTCGAGCGGCTTGGAGATCCCTCCGCCCCCAAGGCGGTGTCGCTGATCGCGATCCATCAGCACGGTATCCCCGACCACTTTCCCGATGCCGTCATAGGTGAGGCCGACAGCGCCAAGCCAATGGGCCTCAAGGGCCGCGAAGATCTGCGTGACCTGCCGCTGATCACCATTGACCCGGCAGATGCTCGCGACCACGACGATGCCTGTTTCGCCCATCCAGACGAAGATCCCAAGAACCCGGGCGGCCATGTGATCTGGGTCGCCATCGCCGATGTCGCGGCCTATGTAACACCCGGATCTGCGCTGGACCGCGAAGCACGCAAACGCGGCAACTCCAGCTACTTCCCAGACCGGATGGTGCCCATGCTGCCGGATCGGCTGTCGGGCGATCTGTGTTCGCTGCATGAAGGCGTGCCGCGCCCCTGCCTGGCTGTACGAATGCAGATCGACACCGAGGGCAACAAGATCGCCCATCGCTTTGTGCGCGGACTGATGAAGTCCCAGGCCTCGCTACACTATGGCGAGGTGCAGGACGCCATGGAGGGCCGTGTCACCAAACGCACCGAGCCCTTCCTCGAGGAGGTCATCAAACCGCTCTATGCCGCCTATGAGGCCCTGAAGTCCGCCCGCGGCACCCGCCAACCGCTGGAGCTCGACCTGCCGGAGCGCAAGATCGTGCTGGACGACAGCGGCAAGGTGGCCTCGGTCAATTTCCGCGACCGGCTGGATGCGCACAAGCTGATCGAGGAATTCATGGTGCTGGCCAATGTCGCCGCCGCCGAGACCCTGATCAAGAAGCAGCAGCCGCTGTTGTTCCGGGTGCACGAGGAACCAAGTCAGGACAAGCTCGACAATCTACGCGATACCGCCCGCGCTGCCGGTCTGACCCTTGCCAAGGGGCAGGTGTTGCAGACCCGGCATCTGAACGCACTGCTGAACGCCGCCGCCGGAACCGATGATGCGGAGCTGATCAACATCTCCACCCTGCGGTCGATGCAGCAGGCCTACTACTACCCAGAGAATTTCGGCCATTTTGGTCTGGCGCTGCGAAACTACGCGCATTTCACCTCGCCGATCCGCCGTTACGCCGACCTGATCGTGCATCGCGCGCTGATCACCGCCCATGGCTGGGGCAAGGACGGGCTGTCGGTGGAAGAGGTCGAGCGGCTGGAAGACACCGCCACGCATATCTCCACCACCGAGCGACGTTCGATGCTGGCGGAACGTGACACCACCGACCGCTATCTTGCCTCCTATCTGGCAGAGCGGGTGGGCAATGAATTCACCGGTCGCATTTCCGGCATCGCCCGTTTCGGGGCCTTTGTGAAGCTGGACGAGACCGGTGCCGACGGGCTGGTACCGGTGCGCTCCATCGGTCGGGAGTATTTCCACTTCGACCCGAATGCAGGCACCTTGATGGGCTCCGACACCGGGTTGCTTATCACCATCGGCCAGCGGGTGACCGTGCGCCTGACACAGGCGGCGCCTGTTACCGGCGGGCTGGAGCTTGAGCTACTGGCGCTGGAAGATGCGGAACTGCCTAAGGGACGCGGTGGCGCGCCCGGCAAGGGTGGTCACCGTCGTAGCCCGGCGGGACGAACCGTGACCCGCAGCAAGGCCGCGAAGGCGAAACACAAGGCCGCCAAGGTCAAGCGCAAGGTCGCCCGAAAGCGCAAGTGACACTTGCAAACAGCGGCTGGCAACCATTGGCACAGGAGTAAGTGCCGGAGATTTTGCACTCCGCTCCGCGGAGCGCCCGGGGGCAGGCCGCGCCTTTGGCGCGGCCTGCCTGGCCCAAGGGGAGAACTTGCATCTCCAATGCAAGGGAAACGCGCGGGAGGGCTCCCGGATGGTCCTATCGCCGACCTGGGCTCAGGCGGCCCGGGGCAATTCCAGCGCGGCGCGGTCCATGACGCGGGAGATATACGCCAGCAGTCTTGGATGTTGCTGAACAACATCTACCACCTGCGGCGCGGCGGGCGGGCGGGCGAGCGCCTGCAACATCGGCGCGGCTGAGCAATCGGCAGCGGTCATATCGTCCCCGAACAAAAAGCGCTGGTCGCCGAGGAGCCCCTCAATCGCCGTAAGGTCCTGAGACAACCGCACCAACCGCTCCGAGCTGTCAAACCGGGAATGTCCCGCAAAGTGCAGCCCTTCAAGAACCCCTGCGCGAAATTCGTTTACCGGCGCTTCTGGCACCCCGGCAAAGACTGTCTGCCTCATCCCGGCCCAACCGTCTTCCTCGAGCCACCGAGCACACATGAGTTGCAGCCAAAGCCCCTCATCCACCATTCGAATGAGCACACGTGACTGACCTTTCTGCGCTGCACTCAGCCCCGTATCGAATTCCGCACCGCGCTGCTCGAGGAAACGACGGATGCCTTCGCTGTCGGGGATCAATGTACCGGTCTCGTCGCTCAGCACAGGCAGTTTTGAGTGCGGCATCGAGGTCAGCTCTGCCGGATCGTGCACGTCCTGCCGCTGCCAGGTCTCACCAGACATCTGCAACAGCAGCGCCGCTTTGGTGCAGAACATGCTGAAGCTGTAAAATTCGTCGTTTCCACCGTGCGTGAGTAGGGTCAACATCGTCTCTCTCCATTTGGGATGTGATGCGACCGTGCTACAAGTCACTCATGACAGATATTGTCATCAGGAGAAGGCACACTCAGAAGATGACCAAAACAGAGCGCCTCTTTCGTCTGATGCAAACCCTGCGGCAGCTGCCGCCGCCGGTGACGGCCGAGCAGCTGGCGCAGGATCTCGGCGTCTCGGGCCGCACCATTCACCGCGACATCGACGCGTTGCGAGCGCTTGGAGCGGTGATCGACGGCGCAGCAGGATATGGCTTCACCCTGATAGAGGATGCCACACTGCCGCCGCTCGGCTTTGGCGCCACAGAGCTTGAGGCACTGGTCTTGGGGCTGTGCGAAGTGCAGCAAAGAGGCGACCCGGATCTGGCAGAAGCCGCCGGCATCGCGCTGAAAAAGCTCCGCGCACGTCTGCCGCAGAGTCAGGCGGACAGGCTGCAACATGCGGTGCTCTCGGCCCACAGATTTGCCCCACCCATATTGCCTGCAGTTGATGCCGCGCAGCTGAGGCAGGCCACATGGGATGAATGCGAAGTGGCCTTTGGGTATGCAGATGCCAAGGGCGCGATCACCCAGCGCCAAGTCAAGCCATTGGGTCTGGTCTACTTTGATCGATCCACGGTTTTGGTGGCCTGGTGCTTGCTGCGAAAGGGCTTCCGGGTATTCCGACTGGACCGGATGTGCGAGCTGGTGGTGACGGAGGTTTCCTTTCGTCCGCATCGCGTGCGGCTCTATCGCGAGGCGCTGGACCATCTGCGCAGCCAGACCTTCGACTGACCGGCAATGGCGCGCTGACCGCCAGCCTGTCGCGTCAGGGCGCTTTTGCACCCGTCCGCATCAAGCTACACTGATCTAAAGATCATAAAACGGTATTGAGGTGGAACATGCGCAGTTGGGCAAAAACAGCGCTGTGGCTCGGGGTCGCATTCCAAGCGGGTCTGCTGCACGCAGCGCCATCGGGTCAGAGTAGTTTGAGCGATACACCGCGCCCTCTGGTGCGGCCTGAGACGAGTCAGGACGCTCCGGCGCCAGTGCAGATCGCCGCCGCCACGACCGTCCGCCCCGTCGCCCGGAGTTCTGTGGCCATCCCCACGCCCTCAACTTCGACACCAACTGAAGCGGCGGGAAACCTGCGATTTCAGACTTGGATGCAGGGGTTTGAGACCCGTGCACAGGCGCAGGGCATTCGTAAGGCCACCCTGTCTCAGGCCTTTGAGGGTGTGACCTATGACCCCAAGGTGATCAAACGCGACCGGAACCAATCCGAATTCAGCAAAACGATCTGGGAGTACCTCGACAGCGCGGCCTCAGATACCCGTGTGACAAGCGGCAGCAAAGCCCTGCGTGAGAATCGCAGCGCTCTGAACCAGATCGAACAGACCTATGGGGTCGACAAGGAAGTGGTGGTTGCTGTCTGGGGGTTGGAGAGCAACTATGGCAGCTATCGCGGCAGCATGGACATCGTCCGCTCGCTCGCGACGCTGGCCTTTGACGGACGGCGTGGTCCGTTCTTCGAGAGTCAGTTGATTGCGGCGCTGAAGATCCTGCAATCCGGTGACGTGGCACCGCGCAACATGACCGGGAGTTGGGCTGGCGCAATGGGGCATACCCAGTTCATTCCGACCTCCTACCTCGACTACGCAGTCGATTTTACCGGGGATGGCAAGCGTGACATCTGGTCGGATAATCCAACGGACGCATTGGCCTCAACCGCCGCGTATCTGAAGAAATTCGGCTGGGTTCAGGGCCAACCCTGGGGCGTTGAAGTCACCCTGCCCCGCAATTTCAACTACGCTCTGGCGAGTCGCAAGATCAAGAAAAGCCCCGACGACTGGGCGAAACTTGGCGTGCGCGGGGTGGATGGAAAACCGGTGGCCAACCATGGCAGCGCCTCGATCCTGCTCCCCGCAGGCGGCAAAGGGGCGGCCTTTATGATTTTCAAGAATTTCGCCGTGATCGAGCGTTACAACACCGCCGACGCCTATGTCATCGGCGTCGGCCACCTGAGTGATCGGCTGAAAGGCGGTGCAAAGATCCAAGGCGATTGGCCACGCGGAGATCGTGCCTTGACCTTCACCGAACGCAAGGAACTTCAGAAGCGGCTGACCGAGGCCGGATTTTCAACGCAAGGCATCGACGGGCGGATCGGCCCCAACACCGTCTCCGCGATCCGGTCCTATCAAACGACCCAAAACGTAATGCCCGATGGATATGCTTCGCTCGATCTGCTGAAAATGCTGAGGTGACACAGGCCAACGGACGGGCATGCTCGCCCTCGTGCCCACACGCAGCTTCCCACAAACCAAAAGCCCCGCCTTTCAGCGGGGCTTTGTTGTTTCATGCAGGTACGCCGGATCAGCTGGGGGACATGCCCCGCAAGCGCTCGCTGCGACGGCGCAGGAATTCGACCGTCGTCAACAGGCAGATCGAGATCCCCACCAGAATGGTCGCGACCGCAAGGATTGTCGGCGAGATCTGCTCACGCAGACCAGTGAACATCTGCCACGGCAGCGTCTTTTGACCGGCAGAGCCGACGAAAAGCACCACAACCACCTCATCAAACGAAGTAATGAAGGCAAACAGGCCGCCCGAGATCACACCGGGCAGGATCAATGGCATCTGGATCCGGAAGAAGGTCGTAATGGGTCCCGCCCCCATATTCGCAGCCGCTCGCGTCAGCGAACGATCAAAACCCACCAGTGTTGCGGTGACAGTGATGATCACGAAGGGAATGCCAAGCGCCGCGTGCGCGAGAACCACACCAAAGTAGGTGCCTTGCAGGCCGATCCGGCTGTAGAAGAAGTACATGCCCGCAGCCGAAATGATCAACGGCACGATCATTGGCGAGATAAGCACCGCCATGATCGCGCGGCGGAAGGGCACATGGGGCTGGCTGAGACCGATCGCCGCCAAGGTTCCGAAGCTCACCGAAAGCAGTGTGGCCATCGGCGCAATACTCAGACTGTTCCACAACGCCTGCTGCCAGTCGTCATTGGTGAAAAAGTCCCTGTAGTGGCGGAGCGAGTAGCCCTCCGGATCGAACCGCAACATCTCCGGGGTGAAGGTGAAGAAGTTCTCGGCGTTGAAGCTCAGCGGCATCACCACGAGGATCGGCGTGATCAGGAACACAAAGATCGCACCGCAGATCACCCGGAAACTGAAGTGCCACAGAACCTGACCGGGGGTCAGGTAAGGCGGCAGGCGTTTGCGATAGCTGGAGGTCGCGAGCCAGAAGGTGAACCAGCCAGCAAACCAGCCAAAGAGCAACCCGAGTACCGCTGCGGGCAGGCCGCCGAACAGGAAGCCCAGCACGCCAAAGATCGCAGTAGTCGCCCAGCGGATCGGTTTCTGCTGGTCCAGCATATGGGTGAAGGCAAAGCCCATCGCCCCCAGAAGGACAGCGCCGATCACAAGACCGAGAAGACCCGATCCCTGCGCGGTGCCAACGAAGAGGCCGAAGAAGCCCCCCGCGCAGGCTGCCACTGCGGCAGTGAAGGCGGGGGTCTGATTTTGAACAGGTGTCAGTGCCATGTTGTCTTATCCCAACTTCACATTATCGATGCCGACGATCTTGTCATATGCCCAGTAGAGCAGCAGCACGACAGCCAGGAGGATACTCCCGAGCGCCGCCGCCAAGCCCCAGTTGAGCGAGGACGAGATGTGGTAGGCAATCCGGTTGGAAATAAAGACACCCTTGGTACCACCAACGATTTCAGGCGTGATGTAGTAGCCGATCGCCAGAATGAAGACGAGGATCGAACCCGCGCCGATACCGGGCACCGACTGCGGGAAGTAGACCCGCCAGAAGGCTGTCCAATTGGTTGCACCCAGCGATTTCGCCGCCCGAAGGTAGGTCGGGTTGATGGTCTGCATCACCGAGTACATTGGCAGGATCATGAACGGCAACAGGATGTGGGTCATTGCCACGATAGTACCGAATTGGTTGTTGATCATCACCAGGCGCGCATCGTCGCCCACCAGTCCGAGCCAGACAAGCACATCATTGATGACACCCTGCTGCTGCAGCATGACTTTCCAGGCAGAGGTCCGCACCAACAGCGATGTCCAGAATGGCAACAGAACGAGAATCATCAGCATGTTGGCCGAGCGTGTCGGCAGGTTCGCCAAGATCCAGGCAACCGGATACCCCAGAAGGATACAGGACCCGGTAATCATCAGCGACATGATCATCGTGCGTACAAACAGCGTCATGTAGATCTGCTGATTCTCAGGACGTGGCTCGGCGCCTTCCGGCCCCTTTTGCATGTCGATGGAATTCAGAAAATAACCGCTGGTGTACGTCGGGCTATAGGTCTGCATCGTCCGCCAGTTGCCAAGGTCGCCCCAATCCTCGTCGATTTCGAGGAATGCGGTTTTGAACGCGATCGGCTCCAGATCAGCGATGGCCGCAGCCGCAGCCTGAAGTTCTGCCGCTCCGGGACCGGAGTAACTGGCCAAAGCCTCGGCACCGCCGTCTGCCTGAACTGAGTGCGCGAAGGCCACGAAGACCGTTTCCCATGGATCTTCTTCAGCCACGACATCTTCGTCAGCGACAGCTGTGAAGAGCGCGAAATCCGTGTAGGCAACAGCCATGCGCGGGAAGAGTTCTGAGATTTCAGCGCCGGGCACAAAGCCGATGTCAGCCGCAAAACTCTCGCTCGTCAGCTGTTCCATTTTCAAGCGCTGAGCGTCCAGAAGGGCCGTGTTGCCCTCGGCATTGCTACCGCCTGTCATGATCTCGAACCAGAGCGCCTCGTCCTTCAGCGCCCCGTCGCTGGCACGTTCGATGGCCTTGACGTGATCTTCGCCAATATCATCCACTTTACGGCCACTGCCACGGAAGAGCGATGAAATGCCAGTCTGCTCGTAGTTCAGTCGGGTGCCAAGTTTGGTGTGCTCCTTGGCCTCGGCTGCGACGAAAAGATCGTAATAGAGGCTTTCGTAGACCGCTTCATCCGGGGTCTCACCACTGAGAGCATCCCAGTCTTCCAGCCTCACCACGGTCTCGGACAGGGTGTCGGATACGATGCGATTCTCAACCGAGCGGAACAACATGTCCGCGATCGGGAGAATGAATGTCAGAAGAACGAAGAGCAGAAGCGGTGCGATAAGCATCAAGGCCCGCACCTTCTGCATCCTCAACGCACGGGCCAGGCTGCGCTTCAGCGGCGTACCGTCTGCCGCAAGGACCGGGCCGGATTGAGTTGTGTCACTCATGATTGTCCCTGTTGTCTTCCCGCGTCGTTTTTTGAGAGCGGGGTTTATCTCTTCGCCGCAGGCGGGTCATGCGATGCCGCGCCGAAGAGGAGACCGGAGAGCGAAGATCGCTCTCCGGTACGGGCGGTGCGCCCTATTACTTAGCGAGCCAGGCTTGGAACTTCGCATCGATATCGTCGCGGTAGTCAGCCCAGAAAGAGTAGTTGTACAGGAAGGTGTTCGTGGCGTTTTCCGGATCGGTCGGCATGTGCGGCGCCATGTCGATACCCAGTTCGGCATGCTGACCAACCAGCGGTGCGGAAGACGCACGGGCCGGACCGTAGGAGATGTACTTGGCCTGATCCGCAAGACGCTGGGTATCGGTGGCAAAGTAGATGTAGTCCAGAGCACGGGCCTTACGCTCGTCCGAGAGACCTGCCGGGATGATCCAGCCGTCGAGGTCGAACACCTGCGCGTCCCAAAGCATCGCAACCGGCTGGTCCTGCTCCTCGATTACCGAGAACAGACGACCGTTGTAGGTGGAGCCCATAACGACTTCGCCATCTGCCAGCAGCTGCGGCGTATCTGCACCAGCGGACCACCAGATCACGTTGTCTTTGATTGTGTCGAGCTTTGCCAGTGCGCGTTCCTGACCTTCCTCGGTTTCGAGAACGTCGTAGACTTCTTCCTTGGCAACGCCATCACAGAGCAGCGCCCATTCCATGTTGTTGATCGGACGCTTTTCCAGGGCGCGCTTGCCCGGGTAAGCTTCGAGATCAAAAACATCACAAACGCTGGTCGGCGCGGTATCACCCACGAGGTCCGTACGATAGCCGAAAGTGGTGGAATAAACGATCTGCGGGATGAAGCAGTCGGACACCAGCAGGTCGCCAAAGTCTTCCTCGGCAGAGGTGCCATCAGGTGCTGGGGCGAGATGCTCGTCCGGGTCGATTTCCATCGCCAGGCCTTCATCGCACAGACGCATCGCATCCGCCGCAACGACGTCAACTACGTCCCAGGTCACATTGCCCGCTTCGTCCATCGCACGCAGCTTGGCAACAGCCTCGGCAGAGCTTTCGTCGTTGATGATCTTAACGCCGGTCTTTTCGGCATAGGGCTCGTTGTAGGCTTTGATCTGGGAGTTGGAGTAGGCTCCGCCCCAGGACACGATGGTCATCTCATCCGCCATATCCGCGGCAAAGGCCATCGGCGCGCAGAGTGCGGTCGTGGCGACAAGTGCCGTCAGTTTACGCAGTTTCATATTCGTATTCTCCTTGTTGAGACACTAATTTTCAGATGTTTCGTCCCCCGATCCTTTGGTCTTGCCGGGGGTTCCGATACGCAGTCGAACGCCGTTCAGGCGTCCAACGCGCGACAGTCTTCGGGCAGCCAGCCGATTTCGATCTGCTGTCCGGGCTGAAGACGAACCTGGTCAGGAGCGTTCCGGGTCTTGATGATGAACTCATCATTGCCCGCCACCTTCAGACGCGTGCGGAAAATATCACCCATGTAGATGAATTCCAGCACCTCGGCCTTGAGCGTGTGAACACCCTCCTGCAGGCGTTCCTTGTTGTATTCGACACGCTCCGGGCGGATCGAAACGCGGGTGCGCTGACCGACTTCGGAAACGTTGATCGGCATGGCATCGATGACTTCGCCGCCGTCCAACTCGACCAGCGCACGACCGTCACTGATTTCCTTAATCACACCCTCAAGCGTGTTATTCTCACCGATGAACTGCGCCACAAAGCTGTTCGCAGGCTCTTCATAGAGCTGATCTGGCGGTGCCAGCTGCTGAATGCGGCCATCGTCAAATACTGCGACGCGGTCCGACATGGTCAGCGCCTCGGTCTGGTCGTGGGTCACGTAAACGGTTGTAATCCCCAGCTGGTGCGCAAGATGCGTAATCTCGAACTGCATCTTTTCGCGCAGCTGCTTGTCGAGGGCGCCAAGCGGTTCGTCCATCAGAACCAGTTCCGGTTCGAAAACGAGAGCGCGTGCGAGCGCGACACGCTGCTGCTGACCGCCCGAAAGCTGAGAGGGACGACGGCCGCCGAAGCTGCCCATCTCGACCATATCCAGGGCGCGGGTCACTTTGGCTTCACGCTCGGACTTACCCATGCCACGCACCTCAAGCGGGAAGCTGAGGTTTTCGGCAATGGTCATATGCGGGAACAAGGCATAATTCTGGAACACCATACCAATACCGCGTTTGTGCGGCGGGATGTTGTTGATCGAGACCCCATCGAGGCGGATGTCGCCATGAGTGGCAGTCTCAAAACCAGCCAGCATCATAAGGCAGGTGGTTTTCCCCGACCCTGACGGCCCAAGCATTGTCAGGAATTCGCCCTTGGGCAGAGTGAGGTTCAGGTCTTTGACGACGAGTGTCTCACCGTCATAACTCTTTTGCACGCGTTCGAATTCAACGAACGCATCAGTATTCGACGCATCGGCCAAATCAGGCTCCCCGTTTGTTTTCTTTTTAGCGGCGGTTTTGTCCCGCTCTTTGTCTCTTAGTGTAAGCACAGCGCCGTTCCACTGTGCAACCGGATCATTGCTGTCCATATCGGCGTCTTGACCACTGCCTCGACACTCCGGGACGATCGGGTCACCAACGCCAGATATAGCGACCCAATAATGTCCATTTGCGTCATATTGGGATAATTTCACCCGTGAGTACAACAGGTGACGCTACTATTTTTTTCGCAATGCACAAAAAAGGGGCCGATGACGGCCCCTTTCCAGATGTTCGAATCACGGCCTCTAGATCAATCAGCTGCCTTCAGCAGTCCTTGGTCCTTCAGCTCTGCGTAGCATTCGTCGAGCGATTTGGCAGCGCGCGCGATCAGCGTGTCGATTTCCTCACAGGTGATGACCAGCGGTGGAGAGATGATCATGCGGTCGCCGACATGGCGCATCACCAGGTTGTTGGCAAAGCAACGCTCACGACAGATGAAGCCGACTGTCCCTGCCTCAGCTGCAAATGCGGCGCGCGTTTCCTTGTTCGGCGTCAGCGCGATGGAGCCCATCATACCGACGATCTTGGCCTCCCCCACCAGAGGATGGTCGCTCAAGGCCTCCCACTTCTCTTTCAGGTAGGGTCCGGCCACATCACGAACGTGCTCCACGACCTTTTCTTCCTCGATGATTCGCAAGTTCTCAAGTGCGACGGCGGCCGCCACCGGGTGACCGGAATAGGTGTAGCCGTGGTTAAACTCGTCCTGCGCAATCACGCCTGCAATCTCATCCGATACGATCGACCCGCCGATCGGCGCATAGCCTGACGACAGGCCCTTGGCGATCGTCATGATATCGGGACGGATGCCCATGGTCTCGGATCCGAACCAGTTTCCAGTACGGCCAAACCCGCAAATAACCTCGTCCGCGATCAACAGGATCTCATATTTATCGCAGATGCGCTGGATTTCCGGCCAATAGCTCGCAGGTGGCACAATCACGCCCCCAGCCCCCTGCACCGGCTCCGCGATAAACGCGGCGACGCGGTCTTCACCCAGCTCAAGGATCGCCTGTTCAAGCTCCTGCGCCCGAGCGAGGCCGAACTCCTCAGGATCGTGGTCACCCCCTTCGGCCCACCAGTTAGGCTGGTTGATGTGATGAATGTCGGGGATGGGCAGCCCACCCTGCGCATGCATTCCCGACATGCCCCCGAGTGATCCGGAACCCACGGAAGAGCCATGATACGCGTTCTTGCGCGAAATGAGGATCGACTTTGTCGGCTTGCCCTTCATTGCCCAGTAGTGACGCACCATACGGATGTTCGTGTCATTTGCCTCAGAGCCGGAGCCCGCGAAGAAGACATTGTTCAATTCGCCCGGTGCCAGCTCGGCGATCTTCGCCGCCAGCGCGATGGCGGGCACATGGGTGGTCTGGAAGAAGGTGTTGTAATAGGGCAGCTCGCGCATCTGGCGCGCGGCAACCTCGGCCAGCTCATCGCGACCATATCCGATGTTAACGCACCACAGACCCGCCATCGCGTCGAGGATTTCGTGGCCCTCGCTGTCGGTCAGGGTGACACCGCTGGCGCGCGTGATGACGCGAACCCCCTTCTGCGCGAGGCCGCCGTTGGCCGTAAAAGGGTGCATGTGATGCGCTGCATCCAGCGCTTGCAGTTCTTCGGTAGGTAGATGGTTGGTAATGACCGTCATTGATGACACTCCTGAGCGAGACCTTTTGCTCAGAATATGATCAAAAATGGGACTGTCAATCGAATCAGTTGATCGGCGTCAGCCCCGCTCGGACCTGCTCCATGCCCTGCAACACGTCCCGTTCCATCGCCAGTGCCACCAAATCCGCATCTTTTTTGCGCAGCCCCTCAAGGATGTCCTTGTGGCGGTCCGGAAAGCTCTGGGTGCCGAAGCGTCCGCAGACGACCCGGAGCGACGGGCCGAAGCGCAGCCAGAGCCGATCAGCCAGATCCGCGAGAATGGGCGCATTGGCATGGGCATTCAACTCAGTATGGAATTGGTAGTTGAGCGCGAGATACCCGGGAACGTCGCCAGTTGCTATGGCCGTGTCCAACGTCAGGTCAAGCGCCTCCAGAGCGTCTACATCAGTCTCTGGCATGCGTGTCGATGCGCGACGGGCAAGTTCACACTCTATTGTTTTTCTTGCAAAAATCAGCTCATCCACGTCCTCGGCTCGCAACTCGGGCACCGAAACGCGACGGTTGCCCTGAAACACCAGCGCCCCATCAGAGATCAACCTGCGGATCGCCTCACGCACAGGCGTCATGCCGGAGTCCAGCGCCTCCACAAGACCCTGAATGGTGACCGCTTGTCCCGGCGCCAGTTCCCCGAACAGGATCTGCGCCCTCAGACGCTGGTAGACCTGCTCGTGGGCGGGCAGCTTGGCGGCCCCTTCAGTGGGGGAAACAGATGGCGAATTTGGCACATTCACGAAGCTCGGATCCTTCTCAATTTCGGGCAGCTTGCACCAACGAAATGCAGATGAAAACATAAAGTGTCTTGCCGGATGCGGCAAAACTTGATCAAAATAGCCCACAGCCGGACGAAAAGACTCCGGCATACACAGGGGAGATTCTCATGACACTCAAAACGGCCACCATCGTGTCCGCCATCGCGCTCGGTGCCACTGCCGCCTCGGCGGACGAAGTGCGCGTCTACAACTGGTCCGACTATATCGACGAATCACTGCTAGAGAAATTTGAGCAGGAAACCGGCATCGACCTGATCTACGACGTCTTCGACTCCAACGAGCTTCTGGAGACCAAGATGCTTGCTGGCGGCTCCGGCTATGACGTCGTGGTGCCCACCGGCTCCTTCCTGCAGCGTCAGGTTCAGGCTGGTGTGTTCCAGAAGATCGACCAATCGAAGCTGGAGAACTACGGCAACATCTGGGATGTGATCCAGGACCGCACCGCACGGTTTGATCCGGACAATGCCTATTCCATCAACTACATGTGGGGCACCACCGGCATCGGCGCCAATCTCGGTAAAGTCACCGAAGCGCTGGGTGAGGATGCTCCCGTGGACAGCCTGGCACTGGTGTTTGACCCTGCCAACATGGAAAAACTCTCCAACTGCGGCGTGCATTTCCTCGACGCCCCGGACGAATTGATCCCGGCGGCGCTCACGTATCTCGGCCTCGACCCGAACAGCCACGACAAGGATGACCTCGAGCAGGCCGCAGGCGTTCTGGAAGCGGTGCGCCCCCATGTGCAGAAGTTCCACTCCTCCGAGTATATCAACGCGCTGGCCAATGGTGATATCTGTGTGGCCTTCGGCTGGTCCGGGGATATCCTGCAGGCCCGTGATCGCGCCGCCGAGGCCGACAACGGTGTCGAAATCGCCTTTAACGCACCCTCCGAAGGGGCGCTGATGTGGTTCGACCAGATGGCGATCCCGGTGGATGCACCCAACCCGGAAGCCGCGCATAAGTTCCTCGACTTCATCCTTGATGCCGAGAACATGGCCGCCGCCTCCAACTACGTCTACTACGCCAACGGCAACAAGGCCTCGCAAGAGTTCCTGGCCGAGGACGTGATCGGCGATCCGGCGATCTACCCGACCCCCGCGGCGATGGACAACACCTACATCAAGGCCCCGTACCCGCAAAAAGTGCAGCGCGTGGTGACGCGCCTGTGGACCCGAGTGAAGTCCGGCACCTGATCCGATATCAGGCCGATCCTTACGGCAGGGCGTGCTTTTGCGCCCTGCCCTCACTGACAGACAAGAACGGGCCGGCCACACGCCGCCCGCATGGGGGCAGATTTGGCAGTACCGGTTTTTGAACCCTGGATCGATCCGCAGGCGAAGCCGCTGATCCAGTTCCAGAACGTGACCAAGCGCTTTGGCGATTTCACCGCGATCGACGACCTGACAATCGATATCTTCGAGCGCGAGTTCTTTGCGCTACTGGGGCCGTCGGGTTGCGGCAAGACCACGATGATGCGGATGCTCGCCGGGTTCGAAGCCCCCACTGAGGGCAAGATTTTCCTGGCTGGTCAGGATATTGCACCTGTTCCGCCGAACCAGCGCGCGGTCAACATGATGTTCCAGTCCTATGCGCTGTTCCCGCATCTGAGCATCTGGGAAAACATCGCCTTCGGTCTCAAGCGCGAGGGCATGCCCCGCACCGAAATCGCCGCCCGCGTTGAAGAAATGCTGCGGTTGACGCGACTGGAGAAATTCGCCCGCCGCAAGCCGCATCAAATCTCCGGCGGCCAACGCCAGCGGGTGGCCTTGGCCCGCAGCCTCGCCAAGGCCCCGAAACTGCTGCTTCTGGATGAACCGCTCGGCGCACTGGACCGCAAGCTGCGCGAGGAGACCCAGTTCGAGCTGATGGACATCCAGGAAAAAACCGGCACCACCTTCGTGATCGTGACCCACGATCAGGAAGAGGCGATGACCGTGGCCAGCCGGGTCGCGGTGATGGACAACGGCAAGGTGATCCAGGTGGCCACCCCCGCCGACATCTACGAAGCGCCGAATTCGTCCTATGTGGCTGATTTCATTGGAGACGTGAACCTCATCCAAGGTCAGGCTACCGCCACCGGCGAGGATACTTATGCCCTGCATTGGCGCGAGGGCGCGGCGCCGCTGACCATCAAGTCGCCCAATGCGATCTCCGACGGGCAAACCGCGCATCTGGCGATCCGCCCCGAAAAGGTCACTATCAGCGCCGACAAGCCCGAAGAGGCTGACAATGTGGTACAGGGCAAGGTGCTGGACATCGCCTATCTCGGCAATCTCTCCACCTATCACGTGGAGCTGCCCACCGGGGATGTGATCAAGGCGCAGACGGCGAACACCCGCCGCATTTCGCGCCGTGCCTACACTTGGGAAGACACCGTCTGGCTGTCCTGGACAGCCACCGGCGGCGTCTTGTTGGCCGACTGATGCGCCGCTTTGTCCTGATCGCCGTCCCTTATGTCTGGCTCCTGGCGCTGTTCCTGGTGCCCTTTGTCATCGTTCTCAAAATCTCGTTGTCGGATGCGGCCATTGCGCGCCCGCCCTATGTTCCGCAATTCGACTGGGTTGAAGGCATCTGGGCCTTCCTGTCACAGCTGGATTTTGAGAATTTCACCTGGCTCATAGAGGATGACCTCTACTGGAAGGCCTATCTCAGCAGCCTGCAGATCGCGCTCACCTCGACCTTGCTGACGCTGATCGTGGGCTACCCGATCGCCTATGGCATGGCCCGCGCGCCGCAGGAATGGCGCCCGACGCTGATGATGCTGGTGATTCTGCCGTTCTGGACCTCCTTCCTGATCCGCGTCTATGCGTGGAAGGGCATCCTGTCGAACGAGGGCTTCCTGAACCAGTTCCTGATGTGGACGGGTCTGGTGTCAGAACCGCTGCAGATCCTGAACACCACCACCGCCGTCTATATCGGCATCGTCTATACCTATCTGCCATTCATGATCTTGCCGATCTATGCGGCTCTTGAGCGGATGGACGACAGCCTGATCGAAGCTGCCGAGGATCTCGGCTGTTCGCGCATGTCGGCCTTCTGGCTGGTGACCATACCGCTGTCCAAGGGCGGCATCATCGCAGGCTGTTTCCTCGTCTTCATTCCGGCGATGGGCGAATTCGTGATCCCCTCACTACTGGGCGGGTCGGATACGCTGATGATCGGCAAGGTGCTGTGGGAGGAGTTCTTCTCCAACCGGGACTGGCCGGTGGCAAGCGCGGTCGCGGTGATCCTCTTGCTGATCCTGGTAGTGCCGATCGTGCTGTTCCAGCGTAACCAGCAGAAAGAACAGGAGGGCGACGCATGAAACGTCTGAGCGCATTCAATGTGGTCTCGCTGACGCTGGGCTTTGCCTTTCTCTATATCCCGATGCTGATCCTGATCCTGTTTTCCTTCAACGAAAGCAAGCTGGTGACGGTCTGGTCGGGGTTCTCGACGAAATGGTACGGCGAGCTGATGCAGAACGAGGCGATGCTGCAAGCTGCCTGGGTCACGATCAAGGTTGCGGTAATCTCTTCCAGCATTGCCACCGTGCTGGGCACCATGGCCGCCTACGTCATGGTGCGCAGTGGACGCTTTCTGGGCCGGACCCTGTTTTCCGGTATGATCTATGCGCCACTGGTGATGCCCGAGGTGATCACCGGCCTGTCGCTGCTGCTGCTGTTCATCGGCATTGGGCTGGACCGCGGCGTGCTGACCATTGTGCTGGCGCACACCACCTTTTCCATGTGCTATGTCTCGGTGGTGGTCTCCTCGCGGCTGGCGACCTTTGACATGTCGCTGGAAGAGGCGGCGCGGGATCTGGGCTGTTCGCAGGCGCAGGCCTTCCGGCTGGTGACCCTGCCGATCATCGCGCCTGCGGTGGTCTCCGGCTGGCTTCTGGCCTTCACTCTGTCGCTGGACGATCTGGTGATCGCCTCGTTCACCACAGGCCCTGCCGCAACCACCCTGCCGATCAAAATCTTCTCGGCGGTGCGTCTTGGGGTCAGCCCTGAGATCAACGCGCTGTCGACCATCATGATCGGCATCGTAACAGTTGGCGTGATCAGCGCCTCACTGGTCAGCAAACGGGCGCTGGTGAAACAGCGACGGGAGGAACAGGAAGCGGTACGCGCAACATGATGCGCCGGATCTTCCCCGACTATGCCTATGGTCTCGGCCCGCGCAGTAATTGCTGGTGGGACGAGACCTGCGCCGCCCCGACCTGGCCGCGCCTCGAAGCTACCCGGCAGGTGGATGTGGCTATTGTAGGGGGCGGTTTCACCGGCCTCTCCACAGCGCTGCATTTGGCCGAAGCAGGTCTCGAGGTCTCGGTGCTGGAGGCCGAGACACCCGGCTGGGGCGCGTCCGGGCGCAATGGCGGTTTTTGTTGCCTCGGCGGGGCCAAACTCGGCTCACACGCAATGGCGCGCCTGCACGGGGAGCGCGAGACGCAGGTCTATCAGGCGGGCGAGGAGAGCGCTGTCCACCTTGTTGAACATCTGATCGCCCGCCATGGCATCAACGCTGACACCCACTCGCAAGGTGAAACGGTCATGGCGCACCGCCCCAAGACACGGGACGCGCTGATGAAAGAAGCGCATGCCTCAGGGGCCGAATTCATCGATGGCCCCGATCTCGTCAAAAACGGGCTTGGGGGCGAATTCCATGGTGCGCTGACCACGCCAACGGGTTTCGCTCTCAACCCGCGCAAATATCTATTTGGGCTTGCGAGCGCTGCGCAGTCCGCAGGGGCGGAACTATATCAAAACAGTGCAGCTCTCGACGTGCAGAACAATAGTGGGCTGTGGCATATCTCCAGCCCCAAGGGCCGGTTGAGCGCATCGCGCCTGGTCATCGCCACCAATGGTTACTCCAGTGAAAACCTGCCTGACTGGCTTGGCGGACGTTACATGCCCGCGCAGTCGACGGTGATGGTAACAAGACCGATCACGCCAGAAGAACAGGCCGTGCAAGGATGGACCACGGCGCAAATGGCCTATGACACCCGTCATATGCTGCATTATTTTCGCCTGATGCCCGACGGTCGTTTTCTGTTTGGCATGCGCGGCGGTCTGACATCGTCTCCCCGCTCAGAGGCTAAGATCCGCGCCCTGCTGCGCCGCCATTTCGAGCAACTGTTCCCCGCCTGGCGTCAGGTTGAAACCACCCATAGCTGGTCTGGCATGGTCTGCCTGTCGCGCAACCTCGTTCCGTTTGTGGGGGCCGTGCCCGAGCATCCAGGCCTGTTTGCCGGGCTGTGCTATCACGGCAATGGCGTTGCGATGGGCAGCTATGCGGGCGCATTGTTGGGGGACCTCGTGCAAGGCAAGGCACCAACGCTCCCCTACTCCAGGATCATGCAGCGGTTGCCGAAGTTTCCGCTGGGCCGTGCGCGCCGTGCTTTGATGCCGCCTGCCTATGCGGCTCTGGGTTTGCTGGACTGAAGCGCGGCCATCTCCAGCCCCATCGCATCAAGATCTCCACGCCAGCAGCAGTAGGCCGCCATGCGCCAGTGGAACCAGGGCTTCAGCGCGTAGTACCGTGCGACAACGCGATGATCCGGATACGCGGCAGCGAATTGCGCTTCTTCATCACGCGTCAGAACATTCCCACGATAAAGCGACTGCATCGCCGGGGACAGAAACATCGCCAGATCCTCTGCCGGATCACCGTTCTGAGGACATTGCCAATCAATCAGCGCCAACGTCCCGTCATGCGCCAGCAGATTGCCCGGAACCGGATCACCATGAATAAGGCACGTCTGCGCGACGGCAGGCACCAGGCCGATAGGTTTGCAGTCCATCAACGCTTTTCCGCCCGGGCACTCCTGCAGGATCGTCACAGTTTGTGCTTCCAGCGCGCGCGACCCATTGCCCCCCTTTGGAAGGTCATCGAAACCTGCCTGATCGTGCAAGATCCCCAGCAATCGTGCCACATGCGTTGTGTCCTCCTGCCAAGGTGCGCCAGCCAGATGGCTGTAGATCAACCAGTCCTGATTCTCCCACGACCCATGCGCGATGTAGCGTGGTGCCATGCCGGTGCCGCCCAGCGCCTTGAGGACCTCGCGCTCCCGGATTGGGTCGTTTGCAAACAGTGGGTTGCTGCGACGGGCGGGGTAGAGTTTCACCACAAGATCGCCGGATTTCCAGACATGATTGCTACGCCCCCCCAGCAGCTGGGTCGGCTCCAAAAGAGACCAGCCCTGCCGCGCAAGATGGCGAAACAGGGCCGGGTCTGTCTGTGTCTGCTCCGGTGTCAGCATTTCTGCTCCGCCGTTCGCATCGCCGCCACGCCCCGGCGATCAGAGGGGCCTGGTCAATGCCGCAGGTCAGGAGGAGCCGGTGTCGGCATCCGGATCCCGAAGCGCGGTGACCGAGGATGCAAGGATGGCGCTTCCGCTCTCCAGGATCAAGGCAACTTCACCGTTGACGCTCTGGGTTTCCTCGACGCGACCGTAGACTTCCGCAACCTCGGACAGGATCACTTCATCATCGGAATAACTTTCGACAACAAATGTATAGGAACCCTCTGGCAATGTCTCACCATCGCCATTGTCCCCCTGCCACTGGTAGGGTTCGGCAGAGACCGGAAGATCGATACGCCCGACTTCATTCTCTTCTGCATCATAAATGACCATCTTCACCTCATCGGCAACAGCAGCCGGATTTGGTGCGATGGCAACCGGGGTCGATCCGTCAAAGTGGGCGGCGGCCTGCGCACGAACCTCTTTACCAACCCAGCCGGTCAATTGAGACATGTTCGACAACGACAGCGCGCTCAGCATGCTGGTCAGTGTCTCATTGGTCATGACCTGCTGTTCAACCGAGGAGAACTGCGCCAGCTGAGCGGTATAGTCTGACGAATCCATCGGCTCCAACGGATCCTGATACTTCGCCTGTGTCGTCATCAGCCGCAGGAAAGTCTCGAAATCGGACGTCAACGCCGACGTCGCGGATTGGCTCCCAGCGGCTCCTCCAGCGCTATTTGTTGATGGCGGAGCGCCTGCACCAGTAATTGCTGTAGTCATGCTCTCAGATCCTCATATCCAGCCCATCGGCTGCAATGTTTAAGTGTTGCGACAGGGGCAAATCGGGCTGCCCTTCTTCAACGGCATCTCCCTCACCCTTCAGACCGGCACCGCCAGCATCGCCAGAGGTCCCTCCTTCACCGGATTGCCCGGTCTCGGCATCAGATCCGAACTGGAAGGAAATATCAGAAAACCCCATATCCTTGAATTCGCGAGCGAGGTCCTGAATGTGTCGCCGCATCAAGTCTTCGGTCTCGGGCCGTTCGGCATTGATAACGACGGTGACCCCGACATCCGTTGTCGTGACCCGCATGTTGACATGGCCAAGTTCGCGCGGGTTCAGCGATACATCGACGTTGCGTTTGCCAGCAGTGGCGACTGCTTCAGCCAACTGCTGCGCTACGTGACGCGGTGTTTCTGCACGAAAACTCGATGCGCCTGAGCGTACCGACGCTTCGGCAAGCATCTGCGGCAATGCAAAACTCTCGGCCCCGCGCTGTGTCAGGATCTCTTCACCGGGGCGAGGCGTATGTCCGCTGCCCGCGATACCTGTCACCACCGCCGAAGTCGACTGAAGTACCGTATTGGCTACCAGGCTCTGTGATTGCCCGCTCGTTTGCACGCCGCCAGCAGTATTTGCCACCCGCACGTCAGATATATTTGCCTGAGCTCGCACGGTGGGTGACATCGCCACAGCCTGTACCGCCTGCGGCATTTCGCGCAGTCGAACGGGAGTGTCCTGCAGTTCGGTAGTCACTGGTTTGCCCGGAGTTTGTCCCTCAGGCTTTGTGAGCGCAGCGTGCGGAACCTCAGCCTGAGGCCGGACGGCGGCAGGTTGCTGTCGTGCCACCTCCCGATGCCCGTCCAGCAGAATCGAAGTGCTGTTTCGAAGTTTCTGATCGGTCGCAATATCCGCACGCAGTGAAGTCTCGCCCCCCATTTCCTTCGCCGAAATTGGAAGCGCGCCGCTCTGAGGAGCCGTATCAGCTCCACCCTTTGACGCGAGGCCGTCTGGTGCACGCGCAGCAGCTTTTCCATCAAGAGTGACATCGGATTTCGCCGCCGTCGCGCTGCCATCCGGCGCCGTGGGCAAAACAGCACCACCAGAACCCGTTTTGACGGCAGCTTCTTGTACCTGGGCAGATACCTCGGCCGCCTGCAGCATCTCACCTTGCGTAGAATCGGGGTCAGTTCGGGTGCTCTGGAGCGGGATATCCGTCGGAGGCTGTTCTTTTGGCCCATCGGAGCTCGCCTCGACAGGCTCGTCAGGCAGATCTGTCTCCCGCTCGAGCGACGATGCATCCCCCTCTTCATCGGGTGACGCTTCAGAGATTTCCTTTGAAGGGTCTCCACTCACCTCGGTGTCGGGCACCTCAGTCTTGGGCTCGCCGTCACCCTTGGCGTCATGAGTGATCGATTCCTTTGGTTGAACGGGCGTTTCGCCCTCTTGCAGCTCCGCTTGCATGGCATCGCCTGCAGAGGTCTGGGCTTTTTCATTCGCGCCACCGGCAAGAACGGACTCGAAGGTGTCCCCCCTAAGTCGCTTTGGGTCGGAGCGCTGAGTCGACTCAGCAGGCGTGCTGCCAACTGATTGAGTCGAAAGGAGTTTCGTAATCATGTTCCACCGGATGTTCTATCTCGTGTCCCTCCTAAATAACTCAAACCGGTTACGGCAATTTTAACCGGTTTTTGTTCAAACTGACAAAATCGAAGAATTCGACACACAAAGGACTGAGGCAAAATGCCCGTATCAAACGTTTCGCTGCCCTCTGCGGCGGCTCCTTTGCAGCAGGTCGCCGACCCTCGGGACACCATGCTGCGTCAGGCTGCGATCGATCTCGAAGCCTCATTTTTATCTGAAATGCTGAAGTCAGCCGGCCTGGGGAAGTCTCCCGAAGCCTTTGGTGGTGGGTCAGGCGAAGATCAATTCGCCAGTCTCCTCGTCAATGAGCAAGCGCGTGCGATGGCCGAATCCGGTGGAATCGGCTTGGCAGAATCCATCTACAACTCACTGAAGGAGGCGCAAGAATGAGCGCACTTACAGACCAGACCCCGCAAACCCTCATCAATGCCCTCGACGAGCTGCTCGAAGAAGAACGCAGTGCCCTGACACAAGGCGAACTGGATAAACTGGAAGGCATTCTTGCTCGGAAGGAAGAGCTATTCGACAAGCTCAACCGGATCACCGACCTTGAACAGGGCGCTCTGGACACAGTCCATAGCAAGGTAACGCGCAACCAGGCACTACTGGGAAGTGCGATGCAGGGGATCAAAGCCGTGGCAACCCGGATGGCCGAACTGCGCAAGGTGCGCAGGGGTTTGGAAGTATACAACCGCTCCGGCCAGCGCACGTCCTATACGACCAGTGGCAGCATGAAGCTGGAGAAGCGCGCTTAAATCGCTTGGAGGTCTGGACAATTTTAAAAATGCAAATTGCAGCTTTAGCACTCTCTTAGGACCTCATACGCCAATGTCACCTTGCATCTCAGGCGAGGTGGCGCGGAAACCGCTAGGTGAAGCACAGTCAGAATGACCACAGAGAAAGCTCCGGTAACGGAGCTGGGATTACCATATCAGGGGCTAAAGTGCCCTAACTCAAAGGAACTTATGCTATGTCCAGCATTCTGACGAACAATGGCGCAATGGTTGCACTTCAGACTCTCAAGTCTGTGAATGACGACCTGAACGAAACTCAAAAATCCATCTCCACCGGTAAGGAAATCGGCGTCGCAAAAGACAACGCAGCCGTCTGGGCGATTTCCAAGACCATGGAATCCGATATCGCTGGCTTTGAGGCCATCGAAGAAGGTCTGTCCATCGGCGAGGCAACTGTTGCCGTTGCATCCGCAGGGGCAGAGCAGATCGTTGAGAAGCTCACCGAAATTAAGGAGCTGGTCGTTTCCGCTCAATCTGAAAACGTTGACCACGGCAAAATTCAGGACGACATCAGCTCTAAGGTCGATCAGGTTACAGCGATCATCTCGGCGGCTCAATTCAACGGTGCAAATCTGCTGGCCTTCGATGTGGATGGCAATGGCTCGACCAATGTTGGCGTTCTTGCATCCCTTGACCGCGTCGGCGCAGGCGGCACGGTGACTGCGGTAGAGATCACCATCGCCTCCGTCAACTTCGAGTCCAACCTCGATCTCTCTTCGTCGCTGACTGCAATCACAGATACCGCCACCGCATCGTCTGCGCTTGCAGAAATCGAAACCTTCCTACAGACCGCTATCACCGGTGCCGCTGCGCTGGGTGCTGACTCAGCACGCCTCGACGATCAGTCCGAATTCGTCGGCAATCTGGTCGACTCGATGACTATGGGCGTTTCGACCATGACCGACACCAACATGGAAGAAGCCTCCGCACGACTGAGCGCTCTGCAGACCCAGCAGGAACTCGCGGTTCAATCGCTGACCATCGCGAACGAAGCGCCGGGCGCGCTGCTCCAACTCTTCCGCTAACAGGCTACCGGTCAGGGCGCATGATCGCGCCCTGACCACCTTACTTCTCTGAGAATCAGTGAATAACTAATACGTTAGGATAACACGTGAATGCCCTTCTAAAGGCGAAGAGCGCCTACGCGGCGGCAAAAGCCCCTACCCGCACCGCACGAAACACCGAATATGAGATCCTTGCACGTATCACGCATCGGATGATAGCGGCGAACAGCAAGGGATCGGACGGCTTCAAAGAGCTCGTGGCAGCAGTTTCCGACAATCGTAAACTCTGGGCGCTCTTCACTTCGGATTTGGCCAAGGATGGCAACAAACTGCCAGTCGAGTTGAAACAACGCCTGTTTCATCTGGCCCGCTTCACGCGTGAACACAGCAGCAAGGTCCTGGCTCGCAAGGCTTCGGTCCAGCCGCTAGTAGAAATCAACACGGCCATCATGCGTGGCCTCAGAAGCGGAGCGTCCTGAAAATGAGTGGATTGGTCCTTAAACTCGCACCAAAAGAGCGTGTCTTGGTCAACGGAGCAGTGATCGAGAACGGAGATCGCCGCAGTCGCCTTTCGATCGTCACACCCGACGCGCATATCCTGCGCCTCAGGGATGCGATCCATCCCGAGCAAGCGAATACACCGGTACGTCGTGTATGCTATTCTGCACAGCTGGTTTTGTCTGGCGATATCGACCCAGAGGAAGATCGCCTGCCAATGTTGCGTCGCATCGAGGAGCTGAGTCAGGTCTTCACCGACCCGGACAGCCGCGCGGCCTTGTCAGAGGCAACTGAAGCAGTGATCAGCAACAACCATTATCGCTGCCTCAAGGCCTTACGTGCCTTGCTGCCGCGAGAGGAACGGCTCATGGCCGTAAGATCACAATGACTTTCACTCCGCTCATTCCATCATCTGGGGTTGCGGGCTGGAATTTTCTGCAATCGACCTACGACCGGCAATATGACGCCTTTGTTCAGTCCGGTCAGTTAAAGAGCGAGAGCGAGTACTTTGCCGAGGAGATCGGCAAAGTCACTTCTAGTGATGACCTTCTCAATGACCGCCGCCTGCTTCAGGTGGCGGTTAAGGCGTTTGGTCTCGAAGAGGAGATCAACTACCGTGCGCTTCTACAGCGTGCGCTGAACGAGGGCACCTCTGCCAAAGACGCGCTTGCGAATACGATGAACGACGAGCGCTATGTCGAATTTTCGAATGCGTTTGGGTTTGGTCCTGGCCAATCTCCCATGACCAGCGACAGCAAGGCCATGGAAGCGGTGGTCAACAAATTCCAATCGGCCTCTTTCGAGGAAGCGGTGGGCGAAGTTGATGAGACCATGCGCACAGCTCTATTTGCCAAACGCGCAATGCTCGAGGTTTTTGGCGAGCCTGATGAAAACGATTTTTCACAACTCAGCGTCAAGGAAAGAGCCCTGCGCGAATTTGATCTTTCAATGAAAGAGATCAACGGAGCGATAGACGATGTTCCGGGCGTTACCTCGGTCCAGGATCAGTGGGAAGACATTATTCAGCGCGATACGTTGACAGATTTTTTCAACACGACCTTGCGCATGCCGGCCGCCGCATCGGGCCTTGAAGACGATGAGCTTATCCAAGCATATCAGGACCGTGCAAAGATCGTGTTCGGAACTGACGACCCCACTGTCTTCTTCTCCGCCGAAAACAAGGACGTGCTTGTCGCCGCCTACAAGACACGCGCGACCGTCGATGGCGATCTGCCGGAAGACATAGCGAAAACCGCCCAACTCGCGGATCAGATACTGGGACAGATGGTGGCCCGAGACGCCGCCCTCAATGAAGAGTGGGACTATATTTCTCGTCAGGAACCGCTGGTAGATTTCATGAAAATCACGCTGGAACTGCCCGACAATATCGAGTCCCTAAAGACCAGTGACGCGATGCGCGTATACCGGGAAAAGGCTATCGAAGTGTTTGGGACTGATGACCCCAATGTCTTTGCCGATGCCGGGAACCTCGACAATATACTTGATATCTACCGCGAAAAAGCAGCCGAATCTGGCATGCGAAATGGCGAAATCTCGGCAAACTTGCGAACCGCTGAAACGATCCTGAAATTCTCTTTCAGTGAGAACGACGTCGTCGACGACGATAGCTTAGCGGCGTCTGAAACCGCAAAAATCGATGCAGGCTGGTACAGTATCATGGGGCAGACCGGTGTGCCGAGGTTCCTGCAAACCGCTTTGGATGTGAATACGGCCCTCGCACCAGATCAGACCTTTGATGAACTGACTATTGAGGAGCAGCTTGCCATCTACAAAGACAAGGCGGTTGAGCTTTTCGAAACTGATGACCTGAGCGAGCTGACGGGCCCTTATCAGATGAGCACGCTCAGTGATGCATATCGCACCAATGCAGAAGCGGCAGGCGAAAGCGAATTTTTCATCACCTACTATTCGCAAATCGCCGAACGTGAGTTGAACGGGCTGTTCCAGAGCGATGAAAGTGATGCAGACCAAGAGTTTGAGGACGCGCTTGAAGAACTGCGCACGATGAACGACGAGGACAAGGGGCCCAGTGCGAGCTCGCAATGGTTTACCATCATGGGCCAGCAAGCCATGACCGACTTCATGCAGGTGGCACTTGGGTTGCCGAAAGAGGTAACCCAGATGGACATTGACAAGGCGGTCGATGTCTACAAGCGCAAAGCCCAGGAAGTCCTTGGCACCGACAAACCTTCTGAGTTCATCGCTGGTGACAAAATGGACGATCTGGTCAATCGCTACCTCACGCGCTCGCAAATGAACGATATAAACAGCGGCTACAGCTCGGGCAGCGCTGCATTGATGATGCTACGAAGTTGATGCGCTGCCGTAACATAGGAAAGCGCCTCGGGACTCCGGGGCGCTTTTCAGGTTAACGCAATGATGCTGAGCCGACACTGTTCTGACCATATGGCTGGGCGTATTGCCAGGGCTGGAGTTCACTGATCGGTCTTTTCGATGAAAACTCACAATGTCGATGAGCATCCAGTTCAGATAACCGTGCGAACTGAACCCGTTAAGTCTGCAGGTTTCTATGACCGAGGCTATGAAGTCCCAGTCCTACGCCGAGGCTTCTTGACCTAAGAAAAGACTGTCATGCAAACCGGCCGAATGGTGCGTTCGACGGTACTGTGAGCCAACTCGACCAGTCGATCTGTTAAATCAGGACAGCCTGTCCCAATGTTCTGAGATATATTTGATGGTGCCACCGCTTTGGCGGGGCATTGCGGAACACACGCAGCGGTTTTCAATTCCATGCGGGCGCCATCCGCCATTGCTGTTATTAGGTAGCTCGCTTTTTAACGTCGGAGCTATATGATTGCTTGGACGCTTTTCTTGCCGATGACTACCGAAGTGTATTGCCCCGGCCAAGCGCGCGGGGCCTATCTATTTCACCCAGACTTCAACGCGCCTATTCGCCTGCCGACCCCATGCGCTGTTATTGCAAGCGATCGGTAGAGTCTCACCATAGGCTTCGCTTTCGAGAGAGATACGATCCAGGTTTGCAGTTTCCGCTGCGCGCTCCACAGCTTGCCGCACAACGTCGGCGCGTTTGAGTGAGATGGCCCGATTGGTATCGGCGGGACCTTCACCATCGGAGAAACCGACAAAGACCATACGCTTGCCATCATAAACACCCGCCTCAATTTCTCTGGCGAGCAGGTCCACGTTGTTGCGAGATTGCGCGTCAGGCCGGGAAGAGCCGGTTTCGAACCGAAAAGAGGTCGTCAGACGCTGCAGGCCATCCAGACCGGAAATCATGCGTTGCAACTCTTCTAAGGGAGTGTCTTCGCCCGCGGCCTTAATCGCGTTGCTGAGACGCTCGCCCTGAGCCGCAAGTGGGATACGCTCGGCAGCCTGATCGACGAAACCGGCGCGGCGAATAACGATTTGTGCCGCCGGGCCGCGGACATAGGTCAGAAAGTCCCGCGCGACCCGTGGCAACCGATGCGCTGGCAAATAAAGAAACATCGGTGCGGTCAGCGGGTAATCCTCGGTCTTGATCGTTCGACGCCCCGCACTGAGAGAGAAACCGCAACTTCCGGTCAGCGTAAGTATTCTCGCCGTGCCGGTTTCAGAATAACTGGCAATGCCAATTGCAAACGGATCCGTGGCCACAGTTCGCACCAGAGTATCGCTACGATCATGTCGCCGGATCTCTGCAGAGAGTGATAGGGCAGCGGGGGTCAACAACTTGTCCTCCACTGCCTGTGCCAAACCCGATCCCGCCACCGGCAAATGGACCGTGATCGGTGCGTCCGGGCCATCCAACTCTTGCCAGTTGGTGATTTGTCCGGTGTAGATCTGTGCCAATTCAGGCAGGGAAATGCGCCGGACCGAATTGGTCGGCGCCACGATCGGAACCATCGCATCCAGGGCCAAAACTCGTCCGCGGTTCGACACTGACATGTCGCCCATCCCGGCCTCTGTAGCGAGGATGTGTTCTGCCTCCCGAATCTCCCGCAGAGCCATGACAATATCCGCCTGGTTCGCAAGGAGGTCAGCAAAACCTTCGTCAGTACTGCTGATATGGAAATTGAACCTGGCCGCCACGCGCCCATCCCGCAACAGCGTATATTCAAACTGCCGCGCATCATATTGCTCACGCGCGGTCTGGAACCCGTTTCGCAGGGCAAAGCCCTCGATCAATGCCGGGAGAAGCACGTCCGCCATGGTTGATGACCCGGAAAACGTGAGTTCCGCGACATAATCCGACAGGCTAGGACAACCCGGTCCATCACACCGCACCCCCGATCCATCCACGGTCAGCTCGCCGAACTGAGTGTCGACGCGATAGAACTCGCCATCGAAGCCCAACAGGTTACCGGTCACCTCGATAGCACCATCGGGCGAGGACAGCGTCACGTCTTGTCCCAGAACCGGAAAGCTTGCGCCGAAAAAACAGAGTGCGGCGCAAACCGCCGCACGAAAATAGCTCATGAGAAATCCCGGTGTCGTCCCCGTCAGTTGGCGGCGATTTTCAGACTTTCGACGAGATTATTCAACACCAGAAAATCACCAACAGCAGAACATTCCGGAATGTTCAGGGTCAGATCCCGCGTCTGCAAGCGGTCCCCGCGATATTCCATCAATTGCGCATCGACCGAGCGGTCGCAGTTGAGAGCAGTGATCTCCGCTTCGATCGATACGGAAACTGCTCCAGTCCCAGCATCCTTTGGCAGCGTGTAAACTTCGACACGCTGTGCCGCAATCTGATCTGAGTCCCCTAAAGACAGAACCTGCCCCGCAGCAGAACTTACCTCAGATCCTTTCCACACGTGGCCCGGCTCGCCATAGGTGGCGCCAAACTCCAGCGCATGGACCTCAAGACCGCTCTCGCCCTGCCATTGCAGAACGACACGCTCCACAGTGTCGAGATCATCGACGGTAACAACCGCGTCGAGATCCCGCCCGGACGCAAAATCCGCGATCACCACCGCGTGCGATGCGAGGGCCGGAACAACGCCAGAGAACTTTCCCTCTGCATCCAAAGCATGGGTTATCATTACCCCGCCATGGTGCAGCGTAAATCGCTCGCCCGCGCGACAGGGCGCGCTGAGGTCAACCTGAAGCAGCGCATCAGGACGCGCTGACAGCAGCATGTCCCCATCACAGCTCGACATTTCTGCACGAACGTCATCCGCACTGGATTGAGGCGACCGTTCAAGCGGTCTCGCCGAGGTGAAAGCGACATCTTGAAAGACGAGCTTTCCCGTTTCCGGTTCTGCCGGCAAGGCGGCTGGTTCTGAGGACTGCGCCTCCGCAGCTGCGCGCTGCAAGTCCGCGGTTTGCTGCATGTACAAACCGGTTCCCAATGCGCAAACAGCGGTGGCCGCGACGATCAGGACTGTCACTCGTGTACCCATACAAACTCTCCTCACCTCAAAAGGTTAAGGAATGGTATCGAGCGAAGGCGGCCAGACTGTGGCAAGCACCGGGACAGAACACGGCCATTGCCACAGTCTTTAATCGTTTTTGCCAATTCGGTGGGTTTAACCCAACTTTCCATGACAGTGCTTAAACTTCTTGCCGGATCCACAGGGGCATTTGTCGTTCCGCGACGGGTTCCCCCAGGTGCTTGGATCAGATTCGACGAATCCCGCACGTGGCTCTTCTGCAAGCGGCTCTTCCGCTGGTGCAGCGGCCTGCTGCGCCGCAGACTGACGTGCGGCCATTTGCATCATCATTTCACGCTGTTCGTCTTCGCTCAGCGGGCGCACGCGGGACAATTGCTGCGTGACAGCTTCCCGTAGCGAATCGAGCATCGTCTCGAACAGCTGGAAGCTTTCGTTCTTGTACTCGTTCAGCGGATCGCGCTGCGCATAGCCCCGGAAACCCACGACGGAACGCAAATGTTCGAGCGTCAGCAAGTGTTCGCGCCATTTGGCGTCGATCGCTTGCAACAGAACCTGTTTCTCGATGTTGCTCATGCCTTCTTCGCCAAAGGCCTCGACTTTTTCGGCCATCAGCTTGTCGGATGCTTCGACCAGACGCTCACGGATTTGTTCATCATCGACACCCTCTTCGGCTGCCCATTCGACAACCGGGACGTCAATGCTGAGCTTGTCCTTTACGTCTTCGTGCAGACCTTCGGTATCCCATTGGTCGGCATAGGTCTTGGGCGGCATATACGTGTCGATCAGATCGTCGATAACCTCGTGACGCATGTCGGTGACGATTTCATGGGTATCGTCAGAGGCCATGATCTCGCGCCGCTGAGCAAAGACCACCTTGCGCTGGTCGTTCATCACGTCATCAAACTTCAGCACGTTCTTGCGCATGTCGAAGTTGCGGCCCTCGACCTTGGCCTGGGCACGTTCCAGCGACTTGTTCACCCAAGGGTGCACGATCGCCTCGCCTTCCTGCATGCCGAGGCCGGACAAAAGCTTGTCCAAGCGCTCGGAGCCAAAGATCCGCATCAGGTCATCTTCGAGGCTGAGGTAGAAACGGGTGCGGCCCGGGTCCCCCTGACGGCCGGATCGACCGCGCAGCTGGTTGTCGATGCGGCGGCTTTCGTGACGTTCGGAGGCCATCACGAACAGACCACCGGCGTCCAACACCTTCTGTTTCTCTTCCGCGTGCTTGGCTTCTTCGTCTGCTCGCAAGGCCGCCGGATCTGCATCCGGGTTAGCCTCCAGCGCCTCCATCACCTTCAGATCGACGTTCCCGCCGAGCTGAATATCGGTGCCGCGACCGGCCATATTGGTGGCGATGGTGACCGCAGCGTAGCGCCCGGCTTCGGCAACGATCTTGGCTTCCTGCTCGTGGTGACGGGCGTTCAGCACGTTGTGCGCGATGCCTTCCTCCTGCAGCAGATTGCTCAGCAGATCGGATTTCTCGATAGAGGTCGTGCCCAGAAGGACCGGCTGACCCTTTTCATGCGCAACCTTGGCATCCGCGATCATCGCTGCGTATTTCTCGGTGGCGGTGCGATAGACCTGATCGTCCTCATCCACACGGGCAATAGGCCGGTTGGTCGGCACGGCGACGGCGCCAAGACCATAGATTTCGGCAAATTCCTCTGCTTCGGTCATTGCAGTGCCGGTCATGCCCGACAGCTTGCTATAGAGACGGAAGTAGTTCTGGAAAGTGACCGATGCCAGCGTGGTATTTTCAGGCTGGATCTGTGTGCCTTCTTTTGCCTCGATCGCCTGATGCAGGCCATCCGAAAGGCGTCGACCAGGCATCATACGGCCGGTGAACTCATCGATCAGAACCACATTGCCGTCACGCACGATGTAGTCTTTGTCGCGCTGGAACAGTTTGTGCGCCCGCAGCGCCTGATTGACGTGATGCACCACGGTGGTGCTCTCTGGATCGTAAAGGCTTGCGCCCTCTTCCAGCAGACCGGCCTGCAGCAACGACTGTTCAAGGAACTCGTTGCCGTCGTCGGTAAAGGTCACGCCGCGTGTTTTTTCGTCGATCTCAAAGTGTTCATCATCCAGCGTCGGGATCAGCTTGTCGATGGTTTCATACAGCTCAGAGCGATCTTCAGCCGGGCCAGAAATGATCAGCGGTGTGCGCGCCTCGTCGATCAGGATCGAGTCCACCTCATCGACGATCGCAAAGTTGTGGTGCTTCTGAAACACCTGATCCAGCGAGGGCTTCATATTGTCCCGCAGGTAGTCGAAACCCAGCTCATTGTTGGTGGCGTAGGTCACATCGCATTGATAGGCGGCCATCTTTTCCGCCTCGGGCTGATTGGAATAAATCACCCCGGTGGTCATACCCAGCGCGTCGAACACCTTGCTCATCCACTCGCTGTCGCGTTTGGCAAGATATTCGTTCACCGTGACCACATGCACACCCTTGCCGGTGAGCGCGTTGAGATAGGCCGGAAGGGTCGCAACAAGCGTTTTGCCTTCCCCGGTCTTCATCTCGGAAATGTTACCTTGATGCAGGAAGATGCCACCCATCAACTGGGTGTCGAAGGCACGCAGACCAAGCGCCCGGCGGGCAGCCTCACGTGCGTTGGCAAAGGCTTCGGGCAGAAGGTCGTCCAGACTTTCACCAGCGAGAGCCCGCTGACGCAGATCCTCGGTCTTATCCCTTACCTCCTGGTCACTCATCGCCTCGAACTCAGGCTCCAGCGCGTTGATTTTTGCAATCAGCGGCCGCGTCGCCTTGATTTTGCGGTCATTCGGCGTGCCGAAGACCTTTTTGGCGAGAGTTCCGATACCCAGCATGTGCGCTCCAAAAGTCCTGTTCACGGCCTTGTTTAGCGGCAGGCTTGCCCGCCGTGTTCTCAACCCATAAACAATGGTGGAAAGACGGTCCTGCCGCAGGCCTTATGGCGATGTAAGGGGCAGGAAAATAAGTGTCAACGCCGCGACCCGTCGCGGCACCAAGATAGGATAGTTTCCATGCGCAAAGGTCTCACTTTTTTGCAAAGCGTCGTGGCCGCCACAGTTTTTGGCCTCGCGATCCCCGCATATGCCGATCAAAACGCACAGACCGTCGTCGCAAAGGTGAACGGCGAAGAGATCACGGTAGGTCACATGATCGTCGCGCGCTCCAAATTGCCGGCGCAATACCAAAGCCTGCCGGATGATGTTCTGTTCAAGGCGCTGCTGGATCAGCTGGTCCAGCAAACCACGCTGAAACAGCAGCTGCACGGTGAAGTTCCCGAACGCGTCCGTCTGTCTGTGGAAAACGAGCAACGCTCTCTGCTGGCCTCTGAGGTGATCGAAGCGATCATGGAAAGCTCCCAGTCCGAGGATGCGATCCGTGATGCCTATGATGCACGCTATTCTACCGGGGATGGCGGAGATGAATTTGACGCCGCGCATATTTTGGTTGAGACGGAAGAAGAAGCCAACGAAATCAAAAGTCAGCTGGACGAGGGTGCAGATTTCGCCGCCTTGGCAAAGGAATCATCGACCGGCCCATCCGGCCCAAATGGTGGTGCACTGGGTTGGTTCACCAACGGTCAGATGGTGCCGGAGTTTGAAGAGGCCGTCATGGATTTGCGTGCCGGCGGTGTGTCCGAACCTGTGAAAACCCAGTTCGGGTGGCATGTGATCAAGCTCAACGAGCGCCGCAAGCTGGAGGCCCCGGAGTTTGACGAGGTGCGGGATGAGATCGCGCAGGAACTCTCGGTTCAGGCCGTGGAGGATCGCGTCAGCCAACTGACGGCGAACGCGACCATTGAACGCCCCGTGATCGAGGATCTGGATCCGTCCATCCTGCGCGATATGAGCCTGATCAACAACTGATCTCCTTCCGCCTTTCTGAAACTGGAAATCCAAGATGGCAAAATCTCTGCCCCGTTCTCCGCTCGCCCCAGCCGAATTTCCCGCCTTGCCCGCGATTGGTGGCGTGCGTTTCGCCGCCGCCGCTGCGGGGGTGAAGTATCAGGGTCGTACCGACGTTATGCTTGCGGTCATGGACCCCGGCACGTCGGTTGCGGGCGTGTTTACCCGCTCTGCGACGCGCTCAGCACCGGTTCTGGACTGCCAGGAAAAGCTTGGCGGGGGAACGGATCAGGGGGCTGCCATCTTGGTGAACTCCGGTAATTCCAACGCTTTTACTGGGCACTACGGCCAATCCTCCGTCGCGGAAATCACCGCGGCGGTTGCCGCGCTGACCGACCTGCCACAAACCCGTATTTTTACCGCATCGACAGGTGTCATTGGTGAACCCCTGCCTCATGATCGGATTGTTGCGAAGCTCGACGAGCTGAACGCAGGTCTGTCTGATACCGAGATAAAGGCGGCCGCCGAAGCGATCATGACAACGGATACCTTCGCCAAAGGCGCCTCCACCACGGTCGAGATTGATGGCAAACCTGTGCAGATCGCCGGTATCGCCAAGGGATCCGGCATGGTCGCGCCCGACATGGCAACGATGCTGGTCTATATCTTTACAGATGCTGCCTACGAACAAGCGAGCCTGCAGGCGCTACTCTCTGCCCAGAATGAAACCTCCTTTAACTGCATCACGGTCGACAGCGACACCTCGACCTCGGACAGTCTGATGCTTTGCGCAACGGGTGCGTCGGATGTGGATGCGACCGGCAACGCAGACTTTGCCAAGGGGCTGAGAACTGTCATGCTGGACCTTGCACACCAAGTTGTGCGTGACGGCGAAGGCGCGACAAAATTTGTTGAAATTCAGGTGACCGGTGCAGAAACCGATGCCGACGCCAAGATCCACGGTTTGGCGATCGCAAATTCGCCGCTGGTGAAGACGGCCATCGCTGGCGAGGATCCCAATTGGGGCCGTGTTGTCATGGCCATCGGAAAATCCGGTGCCAAAGCGGACCGCGATCTCCTGTCGATCTCTTTCGGCGATGTTCTGGTGGCCGAAAACGGTTGGGTCGCCCCCACCTACGAGGAAGAACAGGGAGCTGCAGAAATGCGAAAGGCAGAGATCGCGATCAAAGTTGATCTCGGCCTCGGGGATGGAACGTCGACCGTCTGGACCTGTGACTTGACCCACCAGTACATCACCATCAATGCAGATTACCGCTCATGACCATGACCCAAGGCAAAAAGGTGGTGCTCGTTTCAGCAGTCGCCCTGATCGATGTGGAGGGCCGTATCCTCTTGGCGCAACGGCCTGAGGGCAAGTCTATGGCCGGCCTGTGGGAGTTTCCCGGCGGCAAGGTGGAGCCCGGCGAAACACCTGAAGAGGCCCTGATCCGCGAATTGCAGGAAGAGCTCGGCATCAACACCTGGTCAAGCTGCCTCGCGCCGCTGACGTTTGCCAGCCACAGCTACGAAACCTTCCATCTGCTCATGCCACTCTTTGCCTGCCGAAAGTGGGAAGGCATTCCGCAGGCGCGCGAAGGTCAGGTGCTGAAATGGGCACGAGCGCAGGAGCTGCGCGACTATCCGATGCCTCCGGCGGACATTCCGCTGATCCCTATCCTGCGCGATTGGCTCTGACTGAAGACACCAGCGTTCAAAGATTGCTCCACGATCACGACATGCACCCAGCCCTGCGATCCGCATAGCTGGGTGTTGTTGTATCCGCAGTGCGACCGTCTCAGGGTGCCAGTGCGTTAGGTTCAGTCAAGAAGCGGCTGTAACAAGGTGGAGTACGAACAACTGCCTGAGCGTCTCTGCACGCATAGTGAATACACTGCCAGGTTCCTTCACCCTCGCACGAAAAAGCCCCGACCTTTGCAGGCCGGGGCTTTAAAATTCTCAGGTGACTTCAGGTCAGTCGAGGGTACGGGTCACTTCCACACGCTCGAAAATCTCGATCACATCCTTCGGACGGATATCTTCGTAGTTCTCGAAGGCCATACCGCATTCTTGACCGGACTGAACCTCTGCCACTTCGTCCTTGAAGCGCTTGAGGGTTTTCAGAGTACCTTCGTGGATCACCACGTTGTCACGCAGCAGGCGAACACCTGCGGAGCGGCGTGCGACACCTTCGGTGACCAGACAGCCAGCAACCTTGCCAACGTTGGAAACCTTGAAGACGTCCTTGATCTCGGCATAACCGATGAAGTTCTCTTTGATCTCCGCAGAGAGCAGGCCAGAGGCTGCCGCCTTCACATCATCCACCAGATCATAGATCACCGAATAGTAACGGATCTCCACACCCTTCTGGTTGGCAGTGTTGCGCGCAGACGCATTGGCACGAACGTTGAAGCCCATGACCGGCGCACCCGAGGCCTCGGCGAGACCGATATCGGTCTCGGTGATCGCGCCAACACCGGAGTGCAGCACGCGCACGCGGACCTCGTCGTTGCCGATCTTCTCCATCGCCTGAACGATCGCTTCCGCGGAACCCTGCACATCCGCTTTGACCAGAATCGGCAGCTCGGAGACGGTTTCGTCATCCTTGGCCTTCTGCATCAGCTGTTCCAGCGTCGTCGCAGCACCGGCGGCGGCACGTTTGTCCTTGGCCGCATGCTCACGGTATTCCGCGATTTCGCGGGCCTGAGCCTCGGTCTCGGTCACGTTCAGCACGTCGCCCGCTTCGGGTGTTCCGTTCAGACCCAGAACCTCAACCGGCACCGAAGGTCCGGCCTCCTGGACGCGTTCACCCTTATCGTTGATGAGCGCGCGGACCTTACCGTACTGCTCACCCACAACGAAGATGTCGCCCTGACGCAGGGTCCCTTTTTGAACCAGAACCGTAGCAACCGGACCGCGACCAACGTCAAGCTGAGCTTCGATCACAGCACCTTGAGCCGCCCGATCGGGGTTGGCTTTCAGTTCGAGAAGTTCAGACTGCAGAGCGATGGCTTCGAGCAGTTCATCAAGACCCTGACCGGTATGGGCAGAGACTTCGACGTCCTGAACCTCACCAGACATCGCTTCCACAATCACTTCATGCTGCAGCAGCTCTGTCCGGACCCGTGTCGCATCGGCGGCGGGTTTGTCGATCTTGTTGATCGCCACAATCATCGGCACACCGGCCGCCTTCGCATGGGCGATCGCCTCGATGGTCTGCGGCATGACCGAGTCATCGGCAGCAACCACCAGAACCACGATATCCGTGACCTGAGCACCACGCGAACGCATGGACGTAAAGGCCGCGTGGCCCGGTGTGTCGAGGAAGGACAGCACGGCACCGCTATCGGTGGTCACCTGATACGCACCGATGTGCTGGGTGATTCCGCCAGCTTCGCCGGACACAACCTTTGCATCACGGATCGCATCAAGCAGCGACGTCTTACCATGGTCAACGTGACCCATGATCGTGATGACCGGCGGACGCGATTCCAGATCGTCATCGGCGTCGATGATTTCCTTGATGACATCCTCGACGTCAGCGTCGGAAACACGGACCACCTTGTGGCCGAATTCCTCGATGATCAGCTCGGCGGTATCGGCGTCGATGGTCTGGTTTTGTGTGACCATCATGCCCATTTTCATCAGAGCCTTGACCACATCAGCCACGCGCTCAGCCATACGATTCGCCAGCTCGGATACCACAATGGCCTCCGGAAGCTGCACTTCACGAATGACCTTTTCGCGCTCGATCTGCCCCATGGCTTTCTGACGCGCACGCTCTTGCTTGCGCTTCATCGACGCGACGGAGCGTTGACGACCACCTTCGCCACCAGTTGCCTGGCTCAGCGTCAGCTTGCCGGAGCGACGGCCGCCATCATTGCGAACCTTGGTGCCACGACCACGTTCTTCACGCTCGCGTTCCGCTTTGCGCGGAGCTTGTGCCGCGGGCTTGGCTGCACCTGCAGGGCCGCGCGCTTCGGCAGGGGCACCGGCGGTCTTGTCGGCTTTCGGCGCAGCTTTCTCGGCAGCGGCACGCTTGGCGGCCTCTGCGTCTTCTTTGCGCTTGCGCTCTTCATCTTCTGCCTTTTGGCGGGCCCGCTCTTCAGCTTCGCGCTGTTCGCGTTCCTTCACCTCTTGTTCGGCACGGCGGCGCTCACGCTCTTCGGCGCGGGCCTTCTCCTCGGCTTCACGCTGGGCAGCCTCTTCGGATTCGCGGGCCTTGGCGGCCTGGAGCGCCTTCAGGCGACGTTCCATTTCCGCATCAGAAATTCCAGCAGGGCGCCGCGAAGCATCGCCGGCCGCAACGCCGCCGGCGCCGCCTTTGCCTGCGCCCGGCTTGGGGACAACCACGCGCTTACGCTTGGTTTCCACCACAACATTCTTGGTCCGACCGTGGCTGAAGCTCTGTTTAACGTTCCCGGGACGAGACCCGCTACCACGAAGACCCAATGTCTTTTTGCCGTCACTATCGCTCATAAAGCTCTTTATCCTTCCGTGCGGCCGTTGCCGCCCTTTTCGCGCAAACCCTGCAATCGCTGGGCTTCCTCTACAACACGTTGGCTGAGTCCACCAGAGGCGAGCGCGGCATGTATGACAGTTTCACGCCCAAAAGCCATCCCAAGCTCGTCCGCTGTCATGCATCCGATGTATTTGCCGCGATGCGGCGTGCTTAGTTTTGACTTACCTCGCCCGGATCCGTCAGAGGCTTGGATCAGAACCCGTGCCTCCTCTTTATCCAGCCAATCCTTGACCTTCTCATACCCCCCAACGGCGTCGCCCGACTTGCGAGCAAGGCTGATCAGGTCAACAGTGCGGCGCAAAACTTGTCGCTCCACATCGTCAACCAGACCATCCTGAACCGTGACCTGCGCCTTGAAGCCGCGGGCGAAAAGTTTTTTCTTTACCGCCTGCGTCAGCGCATCGCGCGTCGCAGAGACATAGACGCCGCGACCGGGCAATTTCCCCATCACATCGGCAAAGACCTGATTGTCAGGCCCCAGCACGAAACGGATGAGCCCGGCTTTGGGCTCTGTCTCGCCAGTGGCGACACATTTCCGTTCCGGCCCGTCTGAACGGGATTTTTCTGCACCACCACGGGTCATTTACGTCTCCTGGGAGTCGGGAAGCCGATCAGGCTTCCACATCCCCTTCCACTTCTTCTTCGGGGTCTTCTGCATCCGCTTCAAGCTCGGCCGGGTCTACCCAGCCCAACATGATGCGGGCAGTCATCACCAGCTTTTGCGCCTCTTCCAGGCTCATGCCGAATGGCTCAAGGATGCCTTCATCCTTCACCCGCTCACCATTGGCAGTGGTCCAGCCACCCGCAAGTTCCCAGTCAGCGCAAGTGGCAAAGTCGTCAACAGTCTTGACGTCGTCCTTGGCCAGCGCCTCCACCATCTGGGGTGTCAGGCCCTCAAAGTCAATAAGACTGTCCTCGGCACCCAGGCTGCGGGCATTGTCAAGCGCCGCCTTGGCCTGCGCTTCGAGGTAGTCTCGCGCCCGGGCTTGCAGCTCTTGGGCGGTGCCGTCGTCCACACCATCAATGACCAGAAGCTCGTCCAGCTCAACATATGCAACCTCTTCGAGGTTGGTGAAGCCTTCGGATACCAGCAACTGGGCAAAGAACTCGTCCAGATCGAGGGTCTCCATGAACAATCCGGTCCGCGCTTCGAATTCCTTCTGACGGCGAGCTGATTCTTCCTCTTCCGTCATGATATCAATGTCGAGGCTGGTCAGCTGCGAGGCCAGACGCACGTTCTGACCGCGACGGCCAATGGCCAGGGACAGCTGTTCGTCCGGAACCACCACTTCGATCTTGCCGGCTTCTTCGTCCAGAACCACCTTGGAAACCTCGGCAGGCTGGAGTGCGTTCACCAGGAAGGTCGGCTGATCCTCGTTCCACGGGATGATGTCGATTTTCTCGCCCTGCAGCTCGTTGACCACGGCCTGCACGCGGGAGCCGCGCATACCAACACAGGCGCCAACCGGATCGATGGAGCTGTCATAGGACACCACGGCGATCTTAGCGCGCGAGCCGGGATCACGCGCCACGGCCTTGATCTCGATGATGCCGTCATAGATCTCCGGCACTTCCATCTTGAACAGCTCGGCCATGAATTCCGGCGCGGTCCGGCTCAGGAAGATCTGCGGGCCGCGCGGTTCACGGCGGACATCCTTGATAAAGCAGCGAATACGGTCGTTCGGGCGGTAGCTTTCGCGGCCGATCTTCTCGTTGCGGCGCAGGATACCCTCGCCAGAGCCAACGTCGACGATGACATTGCCGTATTCTTCACGCTTGACGAGACCATTGATGATGGTGCCGTTGCGGTCCTTGAATTCTTCGTACTGACGGTCCCGCTCGGCTTCACGCACTTTTTGCAGAATCACCTGCTTGGCGGATTGCGCGGCGATGCGGCCCATTTCAACCGGGGGAACTTCATCGACGATGGTATCACCGATCGTCGGGTTCTCCATGTATTGCTTTGCCTGCGCGACTGTCAGCTCAGCCTGATAGTTTTCCAGCTCCGCATCCTCGACCACGGTCCGGACGCGGGTGAAGGTCGCCTTGCCGGTCTTGCGGTCGATGGAGACACGAATGTCCATCTCGCTGCCGTAGCGGCTCTTGGCCGCACGGGCGAGGGATTCTTCCATCGCGTCGACGACCAGACCCGGGTCGATCATCTTCTCGCGCGCCACGGCCTCGGCGGTTTGCAACAGCTCCAGCTGGTTTGCAGAGGTGATAGCCATTACTCGTTCTCCTCTTCGGACCCTTTGGTCCCTTCTGCGGACCCTTCGGTCTCGATGTCGTCAAAGGCGTCGTCGTTCAATACGCCAGCGGCCTTGCGCTGACGCAGCATTTCCTTGATCAGATCGTCCGTCAGCACCAGCTTGGCATCGCTCAACCAGTCGAATTTCAAACCGATCGTCACGGTTTCGCCGTGCTCTTCGATGTTGATCAGGACCTCGTCCCCTTCAACTCCGGCCAGCTCGCCCTTGAAGCGGCGGCGGCCATCGATCAGCTCAGCCGTTTCAAGTTTCGCTTCATACCCTTCGAACATGTCGAAGTCTTTCAGACGCGTCAGGGGCCGATCAATGCCGGGGCTCGAAACCTCAAGCGTATAGGCATCAAGAATTGGATCCTCGACGTCGAGTGTCGCGCTGATCGCGTTCGAGATCGCGGCACAGTCATCAACTTCGATACCGCCATCGGGACGGTCTGCCATGATCTGCATCGTGGTCATCTTTCCGGACATCAACCGGATACGCACCAGCTCATAGCCGAGATCCTCGATCACCGGGGTGATGATCTCGGCCAGGCGGCGGTCGATCGCAGCTTTGGCAATAAGATCGTTGGTCATCAGACCTCCAAACACAAAAAAACGGGCCGCGGCCCGTCGAAATTAATCGTTGGTACCTCAGGCCCAGAGCCCGACGCGCCGCTGTTGAGCGTGGATATACGCCCACACGCGCAGTTTTGCAACCCTTTCCTCCCGCGGCAAAGCTTAACTCTGCCCGAGGGGCGCTTACGCATCTCCCAATCAGGCAGGAGCGGGTGTCAAATCACCCAGTCTGATCGTCTTGAGTGCGTTCAAGATGGATGCTGTCAGTCGACGCATCTTTTTGGCTCGACGCAGACGTCAGATCACGCCATCCACCACCGCTCAGTGATGCGATGATCATCCAAGGAGCCGCGGTTGGAAATCCGCCGGGGCATGACGACATGCTGACCGGCTGCCAGTGCCATATCCCCCTCGGAAGGATGATAATTGAAACTGCCGCGCCCTCTCAGACCCTCTGGCGTTGGCAGGGAGGCAACATCCACAAAGCCATCGCGCAAGGCCTCGGCCCGAACGGCCGCGTCTGAAATCACGATCAGATCCAACGCGTCAAACCAGCCCGCGCTGCCATCCTTGTAGTGTTGCTCTCTGCGACGGGCCCGGAAGTGACGTCCATCTTGCGCGCGCTCAACCGCGTAAAGACCTGTTCCCGTCATCGTCGCCAAGCCGGCCTGCACATCGCCGTCAGCGGCGATCACCAGACCCGTGTCGGCCAGCCGATAGGGCAAATGGGGGTTGCCTTCATCGAGCACAAATTCAACCGCGTCATCATCCTTCAGCGTCAGCGCACGTAACCCTGCCAGACGCAGATCACCTCGCGATGCATGTGCCTCAAGCGAGGCAATCACATCGCTTGCCCTCAAAGGCAAACCATCGTGAAAGGACACGTCCTGCCGCAGCTTCACAATCCACCGCCGAGCGGAATCGTCACTGTGCCAGCCGGTTGCCAGTTCCCCCCGCAACAGACCGTCAGGCGCCACTTCCGTCAATTGATCATAGACCGCGCCACGGGCCACCCGCTCAAGGAGGCCCCCGTCGCGCGGCACCGCAAGGCGCAGCGTGCCGCCCCGGCGCGGCTGCTGCGCCAGACTGGTGCCTGTCGCCGCCAATAGCGCGGCAGCCGCACCGCTGGCAAAGAGAGCACGACGGTCCAGGCGCTTCATGTCGTCAGTTCCTCGGCCAGCTGGTCCATCGTCTTGACAAGCTCTGCGCTGATTCCTGGTTCCGACAGCGCATGGCCTGCATTTCGCACCATGATCAGGTCGGAGTTCGGCCATTGCTTGTGAATATCGTATGCGGATTGCGGTGGGCAGATCATGTCATACCTCCCCTGCACGATGACGCCGGGAATATGCGCAATGCGCCCCATGTTTGCAAGGATTTGACCATCCATATGCAGAAAGCCACCGTTCGAGAAATAGTGATTTTCCAACCGGGCGAAGGCCCGCGCGTAGTCACCGGGGCTCTCTCCCGACACGCCGTTCGAGTAAACGGACGCCAGCGCGTTTTCCCACGCTGACCACGCGCGTCCAAAGCGCACTTCTTCTTCGCGATCTCCCGAAAACAGGCGCCGATGATAGGCTGCGATCAAATCATCATGCTCGTCCTCGGGAACAAGCGCTGTGAACTTCTCCCAAGTCTCCGGCCAGAATTTGCCCGCACCGCCCCCGTAGAACCATGCAAGTTCAGACTGCGTCATCAGGAAAACACCGCGCAGAATGAGGTGGGTAACCCGGTCAGGATGTGTCTGACCATAGACCAGCGCCAGGGTCGCCCCCCAGCTGCCACCAAACACCATCCAGCTGTCGATCTCCAAGAGCTCGCGGATGAGTTCCATATCCGCCACCAGATGCCAAGTGGTATTGTCCTCGCAGGAGGCGTGCGGACGAGAGCGGCCACAGCCCCGCTGATCAAACAGGATAATCCGGTAGACACTCGGATCAAAATACCGCCGCATCGCAGGGCTGGTGCCACCGCCGGGGCCGCCATGGCACACGATAACCGGCACGCCATCGGGATTTCCGGACTGCTCCAAATAGATCCGGTGCCCTTGGCCCACGTCCAGCATCCGCTGATCAAATGGCTCGATCGGCGGATAGAGAAACTGCACTGCGCGCTTTTGATCCGGGTATTTGTCCATTACTGACCTAACTAACGACTGAACCCACAAGAAAACACACGGAGACAGGAATGCAAGCGCAACAGTCCACGGTTGACCCCTCCGAGATTGCCAAGTTCGAGGCAATGGCTGCGGAATGGTGGGATCCCAATGGGAAATTCAAGCCCCTGCACATGCTCAACCCGTGTCGCCTGGACTACATCACCCGCCAGATTGCCGGGGAGTTTGAGCGCGACCTTACATCTGACGCTCCGTTTGCGGGCCTGCGTATTCTCGATATCGGTTGCGGGGGTGGGCTCCTGAGTGAACCCATGGCCCGCCTCGGCGCAGATGTGGTTGGGGCCGACGCCGCCGAAGGCAACCTGCCCGTTGCCCGAATTCACGCAGAGCAATCAGGTCTGGAAATCGACTACCGCCACACCACGGCAGAGGCACTCGCAGAGGCTGGTGAGGCCTTTGATGTGATCTTGAACATGGAAGTGGTCGAACATGTCGCTGACCCGCTGAGCTATCTCACTGCGACACAACAGCTGCTGAAGCCCGGCGGGTTGCAAATCTGCTCCACAATCAATCGCAATCCGAAGAGCTATGCCATGGCAATCGTAGGCGCCGAAGTCGTGATGCGCTGGCTGCCGCGTGGTACTCATGAGTGGTCCAAGTTCATCACCCCGGATGAACTATTCGATCTGCTGAGCCAAGCTGGATTGACGCCTGTGGACCGCAAGGGGTTTGTCTTCAACCCGCTGTTGTGGAGTTGGTCGATCTCTGACCGCGACCTCGGTGTAAATTACGTCACGGCAAGCACAAAGCCCTGATGCGATGCCGCGCCAGCGCGAATTCACAGTCAATTTTCGGTGCGACCGCTTGCTTTAGCTTTCTGCCTATACTTTAGTATATGCACTCATCCAAACGCGTCGTTGCGAAGATCTGCTGTAGCTCCTAGATGTCCCGTCTTGCACAGGGAACATGCTGCTATGGCAGGCACTCGATGCCCGACGGAACAGAATTTGTGCAATTGGGGACACACTCACACCACTCACGGCCCTAATTTTAAAGAGAGCGCCGGAATTACCCGGCGCTCTCTTTCATTCAGCCAATCGTTGGTATCTCAGTCTTCGGTTTCCAACTTGCCGCGAAACTCTCGCAGGATCGGGAGCGCCGCACGGACACGGTCTCCTCCCAACTCGCTCACCACTTCGGAAATCATCGGAATGATCGAGGCCAATGCCGCATCGCGCGCCTTGCGTCCTGCCGGACTGATGGCGACCATCTTGCGGCGCGCATCATCCCAATCCGGCCGGACGTGCACATAACCAGCGACTTCTAGCTTGTTGATCGTGTTCGTCATGGCACCGCGCGTCACATGAAAGGCCTTGGCCAATTGCGCCGGGGATCGTTCCAGCCCCGCCCGTGCAAGGTGGTTCAGAACCGAAAAATGTGACAGCTCCATTCCCTTGGGCAGAGCCTTGCCCAATCGTGCCCGCGCAAGCTGGTCAGCCATCAGTATTTCGCTGAAAAGCGAAATGGCAAGGGAATGGTTCTCATCCATCAGGGTCCGTCAAACTCCCGGTCATGGGTCAGCGAAGGTACGCGTTTGCGTGCCTTGTTCACCTCTTCGAGGTCGAGGTCAACGCAAGTAATTCCGACCTCAGTACCCGCATCGGCCAGAACCTCTCCCCAGGGGGCAATCGCGACCGAATGACCGAAGGTCTGACGCTGCGCGCCGCGGCTTGCCGGATGCACACCCGTCTGGGCCGCAGCCAAGACAAAACAACCTGTCTCGATCGCCCGAGCCCGAAGCAGACTATGCCAATGGGCCGCCCCCGTCACATGCGAAAACGCTGCTGGAGCGGTCAAGATCGTTGCCCCGCCCTGAGCCAATCGCCGATGCAGCGTTGGAAAGCGCACATCGTAGCAAATGGTGAGGCCAATCTTTGCAAAATCAGTTTGTGCAACAACAGCCTGCGTTCCCGGACGATAGCCATCAGATTCCCGGTAGGTCTCCTCTGGGGTCACTTCAACGTCAAACATATGGATCTTGTCATACCGCGCCGCGATCTCACCACTTGGTGTGATTACAAATTGCCGGTTGGCAAAGCGTCCATCGCCGTCCTTCGTCTTGAGTCCCAAAGAACCGATGGACACCCACACACCATGTTTCGCGGCAGCGTCACGCAGGCCGGACAGCGTCGGATCATCCTCTTCGTGACAGAGCACCTCACGCTGATGGGTCCGGCTTGTCGACAGGCAGTTTGTAACTTCCGGGGTTAGAATGAACTCCGCCCCCTGCGAAACCGCATCCGCCATCATTTGCCTGACCGCTATGAGGTTTTCATCCGGCACATCGGAAGAGGTCATCTGTAGAAGTGCGGCACGTACCATGGAGCTCAGGCCGCAAGCAGCGGATCGAGCTTTCCAGCGCGATCCAGCGTATAAAGCTCATCACATCCGCCGACATGCGTCTCACCAACAAAGATCTGTGGCACCGTACGACCGCCATTGGCGCGTTGGATCATCTCTGCCTTGCGATCCGGGTCAGCCAGTACATCGATTTCGGAAAAGCTGACGCCCTTCTGGTTCAGCAAACGCTTGGCTGCGTGGCAAAAACCGCAAAGAGGTGAGGTATAGATTTCGACCGGTTTCATGTTGGTCTCCGTAGGCTTGGTTCATGGATGCTGAGCCATGTGGTACTTTTTATCAAGCTTTGCCAGCCTTTTCACGCCGCCGTGACCCGAGCGAGCACGACAACATTGACAGAAGCCGCCCCCGCAACGGTGCATGCATTCGCACATGCGGAAAGCGTCGCCCCGCTGGTCATCACGTCATCCACAAGCAGAACCTCTCTGCCCTGCATCCGACATCCCATTCGTGGATGCGGCCGGATCGCGTCCCTCAGGATCGTCATGCGCTCGTCCCGGCTGCGCCCTTCCAGCATCGGTGTTTGTAGGGACCGTATCAATGCGTCTGGGCAGCAGTCCTGCCCCTCACGTGCAGCCAGCGACTGCGCCAATAAGGCAGACTGATTATATCGGCGGCGCACCAATCGTGTCCAATGCAGCGGCACGGGCACAATCAACGGATCGTTGGTCAAGAGGTCGGCGGCGGCGCGGCCCATCCAGGCCGATGCCGGACGCACAAGATCGGTTCGATCCCCGTGTTTCAACGCCAGTACCAGGCGACGCCCTTGCCCGCTGTAGATGATCGCCGCACGCCCCTGCTGCCAGTTTCGCGGGGTTTTCAAACAGTCATCGCAACGCACGATTTGCCCGTCGTCCTCACCAGGCACCGGCACCCCGCAGCTGTGACATACAAGACCCGAGATGAAGGATGTATCGCGCCAGCACGCGCTACAAAGTCCAAAATCGCTTTCGACCAACCCGCCACAATTCAGACAGCGCGCCGGGTAAATCAATGAAACTGCCGTTTGAAACCGTGTGCGCAACGTCATAGGTACACCTCATGACTCAAGAACCAATGGCTCATCCCCAGATCTTCGATCACGACGCACTTCGGCAACGCCGCACCCGACGTAAATCGGATGCGATGTTCCTGCACGACATGGCGAGAGACGAGGTCGAGGATCGGCTGAGCATGGTTAAGAGAACCTTTACCAAGCCAGCGATTGTTGCGCCTTTTGCGGAACCTTGGGAAAACGTACTCCCTGGGCAGAAAATCGTTCTCGACAACGACGTTTTGGCGCTGGAACCACAAGCATATGACGTGATCATTCATGTCATGGCGCTGCACTGGGCCAATGATCCAGTCGGGCAGTTGATTCAGTGCCGACGCGCCTTGCAGGAGGACGGTCTACTTCTCTTGGTGACACTTGGTGGTCAGACGCTGCATGAGCTGCGCACCTCGCTTGCAGAGGCCGAAACCTATATCAGCGGCGGCCTGTCGCCGCGCGTTGCACCGATGGGTGAAATTCGCGACCTCGGCGCTCTTTTGCAACGAGCGGGCTTTGCTTTACCAGTCGCAGACGTGGTGCCACTTTCGGTGCAATACCGCGACCTGCCGCATCTGATGCAAGATCTGCGCGCCATGGGGGAAACCAACGCGATGACCAACCGGCTCCGCAAACCGACGCGCCGGGCAGTGTTCGACTTGGCGAATCACATCTACGGTCAGAATTTTGCCACCGAAGACGGCAAGCTGAACGCAACATTCGAGCTTGTGTGCCTCACCGGTTGGTCGCCCGCCGACACCCAACCACAACCCCTGCGTCCCGGCTCAGCAAAGATGCGCCTGGCAGATGCGTTGAAGGTCCCGGAGACCAAGCTCCCAGATCGAGACCGATAACCTGAGCCAATGGTCGCAGTCAGGTGATCCAATTGGCCATCAGCCCCGTAACACCGTATCAATTGTTAAAATCTCTCACTGCGATATCACACAGGACCCCTACCCATGCTGGATGCTAGCCCGACTGCGACCTGCCCTGCTCATGCCCCCGCGGACCATCCGGCGGTCAAGCCTGAGAAGGTCGGTATCCTGCTGGCGAATCTCGGTACGCCGGATCACTACAGCTATTGGCCCATGCGTCGTTACCTAGGCGAATTCCTGTCCGACAAGCGCGTCATCGACTACCCCGCGTGGAAGTGGCAACCGCTGCTGCAGCTTATCATTCTCACCAAGAGACCGTTCGCATCGGGCGCTGCCTACAAATCCATCTGGAACCACGACAAGGGCGAAAGCCCGCTTATGACGATCACCAAGGACCAGACCCACGAGATGGCGCAGGCGATGGAAGCGATCTACGGCGATCAGGTCATGGTGGATTTCTGCATGCGCTACGGCAATCCGTCGACCAAATCCAAGGTTGACGAAATGGTGGCTGCCGGTTGTCGCAAGATCCTCTTTGTACCGTTGTATCCGCAGTATGCTGGCGCCACCTCTGGCACCGCGAATGACGAATTTTTCCGTGCCCTGATGGAACAGACCTGGCAACCTGCCGCTCGGACAATCGAACCCTACTTCGATCAGCCTGAGTATATTGATGCTCTGGCGAAGTCGGTGGAGGAAGCCTATGCGAAGGCGGAGAAGAAACCCGATATTCTGGTCTGCTCCTATCATGGCATGCCAAAACGCTACCTGATGCAGGGGGATCCCTACCACTGCCAGTGCCAGAAAACGACTCGGCTGCTGCGCGAACGGCTGGGATGGGACGAATCACAGATCACCACCACATTTCAGTCGGTCTTTGGCCCTGAAGAGTGGCTGCGTCCCTACACGGTGGAACATGTCGCGGAGCTGGCGAAGCAGGGCAAAAAGCGGATTGCGGTGATCGCCCCGGCATTTTCCGCCGATTGCATCGAGACTCTGGAAGAGATCAATGAAGAGATTTTCGAGAGCTTTGAACACGCGGGCGGGGAAGACTTCACCTACATCCCCTGCCTGAATGAAAGCGCAGGTCACATTTCAGCCCTGTCAAAGATGATCCAAAACAATCTTAAAGGGTGGCTGGACTGACTGCGCATGATCGTCGCTAGGCAGGTATGTCGCGCTCTAAATATCTTTAAAGACACGAAAAAAGGCGGCTGGTGATCCAGCCGCCTTTCTCATTCTTTTGGCAACGATTAGTTGCTTGCGGCAGCAGCAGCTACGATAACGAGCAGCAGCAGCGGCAGCAGGATGCCGGAAGAAGAACCGGTTGCTTCTTCGATGATAACCGGTGCTTCAACGATCGGTTCTGCCAGGTTGCCAGCGGATGCTGCGGATGCAGCAGCGACCAGAGCGGCAGCGATAATGAGTTTCTTCATGTTAACCTCCAGAATACGCGCACAGCACACATATGATGTGCGCACTCAAGACTTACCTCGTGGTTTTTTTTAAGCGGGAAACACACCGGATTGCAATTGGTTGTTAAATCTCTCGCGTCGAGCTTTGGGTGGTTGTCGTCAAATTAGCAACACCTGTGTCCCGGTTCGTGTCAGTTTGTAGAGTTCGGCGATGTGCTCATTGTAGAGGCCGATGCAGCCATTGGAGGATTTGCGCCCGATCTTGCGCGTATCGTGCGTTCCATGAATGCGGTAGTACTTCCAACTGAGATAAAGCGCATGTGTCCCCAGTGGGTTATCAGGTCCGGGCGGAATGTAGGCGGGCCACTCCGGATTGCGTTTTCGCATGTTCGGCGTCGGTGCCCATCCCGGACCTTCAACCTTGCGAGTAATCTTGGTGCGACCGCGGCGTGTCAGATCATCACTCAGCGGCACCGACGAAGGGAACAGCTTGTAGACCGACTGATCTTCGGACCAGAAATGTAACGCGCGGCTGTTAATATCGACGAGAATCGCCCCGCGGCGCAGGGTGTCGAAGTAAGGGCGCCAGTCCTTGGCCCGAAATGCGGAAATATTGCGGGCAACATTCGGCTCCGGTTCCGGTGGTGGGCGCAGGGGATCAAAGGATGGCTCTTCCGTCTCAGCTACGCCCTGCGCAAGCGCTGGGGTGGCGAGAAGCGAGACAGATCCCGCAAGAAATTGCCGGCGCGACGGCTTCAAAGGGTTCTTAGGTGTCATCAGAAGATACTCTGTACTGAAGGGATCCATTATCGGGCAGTCTATGGCTGGAATGCCTCAGTCGCAATTCAATCCCCCCATATCTCGTCATTGTGACCCAACCGGGTTTGCCTATAAGTCACAGGAGAGCTAAGGGACGCTCTGACCGAACACTTTTTAGGGTTTAGAATGACACGTGTTTTCCTGATTCTGGCTACACTGACGAGTTTTGTGCTGGCGGCATGTACCACTGGCAACGATGGCACCGCGACCGGGTCCGGTGTTTACAAAATTCGGAACGAAGAACGTGTCCAGTTCCGCATGCTGGACTCCGTCAACGCCCTGCGTGAGGCTGCTGGCAGCCCCACAGTGCAGTTGGACGGCAAGCTCAACGCAGCGGCAGCCACTCATTCCCGTGATATGTCAGTGCAAAACCGGCCCTGGCACTTCGGCTCCGACGGCTCTTCCCCTCTCGATCGTGTCAACCGGGTTGGCTATACGGGCCAGCTCGTTGGGGAAAACATTTCGGAGTCCTACGAAAACGAAGTGCAAACGCTGACAGCCTGGATGGAAAACAGTGGCACGCGCTCTGTTGTCATGGACCCCAAGGCCCGCAACATGGGCTTTTCCTGGTTCCAGGAAGCCAACGGCAAGATCTGGTGGACGTTGTTAATGGCGGAGTAGTCACCGCTTTCAGTCCCCCGCAATAGGAAAGGCCGCATCCATATGGAGCGGCCTTTTTCGTCTGTATCGGCATATCTGGCACTGTCACGGGCGAAGCGTGATGATTGTGCCGTCGTTGACCATAGCCCAGATTTCCTCGATTTCGTCATTGCTCACGGCAATACAACCAGCCGTCCAGTCCTGAATCCGTGCAGCCCGGCGACGATCCTTGCGTTCATTCGGTTCGCCGTGGATGAAGATATCCCCACCCGGGCTGGCGCCCAATGTCCGCGCATGGGCCCGATCCGAAGTATTCGGGTATGAAATCCCCAGCGACAAGTAAAATTGGCTGCGGGGGTTACGACGGTCGATGCGATATGTGCCTTCTGGTGTGCGGCCGTCGCCCTCGATTTGTTTATGTCCGACGGGGGCAAAGCCCAAACCGACGTCGTACTCACGCAAGACCTTCGCCTCGTTCAAAAGGTACATCTTCCGCGTGCCCTTGTTCACCACGATCGATGTTACCGGAGGTCCATTGTACCGTCGAATATTGGGGCCGCTGGAACAACCAGCTGCTCCGAGGGTGGCCAGAATACCTGCCCCGAATGTACGCCTGTGCATTGTCTTGATCTGTCCGCTCTTGATGGCTTTATGCTCTTTGTTAGCATTACAGCAAACTTGGTTAAGAAAAGATAATCACTTTTCTGTCGTCTCGTCCTGCAGCCGGGCAATACGCGCTTCGATCGCTTCGAGACGAGAAATGACCTGATCCCGATAGGCGTCGGTGCGCTCTCCCTCTTCTTCGGAATGCGCATCCTGCATGGAGTTCACGATCAAGCCGACAAGAAGGTTCACGACAGCAAAGGTCGTGACCATGATGAAAGGCACGAAGAACGCCCAAGCATATGAATAGAGTTCCATCACCGGACGCACGATCCCCATCGACCAGCTTTCCAACGTCATGATTTGGAACAGGGAATAGGCCGACAGGCCAAGCGTGCCGAACCACTCCGGAAAACTGCTACCGAACAGCTTCGTCGCCATGACCGATCCGATGTAGAAGATGATCGCCATCAGCAAGAAAACCGACCCCATTCCGGGCAGTGCGGTGATGAACCCTTCGACCACGCGGCGTAATCTCGGTGCAACGGAAATAACACGCAATACCCGCAGGATACGAAGTGCCCGCAGGACCGAGAACCCCTGTGCGGCCGGCGCCAACGCAATACCAACGATCAGAAAATCGAACACGTTCCAACCATTGCGAAAGAAGCGAAACCGCCAAACAATCAGCTTCGCCCCGATCTCAAGAATGAAGATGACCAAGCAGAGCTTATCAATCAGTAGAACCAGCTCTCCGATACGTGCCATCACCGCATCCGAGGTCTCCATCCCCAATGTCACCGCATTCACAAGAATAACAGCTGTGATGAACCGACCAAAGACATCGCTGTCCAGAACGGATTTCATACGGTCGATCATCGGGGAGACACTCCTATGGTTCGGCTCAGGACAGGGTCAGGCTGGCTGCCAGCTCGGTATGCGATGACCAGCGGAACTGGTCAACGACCTGCACCCAGTTGAGCGAATAACCTGCAGCAACAAGAGTTTCAGCGTCCCGAGCAAAAGTAACTGGATTGCACGACACATAAGCAATGGTCGGAACCTTCGCGCGCACGATTTCTGCCACCTGGGCTTCTGCGCCAGCACGCGGCGGATCAATCACTACCGCATCATACGCAGCGTCAAACGACTTCAGGTCTTCGGGCAGCATCGGGTTGCGGAACAGGTCTCGCGTTTCGGTGGTGATTTTTTTGAGACCGCGCGCCATGCGCCATCCTTGCTCGAGCGCCTGCAGCATATCGCGCTCCCCTTCGACAGCATGGACCTCGGCCTTCTGTGCGAGCGGAAGTGAGAAGGTCCCACACCCGGCAAAGAGATCCGCGATCCGGCGCGCCTCTCCGACGCCTTCCTGCACCGCAGCAACCAGTGCCGCCTCACCTTCATGTGTCGCTTGCAGGAAGGATCCCGGTGGAGGGCAGACCCTTGCCGCGCCAAAGCGCTGTGTTGGCGGCTGTTCCATTCCGATCGGCTCGTCTTCCCAGGTCAAACGAGCGATTTCATACCGCTCGATGGATTGCGCCAATTGAATACGCAACGGCCCATCAAGAGGTTTGCCATTCCGCACCAGCACATCCAGACCAGCATCGGACGTCGTCAAAGTCACCGACAAGGGTGCCTTGCGACTGGCCCCAACAATGGCGAGAGCCTCAACCATCGGGATTGCCGCCATCAACTCTGGCGCAAGAAGGTGACAATCCGTGATCTCTGTTACAATGTCGGAGGCCCGGCCATGAAAGCCGACCATGGCCCCCTTCTTCGTACGCTTTGCGGACAGCGTTGCCCGGCGTCGGGAGCGTGACGGTGAGGTTTGAATAGGCCGGAAATCAGTCTCTAATCCACGGGTTCGCAGTGCGTGGCGAACCACATCGACCTTCCAATCTGCCACGAAGTCATCGCTCGCGTGCTGCAACTGGCAGCCCCCGCAGGACTTGTAGTGGCGACATGGTGCCTGCACGCGGGTCTCGGACGGTTCTTCGATGCGGATATCCGTCAAGGTCTGCCCTGAGATCACACCGGAGATGATCTCTCCCGGCAATGTTCTGGGTGCAAAGAGTGGTCCCGGGGCGATCCCGTCACCCTGGTGTCCCAAGCGTTCAATCGTGGCTCTGGTTCTGGCTGCGTTTGTCATGCTCCTGCCATAGCGCGGGACGTCCGGCGGCAAAAGGAGGAAACGCATTGCGCCCCCTACTCGGCAGCTTCTGTGGCCTCCTCTTCCGTGCGGATGAAGCCACCTGACTGACGGGTCCAGAATTGAGCGTAGAGACCGCCCTGCGCGAGTAGTTCATCGTGACTGCCCTGCTCGACGATACGCCCTCGATCCAAGACAATGATTCGATCCATCTCCGCCAATGTCGACAGTCGGTGCGCAATGGCCAAGACCGTCTTGCCCTCCATCACCCGCGTCAGGGCAGACTGGATTGACGCCTCGACTTCAGAATCGAGTGCTGAGGTGGCCTCATCCAACACGAGGATCGGCGCATCCTTCAGGATAGCCCGTGCCAACGCAATCCGCTGACGTTGCCCGCCTGAGAGCTTAACGCCACGTTCCCCCAGATAGGCGTCATACCCTTCCCGTCCCTGCCCGTCTTGCAGGTCGGTGATGAACTCATGCGCCTCGGCTGCGGACGCCGCCGCGATCACCTCTTCTCTGCTGGCGTCGGGACGGCCGTAGAGAATGTTATCCATTGCTGATCGATTGAACATCGCAGTCTCCTGCGTGACCATGCCGATCTGGCTGCGCAAACTGTTCTGATTGACGCTCGAAACGTCGGCCCCATCGATCAGAATGCGGCCCTGCTCAGGCTCGTAGAGACGCAGTAGCAGTGACACAAGTGTCGACTTCCCGGCCCCGGAAGCACCAACGATCCCGAGCTTTTCGCCCGGTGGAATGGTCAGTGACAGATCTGATATGCCGCCAATATCGCGCCCATAACTGAAACTCAGGTCATCCAGTACAATCTCGCCCTTGCGCACCTGAAGCTCCTGCGCATCAGGATCGTCCTCGATCCGGTCCGGCCGCGCCAGCGTCTTCATTCCATTCTCGATTTCGCCCACGTTGGAATAGATCGCCATGAGGGTGAAACTGACCCAACCCGTCATCTGTGCAATCCGGATAGAAACTGCGCCAGCGGCAACAATGTCTCCTTCGCTGGCGATGCCGCCCTGCCACAGCCACAGGGTTGCACCGATCAACAGAACCGGCAGCAGCCCTGCCAGCGTCATCAGGCAGAACCGGAACGACGCCGACAGGTATCCAAACTCAAGCGCCTTCTCACGGAAGGTCACCATCGCGTCCTGCGCGCCACGTTCCTCATGATCGGCATGGGCGAAGAGTTGCACCGTCTTGATGTTGGTAATGGTGTCCACAACCTGTCCGGTCACATTGGCACGGGCGCCGGCGCGACTGGCAGACCGCTTGCGAATACGCGGCAAGAACCAGCGAATGGTGGCAAAATACCCCAGCAACCAGATCAGGAACAGCAGCGTGATGCGCAGATCAACGGCCCCCAGCAGGATCAATGCGCCAACCAGAGAGGCCAAGGCAAAGGCCACAACATTGATGACCTCAACCACAACTGAGGTCACTGCATTGGCGGTCTGCATCTGCTTTTGTGCGATCCGGCCGGCAAAATCATCGTCAAAGAATCGCACCGACTGTCCAAGGGTCCAACGATTGATCCGTGACAGGACCAGCGGACTTACGTTTGGCTGCACAATTATGGCGTTGGTCGCCGCCGAAAGGCCAAACAGCACCGGCCGCACCAGCAGGAAAAACGCCAGAGCCGCGACGATAGTCCCAAGATTGGCACCGAAGAACCCCTCCGGGCCACTTGCGATGGCCGTATCAATCACCACACCGAGGATGAAGGCCGTTCCCGCCTCCATACCGCCCGCAAGTGCGGAACACACCGCCGCGACCACCAACATCGGCCCGGCCCCCGACAGACACCAGCGGATGAACGCGCCTAATGTCTGTGGCGGCGGCCCCTCCGCGGGTTGAAACGCGTCGATCAGATTTCCAAGCTTCATTCTGCTGCCTCTACATTCAGGAACCCGCCCGACTGGCGCGCCCAGAATTGTGCATATAGGCCGCTCTGGGCCAAAAGCGCCTCATGCGTGCCTTCTTCGACGATTTTTCCCTGATCGAGCACAAGGATCCGGTCCATCTGCGCGATGGTGGACAGGCGGTGCGCGATCGCAATTACAGTCTTCCCCTCCATCATGCCGTAAAGCGTTTCCTGAATGGCGGCCTCGACCTCGGAATCAAGCGCGGATGTCGCTTCGTCCAGCAGCAGGATCGGTGCGTTTTTCAGGATAACGCGCGCCAAAGTCACACGCTGTCGCTGGCCACCTGACAGTTTCACACCACGCTCGCCGACATGCGCATCATAGCCGGTGCGCCCCTGCGGGTCCTCAAGATCGAGAATGAAATCATGGGCATGTGCCTTGCGTGCGGCAGCAATCATCTCCTGCTCCTCCGCATCCGGACGGCCATAAAGCAGGTTGTCCCGCACGGAGCGATGCAAGAGCGAACTGTCCTGCTGCACCATGCCGATGTTCTGACGCAAACTGTCCTGTGTCACGGTTGAGATATCCTGACCGTCGATCAGAATGCGCCCGTTTTCGGTGTCATAGAACCGAAGAAGCAGCTTAACCAACGTCGATTTGCCGGCGCCAGATCGCCCGATCAGTCCGACTTTCTCTCCGGGGTGTATAGTCAGATTCAGCTGATCAAGCCCTCCTGATCCGCGCCCGTAATGATGGGACAGATTATCGAATGTGATCTTGCCTTTGGTCAGATGCAGCGGCTTGCAGGTCTTATCATCCACCAAGTCGATCGGCTGAGCGATGGTTTGCATCCCTTCTGAAACAACACCGAGCTGACGGAAGAAGCTGGTCAAGGCCCACATGATCCAACCCGTCATGGAGTTCAGCCGCAATGTCAGCGTTGTCGCCGCAGCAACCACGCCGACACTGGCCAATCCCTGCATCCAGAGCGCAATGCCCCACCCGACCACGCCCACGATCAGCAACCCGTTGAGCATAACGAGGGCACCATCCATGATGGTGAATATCCGCATTTCAGCCTGAAACGTCGTGCGCGTCTCCTCGATCGCGGACTTGGCATAGTCCAACTCGCGATCATGATGCGCGAACATCTTGACCGAGTGAATGTTGGAATAGCTGTCGACCACGCGCCCAGTAACCGTGGAGCGCGCATCAGACGCGGCCTGACTGGCAGGTCCGACACGAACAACAGTCCACCTGATCAGTGCCGCGTATAGAACGAACCAGATCAGCAACGGCAGCAGCAAGCGGGCATCTGCCGCCCACAGGAGCAACGCCGCCCCGAGCATATAAGCCAATGCAAAGGTAATCGCATCAAAGACCTGGAACACCACCTCGCCAGCCGCGGGGGGTGTTTGCATGATGCGATTGGCGATACGGCCTGCAAAATCGTTCTCGAACCAACCAACAGATTGACGCAACACATGTTTATGGGCACGCCAGCGGATCAGGGTGCCGAAGTTCGGCAGGATCGTGTTGTTGAGCAACATGACATCGATCAGCTGGATCACCGGGCGCAGAAACAGAATGAACACGGCCATCAGGATCAGCTCAGTGCCATGCGTCGCCCAGACCTCTTCAGGAGAGCCGGACAAAATATCGACGACACGGCCCATGTAGGAGATCAAACCGATCTCCACTGCGGCAACGACGACCGAGATCAGACCCGTTGCCCAAAACACCTTTTTGAAGGGCTGCGCATAGTCGCGCATGAACGGCCAGAGCTTGGTCGGCGGGCGATCAGTTTCCGGATAGTCGCAATAGGGGTCGATGAGGTTTTCAAAGAAGCGAAACATGTGGTTGCTCCATCAATTTGAGCAAGGAAAGTCAAAGAATGCGATAGGCATGGTGAATGGTGGCGACCGAGGCCCCCGACTCACCCTACGGGTCGGACTCGGACGTCAATCGTCGTTCCAGATCCCGTAATACATCAGCATTCCTCCTGAACCTTCAGCTTCCACAAGCTAAGGGGTAGCGCGCAGAAACGCGTTTGTCACGCGCTTCAACCATGAAGAATATCTGACGCCGCCTCACACACCTATTGCCGAACACTGGACAGAAGTGTCTCGCGACTTGCTGAGAAACCGGACGATATCCACTCGGCCTCCAGCGCTTTGAGCGCACGGCCAAGCTCTGCGCCCTGAAACTTCGGCATCAGATCTGTGGCATTGAGCGGGAAGCGGGCTGCCACGCCACGCGCAATATCAGTGTCTAAATTGGCTTTAGTAGGCATTTCCAGCAATGCGGCGCGTAGTCGTGCGGCCTGGTAGGCGGTGACAGCATCATGGCGATACGCGATCTCTGCCGGGCCCTGGAGCCCTTCCGCGAGGTCGCGCAGAAGGCTGACACGGGCAGACATGGCCTTGCTCAGCCGCAGGGCGTTTTGCAGATCTTCACCGCCAAGAGCCGCAAGGCGGGTTTCCGCCGCTACATCGCTCTGTCCTTCCAGATGGATCAGGGGAGCAAGCGCACGGTCATCGGCGCCGGGAAGAACATGCCCCAGAACTCCGATCTGCCGCATGGTCGCGATCGAAGGTGCGGGGTCAGGCGCGCGCAGGAGTTTGACCATCTCAGCGCCGACCCGCTCGCGTGACAGCTGATCGAGTCCCTCCTGCGTTTCCGAAATCGCGGCCAGCGCTTCGGGGTCAAACCCAAGACTTACGTCGCCGTACCAGCTGTGAAAACGAAAGTAGCGCAGAATCCGAAGGTAGTCTTCTTTGATACGATTACGGGCTTGGCCGATAAACCGCACACGGCGCGCCCGCAGATCATCCAATCCACCCAATGGATCAACGACTTCGCCATCTGGGCGGGCGTACAGCGCATTCATGGTGAAATCCCGGCGCCGCGCGTCCTCTGCAATATCCGTGGCAAAGGCCACAACGGCACGCCGCCCGTCGGTCGCCACATCCTTACGGAAAGTGGTGATCTCATGGGGAACACCCTCGGCGACGACCGTGACCGTGCCATGATCAATCCCGGTCGGGATCGCCTTGAGACCAGCGCCTTCGGCGGCGGCGATCACCGCCTGCGGGACCACATTGGTCGACAAGTCGAGGTCCGACACATCCGCGCCCAGCAACGCATTCCGCACACATCCTCCGACAAAATAGATCTCTGCCCCAGCGTCGCTGAGAGCATCGCAGACCCTGCGGGTGGATGATGCGTGAAGCCAGGGCTGGTCGATTTTCATGTCGTATCCATCATGGAGGCAAAGCCACGCAACATGCGCGCGGTAGCACCCCAAATGTAGTAGGGACCAAAGGGAACCGTAAAATAGTGCCGACGCGTTTTGCGCCAGCGGCGAGATTGAATTTGATAGCGTTCAATATCAAGCACGTGAGCCAAGGGCGCGCGAAACACTTCTGCGACCTCGCCAACCTCGGCGCGCACCTCAAATGGGCGCTCGATCAACGCAACCACCGGGGTCACCTGGAACCCGGTCACGGTTTCATGTGCAGGCAGTTGGCCAAGAATGCGAGGCAAATCGCGCGGCAAGGCAATCTCTTCCCAAGCCTCGCGCAGGGCCGCATCAGTCACATCGCGATCTCCGGCATCTACCTTGCCCCCGGGAAATGCAATCTGCCCGGGGTGATGCTTCAACGCAGATGATCGCTTGGTCAGGATAACCTGCGGTACCGTGTCAAACGTCTCGATTCCGATCAACACTCCGGCTGAACGCAGCTCACGCTCAACCGGCAGCACGGTGCGCGGATTCAAATCGAAATCAGAGGTCGCCTCGGGATTGCGCGTCAGCGCCTTGGTGATTTTCGCTGCCAGCGCTGACACGTTTTTACTCCTTGGTGGCCTCAAAGCCCACTTCGGCCGGATCCAAATCATAATGCGCGCCGCAGAACTGACAGTCCGCTGTCACACGGCCCTCATCCGTCGTCATCGTTGCGATATCCTTGGCCGAATAGATCGACAGGCTCTGCCGAACACGATCTTCCGAGCATGTGCATCCGAAGCGGACCGCCTGCGTGTCATAGACGCGCGGTTGTTCCTCGTGAAACAATCGCAACAGCAACTCTGTCGGCGAAACCGAGGGGCCGATCAACTCAAGATCCTCGACGGTCGCCAGCAGCATGTTGACCCGGTTCCACTGCTCTTGCTCATCGCCCGAGACCAGATCTTCGGCAGTCAGGACCTCGCCGGTGCCTTCACCTTGAGCGGCAAAGGGCGACGCTTTGGGCATGTGTTGCAACATGACGCCGCCAGCGCGCCAATGCTCCGGTCGGCCCGGCTCTGACGATTTCCCAAAGCTGAGCGAGAACCGTGTCGGCAATTGCTCGGATTGCGCAAAATACGCTTCGGCACATTGCGACAGCGACGTTCCCGCAAGCGGTGTGATGCCCTGATATGGCTGCGTCCCCTCGCCCTGATCGATCAGGATGGCAAAGTACCCCTCGCCGACCTGCTCAAACGGTGCACCATCGGTAACACGCTCCTCATCGAAGCTGGCATACGCACGGATACGAGCAGGCTCACCCTCTTTTTCGGGGGCGTAGTAATCTGTGGCGATCATCCGCACAGGGCCCTTGGATTGAACCTGCAGCGACAGTTTCCAGCGCAAACTCATGGTCTGCCCAATCAGCGCGGTCAGCAACGCCATCTCTGCCACGAGGGCTTCTACCGCTTGTGGGTAATTGTGTTGTTTCAGTATCCCATCCAGCACACCGTCCAACCGCGCCACGCGGCCGCGCATGTCGGATGCATCAAGTTGGAAGGGCAGGACGGTATCGTCCCACGCGATTTTCGAACCAAGTGTCATGGGGTTTCCTTAACGGCCGGCTATTGGCATACCGACGCTATATAGGCTTTTCAGCATCAGAGGAAAGGGGGAGCCAGTGATCAAACGCTTTGGAGAGGTGCCGCGCAAGGATCAGCACTATCGTATCCGCCCCGGCGTCTATGCGTTATTGCCCCGTGATGGTCAGCTGCTGCTGACCTGCCAGTACGATCCTGCACCGGATTTTCAGCTGCCAGGAGGAGGTATAGATCCCAATGAGGCGCCAATCCCGGCCCTCCATCGTGAAGTCATGGAAGAGACTGGTTGGAAAATATCCACGCCACGGCGCGTCGGTGCGTTTCGCCGGTTTGTCTACATGCCGGAATATGACCTTTGGGCAGAAAAAATCTGCCATATCTATCTCGCACGCCCCGTTCTATGCCTCGGCGCACCGACAGAAGACGGTCACAGCGCGCTTTGGATGCCTGCACAGGCAGCGTCTCGTATATTGGGAAATGCGGGAGATCGTCATTTTTGCAAGCTGCTTTCGGATTGCAGCTAAAGTTTGAGCTGGGTCGCTCAGGGGCCCTGAAACTCAAACAGGGTGGCAGAGATATCATCTTCCAGCCCCTTATCGTCCCCCATGACCTGTGTCAGCTGCCAATAGAGTTCATCAAGGAACGCCTTGCCGCTTTGATGTGGGTCGCACCGCTTCACAAGCTCGACCAAGCCTTCGGTGTCGAGCATCGCACCGTTTTTCAAATGTGCCTCGGTAAACCCATCCGAATAGAGAAGTAGGCGATCGCCCTTCTCCATCATAAATTCTTCCTGATCATAGGTGACATCCGGCACCAGTCCGACCGGAACGCCGCCCTTGCCAATGAACTCCATTGAGCCATCAGCGCGCAAAAGCAGCGGGTGGGGATGACCGGCCTGTACCATCTTGACCAGACCTGTGCGCAGGTCTGCGATGCAGTAGGCCATGGTGAAATACTCTTCGATACCAGTGTCTGCGATCAGACGAGCGTTCAGGACGCTGGCCACATCCTCGGGGGGCCTCAATGCATAGAACCGGTTAAATTTATTCTCCATGCCGACATTTTGGTCAAAATAGGTCGACGAAAGATAACCACCCAAACGGGCAGTCATCATGGCAGAGGTGATACCATGGCCAGACACGTCGATCGAATAGAAGCCGAGGCGGTTTATACCCGGTGAGAACATCCCCACCAAATCACCTCCGATGTGGCCACAGGGCTCCAGCAACAGATTGACCTCGGACGCACCGAAGGATCGCGTCAACTCAGGCACCAGGGATTCCTGGATCTTGCGCGCCTGGATCAGGTCCTTGTCGATCGCATCATAGACGGTTTGCAGCTCATCCAGCGTTTCCGAAACGATACGGTTCTTTTCAAAGAGTTCCCGCTGCATACGCAGGATCCGTTCGCCCGCAGAGATACGCGCACGTAGCTCATCAGAGCTGACCGGTTTGGTGAGGAAGTCATCAGCGCCCGCGTCGAGACCCTCGGCGACCTCGTTCTTCTCGCTCTTGGAGGTCAGCAGGATGAAGTAGCTATAGGCCTCATTTGCTTCTGCCCGAAACGACCGGCAGAATTCAATCCCGTTCATGCCGGGCATCATCCAGTCACTGAGAATGAGATCGGGGGGATCGGCACGACAGATATCCATCGCTTCTTCACCACCTTCGGCTTCAACGACGTCAAAGCCCCACTTTTTGAGCGAGGCCACCAGGATGCGACGTTGCAAACGGCTGTCATCCACCACCAACACGCGTCGGATGGAGCCGCTCATAGGCACGTCTTCACCTTTAACTGAATGCTCTGGCAGCACCGACAATCCCTCATTAACGCGGCGTGTCCCCTTATGACCGTCTTAGAAAACACTTGATCGGCTTAATAGCTGATGAAAAATAAAATTTTAGTCGATTTTTTTTTCTTTACTATACTTTTACTTGCTTTGACATAGGCTACACACGTCTCGCCCGGAAGTGTTGGAAGAAGACGATGATTGATTGGCCACGTGTACGCGAACTGAAAGATGAAGTCGGCGAAGACGGCTTTGAGGAGGTGATCGAGCTCTTTCTCGAAGAAGTTGAAGGCGTCATCGAGAAGCTGAAATCGGGAGACCGATCCCAGCTCGAGCAGGATCTTCACTTTCTCAAGGGTAGCGCCCTGAACCTGGGGTTTCGTCACTTTTCCAGCCTGTGTTTTGATGGTGAGCGCCTGTCCGCCAACGGGAAGGCCGACAACGTAAATCTGTCCCAGGTGTTTTCCAGCTACGACCAATCCAAGTCGGAATTTCTTGCGGAAGTGAACAGCCAAGCCTGATTGCACTGGCGATGTCAGATCACGAATTGAGCAAGTGTCTCGTCGCTGGTGATATCCGTGTAGGTAAACCCAGCCGCGTCCAACTGCGCAAACAGCGGCGCAAAATTCTCCGGTCGCTTGGTTTCGATCCCGATCAAGACTGACCCGAAGTTTCGCGCCGATTTTTTCATATACTCAAATCTTGCGATATCATCCTCGGGACCGAGGATGTTGAGGAACTCTTTCAGCGCACCGGGGCGCTGCGGCAAACGCAGCAAGAAGTACTTTTTCACCCCGGAATAGCGCTGAGCACGCTCCTTGACCTCCGGAAGCCGTTCGAAGTCGAAGTTTCCGCCAGACGTCAGGCACACCACTGTTTTGCCCTTGATCCACGTACGTAGGTCGCCCAGCGCCTCAACCGCAAGCGCGCCCGCCGGTTCCAGCACAATGCCCTCGACATTCAGCATCTCGAGGATCGTGTTGCAGATCCGATCCTCAGGCAGGGTCAACACATCCGGCAGCGGCACGTTGCGCAGTATGTCGAAGGGCTGCGCGCCGATGCGACCCACGGCAGCGCCGTCCACAAAGGTGTCCACATGGCCAAGCGGCACAGGATGCCCTGCCTCCAGCGCGGCCTTCAGGCAGGCACCGCCCCGCGGTTCGACAAACAGCGCGTGCACCTCTTCGCCGAAATATTGCACCACGCCAGAAGACATGCCACCGCCACCGACCGGCAGCACTACATGGTCCGGTGCCTTGCCCAGCTGAGCCTCGATTTCCACGGCGATCGAAGCCTGGCCTTCGATCACATCTGCATCGTCAAAGGGTGACAGAAAATAACCACCCTCCTGAGCGCACCACTCCTGAGCGGCCTTCAGCGTGTCGTCGAAGTAGTCGCCGATCAGGTGGATTTCCACTGTGTCGCCACCGAACATCCGGGTCTTTTGGATCTTCTGCTGCGGCGTCGTCACGGGCATGAAGATCACGCCCTTCTTGCCCATCTGGCGGCACATATAGGCCATGCCCTGCGCGTGATTGCCCGCAGAGGCACAAACAAACAGATCCTTGCCCCCCTGCTTGCGCATTGCGTTCAGCGCGCCGCGGATCTTGTAAGATCGCACGGGACTCAGGTCCTCACGCTTGAGGTAGATGTCCGCGCCAAAGCGCTGGGACAGGAGTTCGTTGCGTTGCAGCGGCGTGGGCGGGAAGACATCGCGCATCGCCGCCTCGGCCGCCTTGGCCTGGGTCCGGAAGTTGGTCATGGGGATTTGGTGACCGAAAGCCGCGCCCAAGGCAAGAGGGCGCGGCAAAGCATTCGTTCGTATGCAGTCGATCTTAGAGAAGAGATCAGATTGGGCGCCCCTGCACGTAATGCCCATAAACGGTGGTCAGGATCGATACATTTACAAGGGTCATGATCAAGGCCATCGCGATAGCAAACACGAACCCGAGCGGTGCGAAGATGTAGATCGAAGCGCTGGTGATAACCTGAAGGAGCAGCTGAACGCCAATAAGAACCAGGAATAGAATGATCGCCGTACCAGCGGACCCCTTTGTTGCGTCAAAAGACGCGCTAAATGTCAGCTTTTCGCCGATCGCAGCTGCAGGCAGCACCGGCAGAAGCCGGAACAACAACACTCCGATCCCAATCACGGCGGGAACCAGCAAAATGAGCGAGAATATCGGAGAGCCGATGGCCGCTGCGACCCCTGCGATGACGAAGCTGGCCAACATCCAAAACAGAATCATGAACAATCCCAGCAACAAACCCATTCCAAAATACGCCAGAACTCGGTCTACGTGAAACTTCGGGATCCAGCCCGTCGGGTATTCCTCCAGCAAGACAAAACGATGCCAGCTGACAAACACCCACATCTCCACTGCGATAAAGATGATGATCGATAACAGAAGCGCCCCAACAAATCCGCCGCTTGGCACGTAACCTGCACTTCGCTGGATCTGCTCCAATTGACCGAATTGCCCCCACATAAGGGCAGTGACGCAGGCAAGCCCAATCAGGACGGGAACCAGCGCAATACGCACTGCCCAGCCCAAATTGCGCAGTACCATATTCAAAGAATGAGAAAATATTTTCCAACCAGTCACTTAAATACCCTCTAGGTCTAGAAACTCGAAGCGTACAATATCATCAGTTCACCAGTGCGAAACCCCGTAAACCTTGCAACCCGATGCAAAAGGCGCTACGGCGCTTGACGTTCTGATCAAGAGGAAAACCCATGTCCGCGCCCAAGAAAGTTGTGTTGGCCTACTCCGGTGGCCTTGATACTTCGATCATCCTGAAATGGCTGCAGACCGAGTACGGCTGCGAGGTTGTCACCTTCACCGCCGATCTCGGTCAGGGCGAGGAACTGGAGCCGGCGCGAAAAAAAGCCGAACTGCTCGGTATCAAGCCGGAAAACATCTTCATTGAGGACATCCGCGAAGAATTCGTACGCGACTTCGTCTTCCCGATGTTCCGTGCCAATGCGGTCTATGAGGGCCTCTATCTGCTGGGTACTTCGATCGCCCGACCGCTGATCTCCAAACGTCTGGTCGAGATCGCCGAAGCCACCGGCGCCGATGCGGTGTCTCATGGGGCAACTGGCAAGGGCAACGATCAGGTGCGGTTCGAACTTTCGGCCTATGCGCTGAACCCCGACATCAAGGTGATTGCGCCCTGGCGCGAGTGGGATCTGACCTCCCGCACCCGTCTGCTGGAGTTCGCCGAAGCCAATCAGATCCCGATCGCCAAGGACAAGCGCGGCGAGGCACCGTTCTCGGTCGATGCGAACCTCCTGCACACCTCCTCCGAGGGCAAGGTGCTGGAAGATCCCGCCGAAATGGCGCCAGATTACGTCTACCAGCGCACCGTCAATCCCGAGGATGCGCCGAATGAGCCGGAATTCATCGAGATCACCTTTGAGCAGGGCGACGCGGTTGCAATCAACGGCGAGGCGCTGAGCCCGGCAACGATCCTGACCCAGCTGAATGAGTATGGCCGCAAGCACGGCATCGGTCGTCTGGATTTCGTCGAGAACCGTTTCGTTGGCATGAAGTCCCGCGGCATCTATGAGACCCCCGGCGGTGATATCCTGCTGGAAGCGCATCGGGGTATCGAGCAGATCACCCTCGACAGCGGTGCTGGCCACCTGAAGGACTCGATCATGCCGCGCTATGCGGAACTGATCTACAACGGCTTCTGGTACTCCCCCGAACGCGAAATGCTGCAGGCCCTGATTGATGAGAGCCAAAAGCATGTTACCGGCACTGTGCGTCTGAAGCTCTACAAGGGCTCTGCCAAGACCGTAGGCCGCTGGTCGGATCATTCGCTTTATTCCGAGGCGCATGTGACCTTCGAAGAAGATGCAGGCGCCTACGATCAAAAGGACGCTGCTGGCTTCATCCAGCTGAACGCGCTCCGCCTGAAGCTGTTGGCAGCACGTGATCGCCGGGTGAAGTGATGAGTATCGACGACGACTTCGAAGAAGAGTTCCCGGAAGACGATCTGGAAGAAGAGCTCGACATGTTTGTCGAAGCTCAGGACGCGGTTTGGGCGGATGTCGTCACAGAGTTGAAAGCTGGAAAAAAGACGAGCCACTGGATGTGGTTCGTCTTTCCCCAGCTCGCGAGCCTCGGCAAATCGCACATGGCGCAACTCTACGGGCTGGAAGACCTGAACGAAGCCCGCGTGTATCTGGATCATCCGATCCTGCGCCAGCGCCTGATCGAAGTATGCGATTTGATGCTGACCCACGAGGGAGCGGATGCCGCAACGATCCTGGGACCGGTTGACGCAAAAAAACTAAGGTCATCGATGACGTTGTTTGCCGCGGCCCCCAATGCGCCGGAACAATGCGCTATGATCCTGCAGGTGTTTTATGCGGCGACGCCCTGCCCTCATACAGCTGAAGAGGTCGCCTGACCTATTCTGGCGGTGATAGGAAGATTTACACGTAGAAGGCCTGTCGCCGAACTGGCGAGGTTTGGTAACGTCACCTTGAGTGAGAAGAATAGGAGGGCAGCATGAAGCCTATTATCCTGAGCGGCCTGATGGTGTTTCTGGCTGCCCCTGCATTCGCGGATTTTGAGATCTGCAATGAGACTGCAAGCAAGGCGTTTGCGTCGATCGGCTACAAGGACGGTGATGATTGGGTGTCCGAGGGATGGTGGACCATTCAACCCGGAGACTGCAGCATTCCTGTCGTCGGAGATCTAGAGAATCGCTACTACTACATCCGTGCCGAGAGCGAGACCGGCAATTGGACGGGCGATTATTCCTTTTGCTACATCAACGATGAGTACACCATTCGCGGTGACGAGAACTGCACATCACGCGGCTACAAAACCGGTGGTTTCTTTGAGGTCGATACCGGCAATGCACTCGACTGGACACAGAACCTGACAGACTGAGCGCCGGTGGCTCCCCTTCCCTTCGGTCACGCTTGTCACATCGCGCCCGCAGCTCCTATGGCTGTGGGCGTTATCGTTGTGGGAGGGACATTATGCTGGAAGACATCGCAGGTGATATTCGCAAAGGCCTGGACGGGAAACGCTTTGACGGATCTCTGAAATTCGACTGTGGTGACGATGGCGTGATTATCCTCGACAATGGTCATGTTGCAACCGACGACCAATCAACAGATTGCACGTTGCGCTTGAGCACCGACAACCTCAAGAAACTGTTGCGTGGTCAACTGAACCCGATGACAGCGGTCATGATGGGGAAAATCAAGATTTCCGGCGACATGGCCGTCGCGATGAAGCTGGGAAAGCTGATCGGCTGACGTCGCCACAAGTATCAGGTGAACGCTCAGATCTTGATTGCCCGCATCTCCTCGTAGAGCGACAGTGCGTCATCCAGAACAGGCTGCAGGGCCTCTGGAACGGATGGCAGGTCCCCCTCAGGGCCGGCAAATCCGGTAGAATTCCACACGGCCCCGTACCAATGCGCAGCCCAGACACCGTCGTCCTTGTGACCGCCACGCGGCCAACTCAGCATCTCGGGCGAGAACGGCAGGTTGATCGCTTCGCAAAGGTGTTCCAGTTTTGCGGCAGGATTTTGACGAATGTCATAGCTGTCGATCACGACTGGCTGATGTCCCCAACCACGCAACATGGCTATTAGGTCCGCCTGCTGGGTGAACCCGATATCCTCTAGGCCAACCCTGTCATACTTCGCTGCGAAGGAGGCAATCACCCTTGCCGGATGGCGGATCAGAAAGACATTGGTCACCTCGCGCATCCAGTCGCGGGGCACAGATTCAATCATGTGCTGCGACATGTGCTTTTGGTAAAAATGCGGACGGGCACCTGGAATGGGACCCAGAAGCTGTTCGGAAACCGCATTTGGGTCCTGCGATTGGCTCTCCAATATCTCTTCCCGCATGGGATGCTGCAGCCCGGTCTGTGCCAGATAAGACGCGTAGAAAGGCTCATCGACCACAGCGCAATCGCTCCGAGCGCCAAAGGCATACATCATCGCAGTCGACAGGTTCCTCGGGCCGGACCACATGGCTATCCGCATTCTACTACTCCCTGACCTCTATTGGTTTTTGCCAGACGCTAAAAGAAACGCAGGGTGGTTCCAACCAGTAAACTACCGTCACCGATGCGTGACATTCGATGACAACGCCTTGGCCAGTCGTGCAGCGTCAGGCAGTTTGGTGGTCAGACAACGGAGGCCCTAGCAGTCAGGAGCACAGAATGGGACATCTGGATACACTGAAGCATGTCGCGCTTGCCGCCCTGATTGTTATTGGTTCACTCACCAAGGGCGCTGAACTGCGCGCTCAATCACAAGAAAGTTTGATCGTCGCCGGTGGCTGTTTTTGGTGCGTCGAAAGCGATTTTGAATCGGTGAAAGGCGTCAGCGAAGCAATCTCCGGATACACCGGCGGGACCACCAAGAACCCGACGTACAAGCAGGTCGGACGTGGCGGAACCGGTCACTACGAGGCCGTCAAAATCCTTTTTGATCCTGCGATCGTCAGTCGCGAGGCGCTGTTGAACCTATTCCTGCGCTCCATCGATCCAACCGATGCGGGTGGTCAATTTTGTGATCGGGGCGAACCCTACCGCACAGCCATATTTGTCTCTAACAAAGCGGAAAAGGCCCTAGCAGATCAGGTCAAGGGTGAAGCTCAGGCAGAGTTGAGCCGCGATATTGTGACGCCGATCCTCGATACTGCGACGTTCTACGAGGCAGAGGATTACCATCAGGACTACTACAAGGGCGACGGGTTGGTATTCACGCGTTTCGGTCCCTTGCGGCAATCCAAAGCTTACAAACGCTACCGCACGGCATGCGGGCGTGACGCCCGGGTTTCCGACCTCTGGGGTGACGCTGCCCCCTTCGCCAAGCTCTACTGACAGATATGGAAAAGGGGCCGCAGTGGCCCCTTCATCCTTTTTAACCGGTGCGGCTTGTGATGGAATCCACGGAGCCTAGAATTTCGCCTCTTGGACTTCCTTCAGATCCGGGATCACATCCGCAGCGCCGTGGCGCGTGACCATCAAGGCACCTGCCCGCGACGCCTGTGTCATCGCCTGTGCCATCGGCAACCCTCGATCCAGCGCCGCCAGCACATAGCCCGTAAACGTATCCCCTGCCCCTGTGGTATCCACGGGCGTAACGCTTTGCGCTGGGACATCTATCTTTGAACCGTCTCGACCATTGAAATGGCGTGCCCCCTTTGCCCCCAGAGTGACGATCACATCGTCAACACCGAGATCTTGCGGGGCCTTGCCGGTGGCAGCTTGTAGCTGCGCCGCTTCGACCTCGTTCAAGAACAACAGATCGATGAACGGCAGCACGGCCTGCACCGCCTCGGCATCAAAGGGCGCCGCGGCGTAGGCGACACGCAGGCCAAGCTGATGACCGATCCGTGCGGCTTCGGCCTGCATGTTGGTTTCATTCTGCATCAGCAGGATGTCCTCGGCATTGGCAGCCGTGAGTGCCTGACCGATCTGATCTTCGGTCAGGGCACGGTTGGCACCCGGGTAGAGAATGATCTGGTTCTCACCGCTTGGATCAACTGCAATGATCGCGTGACCGGTGGCGGTGTCCAGCTGCGCTATGTAACGCGTATCGACACCATATTCAGTCAGGCGATCAACGGTCCATTTGCCCTCCGGACCGACCCCACCAATGTGGCAAGCATGCGCCCCGGCCCGGGCCGCAGCAACGGACATGTTGGCTCCCTTGCCGCCCAGCCCCTGATCAAAGGAGCTGGCTGCAAGTGTTTCACCGGGCTCCGGCATATGTGGCAGAGCATAAACCATGTCGATGTTGATCGACCCGAGGTTCCAGATTGCCATGGTGATGCGTCTCCCCGTGCGTCAGCCGATATTGCAAGCCGCCAGAACGGCCATGTTCAGCACGTCATTGGCAGTCGAACTGGTAGAGCAGATCTGGATCGGCTTGTCGACGCCGGACAGGATCGGCCCCACAACGGTCGCGCCCCCCATTTCCTGCATCAACTTGACCGAGATCGAAGCCGAGTGCCGCGCGGGAACCACCAGAATGTTGGCGGGGCCGGACAGACGCTGGAACGGGTAATGCTCCTGAGCCTTGGCGTTCAGCGCGACATCCACGGTCATTTCGCCTTCGTATTCGAAATCCACCCCGCGTTTATCAAGCACGGTCGGCGCGATATGCATCTTTTCGGCGCGTTCCGAGACCGGATAGCCGAAGGTGGAGAAGCTGACGAAGGCCACGCGCGGCTCCAGCCCCATATGGCGAGCAACACCGGCGGCGCGTTCCGCAATGGTGGCGAGATCATTCTCGTTCGGCCATTCATGCACCAGCGTATCGCCGATCAGAACGATCCGCCCCTTGTGCAAAAGCGCTGTGACCCCAGCAGCCCCATGGTCGGCATCCGCATCAAAGACGTGGTTGATCTTTTCCAACACATGCGCGGACTTGCGCGTCGCGCCCGTCACCAGACCATCTCCATGCCCATGTGCCAGCATCAACGCCGAGAACACATGCCGGTCACGCGCCACCAGACGGTGGATGTCTTTCCGGTCAAACCCCTTGCGGTTCAGACGGTTATAAAGAAAATCCCGATAGGTGTCGAAATGCTGGGTGTTGGCCGCGTTGACCACATCAAGCTCTCGCACCGCATCGCCAAGTCCGGCCTCTTCAAGCTTCGCTTTGACGTCGTCCGGCCGCCCCACGACCAGCGCCTTGCCAAAGCCGGAGCGCTGATAAGTTACCGCCGCGCGCAGCACACGGGGATCGTCGCCCTCGGCAAAGATCATCCGGGATTGGGCGGCGCGGGCACGGGCATTGAGGCCGCGCAGGATGGATTGCGTCGGATCCATGCGACCACGCAGACCGTGTTCGTAGGCATCCATGTCGATGATCGGACGACGCGCCACGCCGGTGTCCATGCCCGCCTTGGCAACAGCAGGCGGAATGCGGTGGATCAGGCGCGGATCAAAGGGCGTCGGGATGATGTAATCGCGCCCGAAGGACAGCGATTTGCCATAGGCCAGCGCCACCTCGTCTGGCACATCCTCTCGTGCAAGACGCGCCAGAGCGTGGGCGCACGCGATCTTCATTTCATCATTGATAGCGCGGGCGTGAATGTCGAGCGCCCCGCGGAACAGGTAGGGAAAGCCCAGCACGTTGTTGACCTGGTTCGGATAGTCGGACCGCCCAGTGGCAACAATGGCATCCACACGCACCTCATGCGCCTCTTCCGGGGTGATCTCCGGGTCCGGATTGGCCATAGCAAAGATGACCGGGTTGTCGGCCATGGACTTGACCATCTCCTGGGTCACAGCACCCTTAACCGACACGCCAAGGAACACATCCGCACCATTCATGGCGTCTTCGAGGGAACGCAGCTCCGTCTTTACCGCATGGGCAGATTTCCACTGGTTCATACCCTCGGTACGACCCTGGTAGATCACGCCCTTGGTGTCGCAGACGATGCAATTGTCGTGCTGCGCGCCCATGGATTTCAGCAATTCGATGCAGGCAATGCCCGCAGCGCCTGCACCGTTGAGGACGATGCGCACATCCTCGATCTTCTTGCCGCTGAGGTGCAGAGCATTGATCAGACCGGCAGCACAGATCACCGCAGTCCCGTGCTGGTCGTCATGGAAGACCGGGATGTCCATCTCTTCCTTGAGCTTCTGCTCGATGATGAAACATTCAGGCGCCTTGATGTCCTCAAGGTTGATGCCACCGAAGGTCGGCCCCATCAGCTTCACCGCCTTGATGAATTCATCCGGATCCTCTGTGTCCAGCTCGATGTCGATGGAATTCACATCGGCAAAACGTTTGAAGAGAACCGATTTGCCCTCCATCACCGGCTTGGAGCCGAGCGCGCCAAGGTTGCCGAGCCCCAGAACCGCCGTCCCGTTGGAGATTACCGCAACCAGGTTGCCTTTGTTGGTGTAGTCATAGGCCAGCTCCGGGTTTTCGGCGATCGCCTCACAGGGAACCGCAACGCCGGGGCTGTAGGCCAGCGACAGGTCGCGTTGCGTGGTCATCGGCACTGTCGCCGACACTTCCCATTTGCCCGGCGTGGGCTCCAGGTGAAAGGCCAGCGCCTCTTCATTGGTGATCTTGGCTTTGGGCATGTCGGTCTACGTCCTCTCCTAGTCAAAAACCGTCATATCCCAGTGCCGAGATCCCCTCAATGCACGGCTTTCACAATTCACTGTTTTGCATTTCTTTCAAATCGCACCTTAAAATCGAAAGGGTTTGTCAAATTTCGGCCCCATTTCAGACCCGCATTCGCTATAGTTCTTTGGTGTTTCTTAACCGCACTTGTTGACCAAGTGGCGCAACGGCAGACCTGTCGGCTGCATATGCCAGAATGGCGCCCCCGTCTGTTCGGGACCTGTCCCAGCAGACCAATGAAACACGCATGCCAGTTTTTTGGTTATATAGGGGTGTACGTATGACAAGTATCAACACCAATCCAGGCGCCGAGATCGCGCTTAGGGTTCTGTCAAACAATCAGGTAGAGAAGGAGGATGTCCAAGACGACATCTCTACCGGCAAGGAGGTCGACAAGGCCAAGGACGCGCCAGCGATATGGGCGATTTCCGAAATCATGGGGTCCGATCTGGCCGGGTTCGAGGCTACCTCGAACGGGCTGAACATCGGGGAAGCCACCGTTGCGGTGGCCTCTGCCGGAGCGGAACAAGTCACCTCACTGCTGACCGACATGAAGGAGCTGACAATCCAGGCCGGCTCCGGCGTGGCGGACTATGCCATGATAGAGGAGCAACTGGCCCAGAAGACGGAGCAGATCAACACCATCATCTCTTCCTCTTCCTTCAACGGGGTCAACCTTCTGGCCACCAATGCGGATGGCAATGGCGGCACCGGCTTGGCAGTTGCGGCCTCGCAGGATCGCGCTGGCGACAACGCGCCGACGCAATCCACCATCACCGTGGACAGCGTCGATTTCGAGGGCAGCACAAGCTTTGACATCAACAACCGCACGGCGGTAACCGATGCCGCCTCCGCACGCACCGCGCTTGGTGAAATCGAGGGCTTCTTGCGCTACGCCACCGATGGCGCCGCCGCCCTTGGGGCCGGTGCGCAGCAGATGGCCGAGCAGGATGTCTTCCTCGACAAGCTCAGCGATGCCGTGAAGATGGGCATCAGCGAGTTGACCGACACCGACATGGAAGATGCTGCCGCCCGTTATGAGGCGCTGAGCGCTCAGGAGCAGTTAGGTGGCCTGTCGCTGTCGATCGCCAATGCATCCCCGGGTTCGCTTTTGTCGCTCTACTGACGACGACCCTGAAACAACGCCTTTGGCCGAACTCCGTGACTGTAGGGTTCGGCCTTTGGATTGCCGGGTTTTCCTCACGACTCGAGCCATGTAAACGTCATGCGACGTGACCGATGGGGGCCCGCATGACCGTTACGCCGATGATGGCGCAGTATCTCGAAATCAAGGCGCAATATCCTGATGCCCTGTTGTTCTATCGCATGGGCGATTTCTACGAGATGTTCTTTGAGGACGCGGTCAACGCGGCCGAAGCGCTGGATATCGCGCTCACCAAACGCGGTAAACATGAGAATCAGGACATCCCCATGTGCGGCGTGCCTGTGCATGCCGCCGAAGGCTATCTACTGACGCTGATCCGCAAGGGATTTCGGGTCGCCGTCGGCGAACAGCTGGAAAGCCCGGCAGAAGCCAAGAAACGTGGTGCCAAATCCGTGGTGAAACGCGATGTGGTGCGTCTGGTGACCCCCGGTACCCTGACCGAGGATTCGCTTCTGGAGGCCCGCCGCCACAATTTTCTCGTGGCTTATGCAGAGTTGCGCGATCAGGCCGCACTGGCCTGGGCCGACATCTCCACCGGCGTGTTCCATGTGATGCCGATCGCCCGCGTGCGCCTCAGCCCGGAACTGGCCCGGCTGGCCCCCTCGGAGCTGATCGTTGCCGATGGCCCCGTGTTTGACGCCACACGGCCCCTCGCCGATGAATACAAGATCCCGCTGACGCCGCTGGGCAAGGCGAGCTTTGACAGCAGCGCCGCGGAAAAACGTCTCTGTACCCTGTTCAATGTCGGTGCACTGGACGGGTTTGGCAGCTTCAGCCGGGCAGAGATTTCCGCCATGGGCGCGGTAGTCGACTATCTGGAGATCACCCAGAAGGGCAAGCTGCCGCTGCTGCAACCGCCCCTGCAGGAGGCCGAGGACCGCACCGTCCAGATCGACGCTTCCACCCGGCGCAATCTGGAAATCACCCGCTCGCTGTCCGGTGGGCGCGCCGGATCATTGCTGTCGGTGGTGGATCGCACGGTTACGCCCGGCGGCGGGCGTCTGCTGGAGCAACGCCTTTCAAGCCCCTCGCGCAATCTCGACGTGATCTCCGCACGCCTCGCAGCGCTGGACGCAACGGTCGAGGACCCTACCCGCTGCGACGCCCTGCGCGGCATGCTGCGCAAGACGCCCGATATTGACCGCGCCCTGTCCCGCCTCGCGCTGGACAGAGGTGGCCCACGTGATCTTGCCGGTATCCGCAACGCGCTGACCCAGGGCGAGGAGATCGAACGCGAGCTGCAGGGTCAGGACCTGCCGCCTCTGCTGATGGAGGCGGCACAGGCCTTGCGCGGCTTTGATGACCTGCTGGCCCTGCTGGACGCCGCCCTGATTGCAGAGCCGCCTCTGTTGGCGCGGGATGGCGGCTTCATCGCGCCGGAATTCGATCCCGAGCTAGACGAGGCCCGCACCCTGCGCGACGAGGGACGGTCCGTGATTGCCGGCCTGCAAAAGAAGTATGCCGAACACACCGGCGTCACCTCGCTGAAGATCAAGCACAACAACGTGTTGGGTTATTTCATCGAGACCACAGCGACCCATGCCGCCAAGATGCAATCCGCACCGATGTCGGAGACCTATATCCACCGTCAGACCACCGCCAATCAGGTGCGCTTTACCACGGTGGAGCTGAGCGAGATCGAGACCAAGATCCTGAACGCCGGAAATCAGGCTCTGGAGATCGAAAAGCGGCTCTATCAAAGGCTTTCTGGCGCTATTCTCGACTGTGCCGCCCGGCTTAACCAAGCCGCGCGGGGCTTTGCCGAACTGGATCTGGTCACCGCCCTTGCCGATCTGGCGCGGGGCGAGAACTGGACCCGCCCAAAGGTCGACGCAAGCCGCGCGTTTCACGTGGATGGTGGCCGTCACCCGGTGGTCGAGCAGGCTCTGCGCCAACAGGGCGGCGAGACATTTGTGGCCAATGACTGCGACCTCAGCACCGAGGATGGTGCCGCAGTCTGGTTGCTGACCGGTCCCAACATGGCGGGTAAATCGACCTTCCTGCGCCAGAATGCCCTGATCGCCGTGCTCGCCCAGATGGGCAGCTATGTCCCGGCAGAGGCCGCGCATGTGGGCATGGTCAGCCAACTGTTCAGCCGCGTCGGGGCATCGGATGACCTCGCCCGCGGTCGCTCCACCTTCATGGTAGAGATGGTCGAAACTGCCGCCATCCTGAATCAGGCCGACGACCGCGCGCTGGTGATCCTTGATGAGATCGGACGCGGCACCGCCACCTATGATGGCCTCTCGATCGCCTGGGCAACGCTGGAACACCTGCATGAGGTCAACCGCTCGCGCGCGCTGTTTGCCACCCACTACCACGAGCTGACGCAGCTGGCCGCCAAGCTACCCGGCGTTGACAATGCCACTGTCACCGTCAAGGAGTGGGAAGGCGAAGTCATCTTCCTGCATGAGGTCAAGAAAGGCGCTGCAGATCGGTCCTACGGTGTACAAGTAGCCCAGCTCGCTGGCCTGCCAGCCTCCGTCGTGGAGCGCGCGCGCAGTGTTCTCGACATGCTGGAGAAAAGCAGCCGCGAAGGTGGTGGCGCAGGCAAGGTGCAGATCGACGACCTGCCGCTTTTTGCCGCCGCTCCGCCGCCCCAACCAAAGGCCCCGGCCGCTTCACCGGTGCTGGACCTGCTTGAGGGCATCAATCCCGATGACCTCAGCCCGCGGGAGGCGCTCGAGACCCTCTATCGTCTCAAGGAAGAGGCCCTGATCAATAAAGAACGGCGCGCCTGAGGCACGCCGCTCTTTCATCTTTTCAACAAAAATATCCCCGCCGGAGGCCCGGGCCCGTATGGGCCCGATCACATCACGACGCCGGCGTGGACGATACGCCGACCTGCGCTGGACGCAGAAGACGGTCGTGCAACATGAAGCCCTCTGCGGACACCTGAATGATGTCGCCAGCCTTGGTGCCGGGCACCGGTGCCTCGAACATCGCCTCATGCACCTGCGGGTCAAAGCGATCTCCGACCTCGGGCGTTATCACCTGAATGCCGTGCTTCTGAAACACATCCCGCAGCGCCCGCATGGTCAGCTCGACCCCTTCGATCAGCGCGGCTGCAACCGCCTTCTGCTCGTCACTTGCGGCTTCGACAGCGCGTTTCATGTTGTCATAGACCGGCAGCATGTCGCGTGCCAGTTTGGAGCCGCCATATTGCTCTGCCTCGCGCCGTGCCTTGTCACCGCGCTTGCGGGAGTTTTCGGCATCGGCAAGGGCGCGCATGAAGCGATCCTTGTATTCGTCACGCTCGGCACGCAGGCTATCCAGCTCCAGCGCCTCGTCGTCATATTCCTCGGTCTGAGCCGACAGCTCCTCGGCTTCGGCTGCCTCGATATCATCCAAAAAGTCTTCGTTCTTGGGCTCTGCCATAATCCACCTCTAGCTCCGGTCGGATACCATTTTCCCGACCAGCTGTGCCGTGTAGTCCACGATCGGCACAATCCGTCCGTAGTTCAGGCGCGTCGGGCCAATGACCCCCACCGCGCCGATGATCTTTCGATCCGCGTTCATATAGGGAGACACCACCAAAGAGGAACCCGAAAGTGAGAAAAGTTTGTTCTCCGAGCCGATAAAAATGCGCACACCGTCGCCATCTTCGGTCAGTTCCAGGAATTCTGCGATGTCCCGTTTGCGCTCCAGGTCATCGAACAGGCTGCGGATCTTCTCCAACTCATCCGGAGCTCCCTCTTCCGAGAGGAGATTCGCCCGTCCCCGCACGATAAGCCGCGCCTGATCACTGCCATCATCTTCCCAAGCGGCGAGCCCGCTTTCGATCATGTCGCTGGCAAGCGTGTCGATTTCCTGCCGGCGTTTTTCGATTTCGGACTGCACGTCCTTGCGCACCTGCCCCAGCGTGCGCCCTTCGATCAGCGCATTGAGAAAATTCGCCGCCTCCCGCATCGAACTGGGGGTTTGCCCTGGCGGTGGTGTGAACAGACGGTTTTCCACATGCCCGTCCGAGAACACCAGAACCACCAGCGACCGGTCCTGCGCCAGAGACACAAACTCGATATGGCGCAACTCAGCCTCATGCTTGGGCGTCAGCACCAGAGAGGCACCATGGGTCACCCCCGACAGCGCCGCGCCGACACGGTCCAGCATGCCACTGACGTCGCTGGAATTGTCACCCAGCGTCCGGTCGATCGTCTCGCGGTCCTGCATGCTGGGATCGCCCATTTGCAGCAACCCATCGACAAACAGTCGCAGTCCCATTTGGGTCGGAATACGGCCTGCGCTCACATGTGGGCTGTCCAGCAGCCCTAGATATTCCAGATCCTGCATAACGTTGCGGACAGTGGCAGCACTGACCTTCTCGCTCAGCGAACGCGTCAGGGTACGGCTGCCGACTGGCCCACCGGTATCTAGGTAGTTTTCCACAAGAATACGAAACACCTCGCGCGAGCGATCGTTCATGTCTTGAAGTATGGAATTTGCGTCCGTCATCTCAATCCCACTGTTCCCGACAGATACGGTGAACGTACCTCCCCTTTTGTCACTAAAGCGCTTCGCTAGATATGGTCAATGACCCTTGCATCGCCAACCCCCCGGACGGTATCGACGGGGCAACAGCAAAAGGATATCCACATGCGACCCTCCGGACGTGCCCTGAACGAAATGCGCACCGTTACTTTCGAAACCGGCTTTACCAAACACGCGGAAGGCTCCTGCTTGATCAAGATGGGCGACACCCATGTGCTGTGCACCGCCACCATCGAAGACCGTGTGCCGCCATTTATCAAGGGGTCCGGTCTTGGCTGGGTGACGGCAGAATACGGCATGCTGCCGCGTGCTACCAACACCCGTATGCGCCGTGAGGCTGCCTCCGGCAAGCAAGGCGGACGTACCGTCGAAATCCAGCGCCTGATCGGCCGCGCCCTGCGGGCTGGCATTGATCGCGTCGCCCTGGGCGAGCGCCAGATCACAGTCGATTGCGATGTGTTGCAGGCCGATGGCGGCACCCGCTGCGCCTCCATCACCGGTGGGTGGGTTGCTCTGAGACTGGCTGTCAACAAGCTGATGAAGGCCGGAGACGTGAAGATGGATCCGCTGGTGGATCCGGTGTCTGCGATTTCCTGCGGCATTTACGCCGGTCAGCCGATCCTGGACCTGGACTACCCCGAGGATTCCGAGGCAGGCGTTGACGGTAACTTCATCATGACCGGCTCCGGCAAACTGATCGAAGTGCAAATGAGCGCTGAAGGCTCGGTCTTTTCCCGGGATCAGATGAATGAGCTCATGGACCTGGCTACCAAGGGCACATCTGAACTCGCCGAGATGCAAAAGGCAGCCTGCGCATGACCCGCAAGTTCGAAGGCGACACCTTGTTGGTCGCCACACACAACTCAGGGAAGCTGGGCGAGATCACCGAGATCCTCGCCCCCTTTGGGGTCAAAGTGGTTGGCGCGGCAGCGATGGACCTGCCCGAGCCAGAGGAAACCGAAGACAGCTTTGTAGGCAATGCAAGGATCAAGGCCCATGCAGCGGCGAAGGCCACCGGCCTGCCCGCGCTGTCCGACGACAGCGGTATCACCATAGATGCGCTAGACGGCGCGCCGGGGGTCTACACCGCCGATTGGGCCGAGACCGGTCAGGGACGTGATTTCATGCTGGCGATGACCCGCGCCAATGATGAAATTACCGCAAAAGGGCCAGACGCCCCCCGCAGCGCCCAGTTTCGTTGCACGCTGGTTCTGGCCTGGCCCGATGGCCATGACGAGGTGTTTGAGGGTGTAATGCCCGGTACGCTGGTCTGGCCCATCCTTGGCGAAGGTGGATTTGGCTACGATCCCATGTTTATGCCCGAGGGTTATGACGTGACCTGCGCTCAAATGGATAAGGCGGAAAAGAACCGCATCAGCCACCGAGGCCGCGCATTGGCCCAGTTCGTGCAGGGCTGTTTTGGTGGATGATTGGCGGAATGGGGGCTTTGGTCTCTACGTGCATTGGCCATTCTGTCAGGCCAAATGCCCCTACTGCGACTTCAACAGCCATGTAGTGAGCCAGATCGATCAGTCGGCCTGGGTCACCGCCTACCAGACCGAGCTGCGCCGTATGGGCGAATTGGTCCCTGATCGGCTTCTGAACAGCATCTTCTTTGGCGGCGGCACCCCATCCCTGATGCATCCGGACACGGTTGCTGCGGTGATCGACACTGCACGTGAGATCTGGCCCTTCGCCAATGACATCGAAATCTCACTGGAAGCCAATCCAGGATCGGTCGAGGCCGGTCGATTTGCCGGCTATCGCGACGCCGGCGTCAATCGGATTTCCATGGGTATTCAGGCGTTGAACGATGAAGACCTCCGCCGTCTTGGCCGCATTCACTCAGTGGAGGAAGCACGCAAAGCCTTTGACGTCGCCAGAAACTGCTTTGACCGTGTCAGTTTCGACCTGATCTACGCCCGCCAAGGTCAGACCCTTGATGCGTGGAAAGCGGAACTCTCAGAGGCGCTCAGCATGGCGATCGATCATCTGTCGCTTTATCAGCTGACAATCGAAGACGGCACCGCATTTGGGGATCGCTACGCAAGAGGCAAACTGCGCCACCTGCCCACAGACGACAATGCAGCTGACATGTACCTCGCCACCCAAGAGATTTGCGAATCCTACGGGCTACCAGGCTATGAGATTTCTAATCATGCCCGACCGGGCGCCGAGAGCCGTCATAATCTCATCTATTGGCGGTACGGAGACTACCTCGGGATTGGACCGGGTGCGCATGGTAGGTTATCTCTGAACGGCCAGCGGATGGCGACAGAAGCGCCTAAGGCACCAGGTGCTTGGCTTGAAGCGGTTCGCCAAGGAAACGGAACACTCCCGTTTGAACGGCTTTCCCAAGAAGATCAGGTCGTCGAACACATGATGATGGGGCTTCGACTACATGAGGGGCTAGACCTTGAACGCCACGGCAAACTCGCCTCCTCCCCCATTTCCGACGCCAAAATAGACGCTCTTCGTGAGCTCGGTATGATAGAAATCATCAATGACCGATTGTGTGCGACCTCCCAAGGTCGCGCGGTTCTGAACGCCGTTCTCAGAGAACTCCTGACGGATTGATAAATGAAAGCTATCTATCTCTGCCTTGGTCTTCTCAGCCTCCTTCTGGCAGTGGTGGGCGTTGCGCTTCCTCTCCTACCGACGGTGCCTTTCCTGCTTCTCGCTACCTTCTTCTTCGCAAGATCATCGGAACGGCTACATGTATGGCTTACCAGCCACGGGACCTTTGGCCCGATGATTCAGGACTGGCACGAATATGGCGCCATCCGTCCAAGAGCAAAAAAGGCGGCGACCTTATCAGTCGCCGCCGTTCTTTGCATTTCGCTATTACTTGAACTATCTTTTCATATCATAGCGATACAGGCGATCACGCTTTGTGCGGTGATGATTTTCATTTGGACCCGGCCTAACGGCTAAGACGATTGCACAAGTCATCCAGCTGATCCAAAGTTTCGTAGGATATCGTCACAGCACCGGCCTCGCCGCCTGGTTTGTGATCGATTGATACCTTCATTCGGATCATCGCAGACAAATCAGCCTCCAATGCACGTGTATCGGCATCTTTCTCCGCCTGAGTTTTCGGCTTCTTTGTAGCAGGACTACCGGAGATACCAGCCGCGTCCTTCTTCACCAACGACTCGGTTGCACGAACCGAAAGCCCACCTTTTACGATTTTTTTAGCGAGCTCAGATGCATTGTCTGACGTGATCAATGCTCGCGCATGACCCGCAGACAATTTTCGATCAAGGACAAGATCTTGAACATCTTCAGGTAGATGGAGCAGCCGTACCAAATTCGCGATATGGCTTCGGCTCTTCCCAAGCGCCTCAGCCATCTTTTCTTGCGTATGTCCGAATTTGTCCATCAATTGCTTATAGCTCTGAGCTTCCTCGAGAGCGTTAAGATCGGAACGTTGAATGTTCTCGATGATCGCAACTTCAAACATCTCGACGTCAGAATAGTCGCGAATGAGCACAGGAACTTCATGTAGCTGCGCAGCTTGCGCAGCGCGCCACCGACGTTCCCCCGCCACGATCTCGTACATTCCGCCATCGCGCGGGCGCACAATCAAAGGCTGAAGAACACCCTTTTCTTTGATAGACGCGGTAAGATCGTCGAGGTCTTCCTGCAAAAACTGGCGACGCGGCTGATCAGGGTTTGCCTGAACTTTCTCAATCGGGACAAGAATTTCAGCATTGCGTGGCGTCCGTACACCATCTGTGCTGACAGGTTCCGCGTTCACGTCAGCCATCAATGCAGAGAGGCCACGCCCCAGGCCGCGCGGTTTGGGTTTCTTATCTGCCATTCTGTGCCCCTTCTATTCTTATTCGGCCGCAATTTTTTGATGTTTAGATATAATTTCATCCGCCAATTGACGATAAGCCTTAGCACCCAACGATGCGGAGTCGTAGTTCAACACCGGCATAGCATATGACGGCGCTTCGCTAACACGCACATTACGCGGTATCTTGGTTCTAAACACCAAATCACCAAGGTTATCACGCGCGTCCTGCTCCACCTGTTGAGAAAGGTTGTTGCGACGATCATACATTGTCAACACAACTCCCTCGATCCTCAAACTTGGATTTGCAGCATGACGAACTTCGCGAATAGTCAACATCAGCTGCGAGAGCCCTTCGAGCGCGAAAAATTCACTTTGCAGTGGAATCAAAACAGAATCCGCCGCCACCATCGCGTTAACGGTCAATAGATTGAGAGAAGGCGGACAATCAATCAGGATATAGTCCCAGTCATAATCCGTCATCGCGGGCTGACGAAGCGCGTCATGAAGGAGATAGCTACGCTTTTCGTTGGAGAACAGCTCAATATCAGCAGAACTCAAATCCACGGTCGCTGGTATGATACACAGGTCTTCGAGGTCAGTTTGTCGAATAACCGCAGAAAGTTCGACTTCATCCACCAACAGATCGTACGTCGTGTGTTCTCGATCTTCAGCCTCGATTCCCAGGCCGGTAGACGCGTTCCCCTGCGGATCCAGATCAACGAGGAGCACTCTCATACCCTCTTCGACCATGGCCGCGGCGAGGTTAATCGCTGTAGTTGTCTTTCCTACCCCACCCTTCTGATTTGCGATGGCAATAATGCGGGGCGTTCCCGAACGGGACATGTCAGACACGCGCTACTCCCTTGATCTTGAGAATGACAGCCTCAGGCTCAGTAAGACTTGTAATCTCTTCGCACTCAAATCGCCATCTTTTGCGCGCGTTATCCACCTCTTTTTTCCAGTTGGCGCCCTTTGGGAACACTGCAGTTCCAGACTCGGCAAGATGGTGCTCGGAGAACGACAAGAGATCACTCAAATCAGCGAGCGCACGTGCGGAAAGAACATCAGCCTGAATGCCCTCAACCGCCTCTATCCGCTGCGACTTGACAGATACCTTCACGCGACATTCTCTCGCAACATTCCGCAAGAAAGCACATTTGCGCTGATCGCTTTCAATCAAAGTGACTTTCATGTCAGGCGCCTTCTCTGCGGCAAGAATAGCGATGATAATCCCAGGAAGGCCTCCGCCACTTCCAATATCGAGCCAGCTCGTGCCCAATGTTGGAACTCCAAACACCTGAACGCTATCAAGAATGTGGCGCGTCCACAGATCACGCAAGCTGTTTTTGGAAACCAGATTTATCTTTGGGTTCCACTTTTCAAGAGTTTCTGCGAATATCCGTAGACGCTCGCATGTTTCACGTGAAACATCATACTTCGATTGAATAACATCAACACTCATGCGGACTTCGCCCGCACACGCGCTTGTCGCTTTAAGTTCCCCAAAATTAGCGCCAAAGCAGCAGGAGTAATGCCATCAATCCGGGCTGCTTGGGAGAGGTTTTCAGGTCGGGAACGACTGAGCTTCTGCCGAAGTTCATGCGAAAGCCCTTCAATCTCGTAGCTAAAGCCTGCAGGAATACTATGTTCCTCGTCCTTCTTCAGCGCCGCGACTTCTTTCTCCTGACGTTCAATATAGTTGACATAAAGCGAGTCACGTACAATTTGACTTCGAATCTCTGCTTCTGTTGTCGCCAATTCAGGGAAGAGTGGGAGAATTTCGTCAAACCCAACTTTTGGGAAGGCAAGAACTTCCATACCATCACGTTTGTTTCCGTCCTGGTTGATCTGTATTCCTGCCCCCAAAATTTGGTTCGGCGTGAGCTTTGCGGAAGTCAGAACACTTTTGACAGAATTAAGACTTTCCATCTTGCTTTCGAAGATACGGCGCCTCTCTGGCGAGACACAACCTACGGAAATCCCAAGCGACGTGAGACGCTGATCAGCGTTGTCGGCTCGTAGAGATAGTCTGAACTCAGCACGAGACGTAAACATGCGATAAGGTTCGGTAACTCCGTTGGTTGTCAAATCATCAATCATCACACCAATATAGCTAGAGGCGCGACTAAAGATGATTTTTTCACTTTCCAAACATTTCGCCGCGGCGTTCAGTCCGGCGACAAGTCCCTGCGCGGCTGCCTCTTCATAGCCCGTAGTTCCATTAATTTGGCCAGCAAGATAAAGACCTGATACTTCTCTAAGTTCCAGTGTCGCTTTCAACGCGCGTGGATCGACATAATCATATTCGATCGCATACCCGGGTTGCATAATGACGGCGCTTTCCAATCCGACAATGGAATGGACATACTCTTCTTGAACCTGCTCGGGCAAACTCGTCGAGATCCCATTGGGATATACGGCGTGATCAGAAAGTGACTCAGGCTCAAGAAATATCTGATGAGATGACTTATCTGCGAAACGCACAACTTTATCTTCGATCGATGGGCAGTACCTTGGTCCAATCCCATCGATGTGCCCGCCATACATTGCAGACAGCTCAAGATTCGTACGAATAATATCGTGTGTTTTTTCGTTTGTGTGCGTAATCCCACAAGATATTTGCTGAGCCGATACAGATTTGCTCAAAAAAGAGAATAGAGTAGGATCATCGTCACCAGGTTGTTGATCAAGGATATCCCAGTTGACGGTCCGGCCGTCTAGTCGGGGCGGTGTTCCCGTTTTCAAACGTCCCAACGGTAGATCAAATGACTTCAATCGCTCAGCAAGCTTAATTGACGGCTTATCGCCCATGCGACCACCGGATCGAGCAACATCACCGATATGTATGACCCCGTTCAAAAACGTACCAGACGTAAGTACGACAGCTTTAGCTGTGAGTTCAACGTCTTCAGAAAGAACTACTCCGGTGACCTCGTTCTCCCCTTTCATAATGAAGTCAACGACTTCATCTTCGATGATGTCTAGATTTCTCTGTTCTTCGATGGCCCGAAGCATTTCAGATCTGTATATAGCACGATCAGCTTGAGCGCGCGGTCCTTGCACAGCAGGACCTTTCCGACGATTCAAAAGTCTGAATTGGATACCTGCGAGGTCCGCGACGCGGCCCATTACACCGTCCAACGCATCGATTTCTCTGACGAGATGTCCTTTTCCCAAGCCACCAATTGCAGGATTGCAGGACATGACACCAATACCATCACGGCGGAGCGTTACCATAGCAGTTCGGGCGCCCATTCTTGCCGCAGCATGGGCTGCTTCGGTTCCGGCATGCCCGCCGCCTATGACGATGACATCGTAATGCGGATGTTTCACGTGAAACACTCCCTACTTTCCTAAGCAAAAACTCGAGAATATCTCGTCCAGAAGATTCTCTACATTGATACGACCTACCAACAGTTCAAGAGCCCGTATCGCAGATCTCACATCTTCAGCCACAATATCATAGAACTCCGGTCCATCGTGGAGGCGTTCCATCGCGCGAGCCAAGCTTTCTGATGAACGTCGCAATGCATCACGATGGCGCGTACGTGTCGCAATCCCAGTATGAGCTGACCGACCCTTTAACGTCATAGAAACATGAGTCACAAGTTCATCAACCCCCTGCCCTGACTTTCCGGAGATCGCCCCTTCTGAACTTACTCTCACATCTGCCTTCGGCAATAACCGGAGATCGCCGGGCTTAAATTCGACGTCGAGTATTTCATCCTGTTCTGCGAGAAATATACGTAGATCCGCGGCCTCCGCTCGCTCTTGTGCAAGTTTGATGCCTATTCCTTCTACGTGGTCGTCCGTATCGCGAAGGCCAGCCGTATCAAGTAGTGTAACCGGAAGGCCTGCCAGGTCCATACGGACCTCGATAACATCACGGGTTGTGCCAGCGTATTCGGAGGTGATCGCCGCATTTCGACCGGCGAGTGCGTTCAGAAGTGTCGATTTTCCTACGTTCGGAGCCCCGATGATTGCAACTTCAAAGCCGTCCCGAATTCGCTCCGCTATCGAAACACCGTCAATTTCTCGTTTGAGATCCCGAGCAACGCCATTGAGGAGGTCCGTCACCTCTGGCGTCACATCCACCGGCACCTCTTCATCCGCGAAGTCGATCGTGACTTCAATCAGGGATGCTGCACGAATGAGGTCAGATCTCCAACGATCAGCGAGCTTGCCCAATCCACCTGACAGAACGACTTGCGCCTGCTTACGCTGTGCTTCGGTCTCTGCATCGATAAGATCTGCGAGACCTTCGACCTGGGTCAAGTCGAGTTTGCCATTATCCATCGCGCGTCGCGTGAATTCTCCCGGCTCGGCGATACGCGCCAAGCCCGTTTCTTCGATCGTCTGCAAAATCGACGATACTACCGCGCTGCTGCCATGACACTGAAACTCGACCGTATCTTCACCAGTAAAGCTGTCAGGCATTGTAAATGACAAGACAAGCGCCTCATCAAGAAGATCGCCATGGCTGTCTCTTAAACGCGAAAAAGCCATCCCCCGACTGGGCAATGACTTTCGCGACAGCTTTTCTCCGACGAGGCGTGCCTCTGGTCCAGATACACGGATGACGGCGACACCGGCCTTTCCCTGGGCGGTGGCCAACGCAAAGATCGTATCCATGGGATGGCCTCTCTCTCCACCGACGCTGGTCAGGTATTCATTGAATCAAAGAACTCTGAATTTGTCTTTGTTTGCTTGAGTTTAGAAAGAAGGAACTCGATCGCATCTGTGGTTCCCATCGGATTCAGAATCCGACGCAGGACAAATGTCTTGGCGAGATCCACTTTGTCCACCAGCAGCTCTTCTTTCCGTGTGCCGGATTTGAGAATATCGATCGCCGGGAAGACACGTTTGTCCGCAATTTTACGGTCCAGAACGATCTCAGAGTTACCCGTCCCTTTGAATTCTTCAAAGATAACCTCATCCATACGGCTGCCCGTATCGATCAGCGCGGTAGCAATGATGGTGAGCGAGCCACCTTCTTCGATATTACGCGCAGCACCAAAGAAGCGTTTTGGACGTTGCAGGGCGTTGGCATCCACACCGCCGGTCAGAACCTTACCCGAGGATGGCACAACCGTGTTGAATGCTCTACCAAGTCTTGTGATCGAATCGAGAAGAATTACTACATCTCGTTTGTGCTCAACGAGACGCTTCGCCTTCTCGATGACCATTTCGGATACCGCAACGTGGCGCGTAGCGGGTTCATCAAAGGTCGAGGACACGACCTCCCCTTTCACCGATCGCTGCATGTCAGTGACTTCTTCCGGACGCTCATCGATCAACAGAACAATCAGATAGCACTCTGGATGGTTCTGCTCGATCGAGTGCGCAATATTCTGCAACAGAACGGTTTTGCCCGTCCGCGGCGGAGCCACGATGAGCGAACGCTGGCCTTTACCGATCGGAGAAACCAGATCGATCACGCGTGCCGAGCGGTCTTTCACAGTGGGATCTTCGATTTCCATATTCAAACGCTCATCCGGATAGAGCGGTGTCAGGTTATCGAAAGCAATCTTGTGACGCGTTTTCTCGGGCTCTTCGAAGTTGATCTTCGTCACCGTGGTCAGCGCAAAATAGCGCTCGTTCTCCAATGGAGCCTTGATCTGCCCATCGACCGTGTCTCCGGTGCGCAAGGAAAACTGGCGGATCATGTCAGGCGAGACGTAGATGTCATCCGGGCCCGGAAGATAGTTCGCTTCGGGCGAACGCAGAAAGCCAAACCCGTCCTGCAGAACCTCGAGAACCCCATCCCCGAAAATATTCCAGCCTTCATCCGCGCGCTCACGCAGGATCTGGAACATCATCTCACCCTTGCGCATGGTGGAAGCGTTTTCGATCTCAAGTTCCTCTGCCATGGTCAACAGCGCTTTGGGGCTTTGGATTTTGAGATCAGAAAGGTTCAGAGATTGCTCGGTCATATGCACACGGCCCTTGTTCCCTCTGCCAACAGAGGGCGTCACAGTATAAAATACGGAAAACGCGGGAATCCCGGACGGGTCCGCTTTCACGCTTGATAGTGGGTCTCTGTGATCGAGTCAAACGCGGCGTTAGAACTTGAAGATGACCGAGATCACGATGACGACCATCAAGAGCGTGGGAACCTCGTTCATAAGGCGATACTGGCGCCCTGTGAGCCTGTTCTGCCCTTCTCTGAAGTCCTTGTGGCGAAACATCAGCCAATGATGAAACCAAGTCATCCCAAGCACTGAGATTCCCTTGGTCCAGGGCCAAACGTAGGACCAATCCACCAACCCTGGCGTGAACACCATGAACAGCCCTGCAGCCCATGTGACGACGCTTGCTGGCCCCATGATCACTCTGAGGAGTTTGTCCTCCATGGTGAGGAAGATTGGTTTCACCTCTTCGACCTTTTCTGCCTCCTCCACGTGATAGACGAACAGGCGTGGAAGGTAGAACAAGCCTGCCATCCAGCTGATCACGGCCATGATGTGGAGCGACTTCGCGTAAGGATAGAGCGTAAACATCAGATCAGTGAGATCCATGACGTGTCCTCATGCTGAGCGGTCCAGTTGGGCCACCCTATATAAATATATAAGTTTTATAAGGATGATGTTTTTGTAGTGCACCCCGAAAACAGTGGATTATCGAGTTTTCATACCGGTTCTGCACAGCGTGGATAATCTCAGCGCCCTGTTCCTGCCTTGAGGATGAATTTTTGGTTACCGCCATAAAACATGGGGGCGTTAAGGGTTTCTTTACGAAGGTGAAGGTGGGGATAAGGTTGGGAAAAACTGGGAGTGACCGACTTATCCACTTGTTCAAAGTTATCCCAATACCGGATGGAGGAATCGCGGAGGAATCACCTGAGATTTCGAGGTTTATCCCACCCTTGCGTTGAGGGGGGTAAATCATACAAAACGTCCCTGAATGATCAGACGTTTTCCCATAGGGTTGTCCACATGAATACCCACATCATCTTGGCGTCTCGTTCCGAGATCCGCGCTCAGTTGCTCCGTCAGGCTGGCGTGGACTTCCGCGTAGAGGTCGCGCGCGTTGACGAAGATGCGATAAAGGCAGCGCTGTTGGCCGAGCAGGCTGCACCGCGTGATATCGCCGATACACTGGCCGAAGCCAAAGCACGCAAGGTTTCGGGCAAGTGTCCCGGAGACATGGTCCTGGGGTGCGATCAGGTGTTGGATTTTGAGGGGCGATTGCTCTCGAAGCCAGAAACCGCCGATGATGCGCTGAAACAGCTCCGGGCGATGCGCGGCAAACGTCATATGCTTCTGTCGGCTGCCGTGATTTATAAAGACGGAGAGCCGCTCTGGCGGCACGTAGGTCAGGTGCGACTTGTGATGCGACAGGCGAGTGATGCCTATCTAGAGGGGTACGTCGACCGCAACTGGGACAGTATCAGACATGCGGTGGGCGCGTACAAACTCGAAGAAGAGGGTGTGCGACTGTTTACAACCATTGACGGCAGCTACTTTAATGTCCTGGGGCTACCGATGTTGGAACTCATGAACTATCTGGGACTGCAGGGGATTATCGAACAATGACAGAGCACAAGATCCCGCTCGCTGCTGTGATCGGTTGTCCGATCGCCCACTCCAAATCCCCGCAACTGCATCGACATTGGCTCACGACCAACGAGATTGCGGGACATTATATGCCGATGCATGTGGAGCCAGACGATCTAGAGGCGGTTGTACGCATGATGCCGCGTATGGGATTTGTCGGGGCAAATGTGACTATTCCTCACAAGGAAGCGATCATGGAGATCGCAGATAAGGTCACGGACCGGGCAAAGTTGATGGGGGCGGCCAATACCCTGATCTTCCGGGAAGACGGCTCTATCGTCGCTGACAATACGGATGGATACGGCTTTATAACCAACCTGCATGAGGGCGCACCCGATTGGGATCCTAAGTCCGGACCCGCGACGGTTTTTGGTGCCGGCGGTGCCAGCCGTGCCGTGATTGCCTCGCTGATCGAAGCTGGCGTGCCTGAAATTCGTATCACCAATCGCACGCGCTCGCGCGCCGAGGATCTGGCAGAAACGTTTGGCGCTAGAATAACAGTCATTGACTGGGTTCAGTCAGGCAACATCATCGAGGACGCAGCACTTATCGTGAATACGACGTCGCTCGGGATGGTGGGCCAGCGGCCCTTGCGCGTTCCGTTGGATGGGTTGCACGCCGGGATCGTCGTTACCGACCTTGTTTACGCGCCGCTCAAGACCAAATTGTTGCTCGCTGCCGAAGACGCGGGATGCACGGTCGTTGATGGGCTTGGCATGTTGTTGCATCAGGCGGCCCCTGGATTCGAGCGCTGGTTTGGTCAGCGGCCGGAGGTTGATATGTCTGCGCGCACCGCCGCAACCGGATGACATTTTCGCTAGGATTGACCGGCTCGATCGGAATGGGAAAATCCACGACCGCGACCCTCTTTGCAGAGGCAGGGTGTGCGATCTGGGATGCGGACGCGGCCGTTCATCGACTATATGCCGATGGAGGGGCGGCGGTTGAGCCGATATCACGTCTGTTTCCGCAGGCCACGCGGGATGGCAGCGTGAATCGATCTGTCCTCAAGGATCTGATATCAAAGGATAAAGATGTTATTTCTCAGCTGGAGACGATCGTTCATCCATTGGTGAAGGCAGATCGAGAGCTATTCAGACAAACCGCGCGCGCCGATATCTTGGTCTTTGACATTCCACTGTTGTTTGAGACGGGGGGGGAAGCGGAGATGCACGCGGTGGCCTGTGTCCATGTGGCGCCGGAGGTTCAGCGTGATCGTGTTCTTGCCCGCGGAACAATGACCGAGGACCAGTTTCGGCAGATCCTTGCAAAGCAGCTCCCGATCGCAGAAAAACTGGCACGAAGCGACTACCAGATCGAGACCGATACCCCCGATCATGCCCGGAGCCAGGTGGCAGAGGTGCTTGCAGATATCAGACGGAGAATGGCGCATGCGTGAAATCGTACTCGATACGGAAACCACCGGCTTTGACCCCTTCTCAGGTGATCGCATTGTCGAAATTGGTGCGGTGGAACTGCTCAACCATATGCCTACGGGTGAGACGTTTCATGTCTATATAAACCCGCAACGCTCCATGCCGCATGAGGCATTTGGTGTGCATGGTATCGGGCCTGATCTTCTCGAACCACCGCAACCGCCCGGCCCCGGACAGGTGATCCTGAAGGATAAGCCCCTGTTTGCCGAGGTTGGACAGGCGTTTCTGGATTTCGTGGGCGAGTCTCAAATGGTGATCCACAACGCCAGCTTCGACATGAAGTTTCTCAATGCAGAACTGGGATGGATGAACCTGCCTCAGCTGCCCATGGAGCAGGCGATCGATACGCTGGCCATGGCGCGAAAGCGCTATCCCGGCTCGCCGGCCACGCTCGATGCGCTTTGCCGGCGTTTCAGCATCGACAACTCCAATCGGACATTGCACGGCGCGCTTCTCGACTCTGAGATCCTTGCGGATGTCTATCTGGAATTGATTGGTGGACGTCAGCCTGATTTTGGCCTGTCGTCAGGATCCTCCGGCGGTCCAAGTGCGGTGGACCTCAATTGGCGCCCGTCACCACGTCCGACCCCCCTACCCTCACGCCTCACGGCAGAGGAAAAAGCCGCACATGAGGAATTTGTCGCCAAGTTGGGCGAAGATGCGCTCTGGGCTTCGACCTCTGAATAAGAAAGGCGCCGCGACCTCTGGTCGCAGCGCCTGACAAAGCTCACAGATGTGAAGCTTTCCAATCAGTTCGGCGTTTCGCTTGCACCTTCGGTCTGACGACGTGCCAGCTCGTTGCGGTAGATCGCGACGAAGTCGATGTTGTCGAGGTTCAGCGGCGGGAAGCCACCGTCGCGGCTGATGTCGGAAACGATACGGCGCAGGAACGGGAACAGCATCCGCGGGCACTCGATCAACAGGAACGGGTGCAGCTGATCTTCGGGCACACCTGCGATGTTGAAGATGCCGACATATTCCAGCTCCAGAACAAACAGCACTTCACCGCCTGTTTTGTTCTTGGATTCGATGGTCAGCTTGGTGATGACTTCATACTGGTTTTCGGTGCTGCGCTTCTTGGCATCGAGCGCCACCTGAACGTTCACGTCCGGCTGCACTTCGCCACCGACGCCTTTTTGCGCCATCACGTTCTCAAAGGACAGATCGCGAATGAACTGTCCGATAATGTTCATCTGGACTTGCGGTTGTTCCGCGCCCTCTGCTGCGCCATTTTCGGCCATGGAAATCTCCTGAATTTAACGTGTCGCAGCGTGCTTACCAGCTTGGAGAGCCATCCTCAAAGTCTTATTTCGGCCCTTCAACCCAACCGGAGGGATCATCCCGGCGCGGTCGTGGTGTGACCTCTTCATAGTCGCCATCTACGACGTCGCCCCGCGAGTCGGCAGGACGCGGTCGGGCACTGTGGCGTGGGTCTGATCCCATTTGAAATGACGCCACGGTGACCTTGGATCGCAGGTAGGCAAAAGCACGGGTGCGAAATCCGGGAACCAGAAGCAGAAAACCAAATGCATCGGTGAAAAAACCGGGCGTCAGCAACAACGCCCCGGCCAGAAGGATCATCGCGCCATGCGCCAGGGGTTCAGTCGGATCGGAGAGTCTCTCAAATGATCCCCGGAGTTGCCCAAGCGCCAACTGGCCTTGAGTGCGCACGAGCCATGTCCCAAGAACAGCCGTCAATATGACGATGCCGAGGGTCGGCCAAAGCCCAATCAGGCCACCGACCTGTATGAACAGGGCGATTTCAATAATCGGCACTAGCAAAAAAGCCAGAAAAAGGGGCATGATAGGCGTCCTCTCTTTAGGGCAGAACGGTGGACTTGGTCCCGCCTGTCACCTACATAAGAGCAGAACACGTCGGTTTCAAACCGACAGGTCCTATTGGACGATGAGGTATGAATGGAGTCGCCCTTGGTAGAGCTTTTGGTCCTGGCTGGCATCGCGGTTTTTCTGATCCTGCGCCTAAAGAGCGTTCTGGGTACGCGCGAGGGGTTTGAAAAGCCTCCTCTGGCGGGCAGTGAAGCGCGATCGCCGCAACGCAAGTTTGAAGTTATCGAGGGAAGCCCTGATGACGACATTATTGCCTACGTCGATGAAGGCAGCCCGCAGGCGCAGGCTCTCGCCGAAATGAAGCGTGTGGACCCCTCGTTCCACGTGGCCGAGTTTGTGCAAGGCGCGCGCGGTGCCTATGAGATGATCTTGATGGGCTTCGAAACCGGCGAACTCGACGGGATTCAGCCCTTCATCTCCGATGAGATTTTCCAGAGCTTTGTTGATGCCGTGTCGGCACGCGAAGATCAGGGGCTGACCATTGAGGCTGAGTTCATCGGGGTTCGCGAAACCACCATCGCCGACGTCAGCTTTGATGCGGCAACCACGACAGCAGAAGTAACGGTTCGCTTTGTTGGTGAGCTGACCTCCGCAGTGCGGAACCGTGCTGGTGAAATTGTCGAGGGTGATCCAAAGGCCGTTAAACGCCAGAAGGACACTTGGACATTCTCGCGCAAGATGGGCGCGGATGATCCGAACTGGTTGCTGGTGGCAACGGACGCATGACGGGGACGCTTCGGCGGGGACTGGGCGCGGCATTTCTGGCTGCGACCCTCTGTTCCGGCGCCGGAGCGCAGCCCGAAACAGGTCCGTCTCTGCGGATAATGGAATTCAGCGAACTTTCAGACTGGGACCTCGACAATCATGTCGAGGCCCTTCGTGTTTTCAGGGAAACCTGTATGGATATGGAGGGCGCGGACTGGCAAACACTCTGCGCCTTGGCTCAAAATGCCGATGACAGCGGCGCGCGCGCGTTCTTTGAGCTGTTCTTCCGTCCGGTGCTGATCGAAGATGGCAAGGATGGTCTGTTTACCGGTTATTTTGAACCCGAGCTCAACGGCTCCCGCCACCGTACAAATCGCTATCGCTATCCCGTCTACCGTATGCCGCCAGAAGCACGCGCGACATCGCTTTGGCTTTCACGACGTGACATCCTCAGTACCGACGTACTGAAGGGACGCGGGCTGGAAATCGCCTGGGTCGAAGATCCCGTTGAGCTGTTCTTTCTGCAAATCCAAGGGTCTGGACGCATTCGTCTGCAAGATGGTTCAACCATTCGCGTGGGGTATGGCGGTGCAAATGGGCATCCCTACCGGTCGATCGGGCAAGAGCTTGTTCGGCGTGGCATCTATAGCCTGCATCAGGTCAGCGCTGGTGTCATTCGCAATTGGGTGCGGCGCAACCCCGAGCCTGGCGCGGAGCTGTTGATGCACAATCCCTCCTATGTCTTTTTCCGTGAGGTCAATCGCGTTGCTGCAAACAGGGGGCCTCTGGGCGCGATGAACAGGTCCATCACCCCCATGCGGTCGATCGCGGTGGACCCGGCCTATACCCCGCTCGGTGCGCCGGTCTGGATCGAAAAAAACGGTCAGTCCAAGATGCGGCGGTTGATGATCGCACAGGATACCGGATCAGCCATCAAGGGCGCGCAACGGGCCGATATCTTCTTTGGTGCGGGCGATGAGGCCGGGCGCAAGGCTGGCCAGTTGAAGGACCCCGGACGTCTGATGGTTCTGATGCCGATACAGCGCGCCTATGCCATGTTGCCGGATGATCTGTGATGACGCGGCGCAAACTGACAGATGAAGAAATCGACCTCTGGCAGAAGGTTGTGAAGCACGCAGAGCGTCTTCAGTCAGATCGTGAGAAAATGGGCGGAGACCATGCGGATCCCCCTGCCCCGCGGCCCAAGCCAAAACCGCACCGCACACCAAACGCTGCCTTGCCGCATTTTGAAGTGGGCAGCCATGCGCGCGGGAAAATGCCGACTCATGACCTCAAACCCTCTCCCGGGCGCAAGCTGGCAGGAGATCCCGTGCGTATGGATGAAAAGGCCTTTCGCCGCATGAAACGGGGCAAGCTGAAACCGGAAGGAAAGCTCGATCTGCACGGTATGCGGATGGAGTCTGCACACGGGGCGCTGAACCGGTTTATCCTATCGGCGCAGGCCTCCAACAAGCGGCTGGTTTTGGTCATTACAGGTAAAGGCAAGGATCGCGACGCGCCTGGACCGATGCCTGTCCCGCGCGGTATTCTGCGCCACCAGGTTCCACAATGGCTGTCGCTTCCCCCGTTGGCGCAAGCGGTCCTGCAAGTGACCCCCGCGCACATCAGTCACGGTGGTGAAGGAGCGTACTACGTCTATTTGCGGCGTATCCGCTAGGCCTCAACGCGCCTCGCGCCGTCGCTGACGTTCGACCATCAGTTTTCCATGTTCACTTATAATCGTCTGGGACTGTGGCAGGATCTGTTCAAGCAGGCTGGGGTCGACCGGACCAAAAACCCGGCTTATGTCGCCTGCGGATTTCAGGACTGCCAACAGGCTTGGTGATGTGGCCGCAACAAAGTGACCCGAAGCCGCGTCTGCGTTAAAGGCGGTGAGGTCAATGACTTCGATTGGCCAGCTTTGCAAACGATCCGCGGACTTTATGTTGCCAAGCCGCTCTCCCTGACTGGTACCGCGGAGCCGACCAGAAATATTCAGAATGCGATCCTTTTCCGAGACCATGAGTGCAAATGGCTGCGGAACGACCTTCAGATCGGCCATCTGGCTTTCAAACAGATCCACGTCCAGATCAGGTGATATCAGCATGACGCCGCCGTTCAGCGTGCGTGCCGCCCAGCCGGGACGACGCATGTCCGCCTGTCGCAGCATCTCCATGGCAAGTGCGGTGCCCATAGAGTGCGCAACCAGAATGATACGCTGCGCGCCGGCTGCTTTCACTCTGCGTATCGTTTCCTCCAGACCATCGCGCGCGAAGAGCATGCTGTCGAGATCGTAGGCGTAGCCAAAGGCTCGGCCGCGACTGGGCCAGGAATACATCACCAGAGACCCGGGCAGATCGACATCATAGGCCATCTGTGCGGCTCGATATGCGGTTTCTGGATGGGTACTGTTGTAGCCATGTACAAAGATCGTCACTTCGCGCAGCGGCCAGTTATTCTCACGCTGCTCGCGAAGGAACCGCTGACGCAAGTCTGAGACTGACGCGACCGAAACATTCTCTGCAATGGTGAAATTCTTGTGGGGATCGGGGTTCTTGTGGCGATACGAGAGTTCACCGGGCGAGTGGCTGGGAGGGATGGTGACGGTCATTTCCATCATCCGCAATTGGTCGGATCGGCCAAACCCCAATGTTCCGTCTGGTTCCTCTTCCCGGGTCGTGGTTGCAAACACCGTGAAGGGCGTACCGATGCTGACGGCGTTGGGAACGATCGGCATCAAATCGCGATCAGCGCAGGCCGCCAGCACAATTGCCGCGCAAAAAGCCAGCACGGTTCTCTTCATTATATGACCCTTCACACCGGATAACGACCTTGCCCGAACATATCTCGGGCAAGGTAGCGAAGTTGGCGCAAAGATCTAGAGCACGTAGCGGCTGAGATCCGCAGACTTGGTGAGTTCGCCGAGATTTTTGTGAACAAAGGCCTCATCTACGACGATTTCCTCGCCGCCGCGGTCCGGCGCGGCAAAGGATATTTCCTCGAACACCCGCTCCATTACCGTGTAGAGGCGCCGCGCGCCGATGTTCTCGACGCTGTGGTTCACCTCGGCCGCGATCTGCGCCAGCGCATGAATGCCGTCCTTGGTGAAGGTGATCTTGACCTTCTCGGTGCCCAGAAGCGCTTCGTATTGACGTGTCAGCGCATTGTCGGTCTCGGTCAGGATGCGGACAAAGTCTTCTTCACTCAGTGCGCGCAGGTTGACCCGGATCGGCAGGCGACCCTGCAGTTCCGGCAGCAAATCCGAGGGCTTGGCGATGTGGAAGGCACCGGAGGCAATGAACAGGATATGGTCGGTCTTGACCGGGCCATGTTTGGTGCTAACGGTGGTGCCTTCGATCAGTGGCAGCAAGTCGCGCTGCACGCCCTCGCGGCTGACATCGCCGCCACGTGCATCGGTGCGGGCACAAACCTTGTCGATCTCGTCAAGAAACACGATGCCGTTCTGCTCCACCGATTCCAATGCGGCCTTGGTCACCGTCTCGTCATCCAGCAGCTTGTCGGCTTCTTCGCCGATCAGGATGTCATAGCTTTCGGCGACGGTCAGTTTCTTCTTCGTGGTGCGCCCGCCCATGGCTTTGCCGAACAGATCGCCGAGATTCATCATCCCCATGTTGCCGCCGGGCTGTCCGGGCACTTCGAACATGCCGCCCATCGGGTTTGAGGTATCGGTGATGTCCAGCTCGATCACCGTGTCATCGAGTTCGCCGGATTTCAGCTTCTTGCGGAACATGTCGAGCGTGCTCTCGCGGGCGTCTTCACCGGCGATGGCATGCAGAACGCGGTCCTCGGCGGCCTTGTGCGCCTTTGATTTCACATCTTCACGCATGTGCTCGCGGGTCTGGACGATGGCTGTGTCCACCAGATCGCGCAGGATTTGCTCCACGTCGCGACCAACGTAGCCCACTTCGGTGAACTTGGTCGCCTCGATCTTAATGAAGGGGGCGCGGGCCAGTTTGGCCAGACGGCGCGAGATCTCGGTTTTGCCGACCCCGGTGGGGCCGATCATCAGGATGTTCTTGGGGTGCACCTCGTCGCGCAGGTCATCTGGCAGCTGCTTACGCCGCCAGCGGTTGCGGAGGGCCACGGCCACGGCGCGCTTGGCGTCCTTCTGGCCGATGATGAACCGGTCGAGTTCGGAAACGATTTCGCGGGGGGTCAGATCAGTCATGTCTATCCCTTGAGGTCAGTGAGAGGGCGGCAGCCGGTGAAGGGGCAGCACGCCGGAAAGGAGCGAAAGCAGCGCGGCCCGAATCCGCGCCCAAAAGGCGCCAAGGACCACCAGAACCACGCCAAGCGCCAGGATGCTGATCCCGGTGCCCTCGCTATCGAAGACGGTTGTGCTCAGCGCCACGATATAGCCGATGGCGGTGATCAGGAACGACCGGCGATCAATCACGATCGCGATGAGCGCAAAGATCCCAAGCACCAGCGCCAGGATCAGGCCCTGGTCGCCTTCGAGCAGCGACAGCGCGATGGTGTTCACCAGCGCCGGTGCCGCCACCACATGCAGCCAGAAGCCTTGTGCGGAACGGCGGGTCACCCGATGCGGATCGCTGAGGTCAAAGGCCATGGCAATGGCAAAGACCAGAAGCCCCACCACAAGCGTGACCCAGGCGAAGGGGCCATTGGCGCTGAGGCGGAACAGGTCACCCAGTTCGGTGGGCACGCCAGATTGATCTGCCGCGACAATCAGCGCCACAGCAAAAAGGCCAAGCGCGATCAGCGCCATGGAAAAGGGCACCCGGAACCGCCACCAGAAGACAAAGAGCGCCAGCGTCGACAAGCTCAAGGCCATTGGCAGCGAGGAATAATCCTCCTGCGCGATCATGAAAGGCTGGGCATATTGGGCGATGAAGCCTGTGGCGGCATTGCCCGCAAACATCACCGACAGTGCGATGGCAGGCGCCACCATACGACGGCGGCGGATGAAATACTCCGCAAGCCCCCAGAGCAGCACGGCCCCGATCAGCGCCGCGGTGGTGGCCTGCGCCCGATAGTTGACGATCTCGGTCAGCATGGAGGCGGTGTTCACCGCGATCCAGCCCATGGCGAGGATCACCAGACCAACAACAATGAAGATCTCGTTGAAGCCTTTGAACAGTTCAAACGGTTCATCGCCGGGCGACAGGTCCTCGCGCGCGCCACGACGGCTGTCCGCCAGCGCTGTGAGGGAGACCGCCTGCGCCTCGGATAACAGCCCGGAGCCGACAGCCGCCCTGAGATCGTCGCGCGAGATCATTTGGAGATGCTCTCTACCGTGAGATTGCCATTGGTGTAGACGCAGATTTCCGAGGCGATCGCCATCGCGTCCCGTGCCACGGTTTCGGCATTGCGGTCGCTGTCCATCATGCCGCGGGCGGCCGCCAGTGCGAAATTGCCACCAGAGCCGATCGCCGCGACGTCATGTTCTGGCTCCAGCACATCGCCGGCGCCGGTGATCACGTAGAGATCCTTGCCGTCAGTGACGATCAGCATCGCTTCCAGCTTTTGCAGGTACTTATCGGTGCGCCAGTCCTTGGCCAGCTCGACACTGGCGCGCTGCAGTTGACCCGGCGTGGCTTCCAGCTTGGCCTCGAGCCGTTCCAGCAAGGTAAAGGCATCGGCGGTGGACCCGGCAAAACCAGCCACCACGTCATAGCCGCCCGGCGACAGACGACGCACCTTGCGGGCGCTGCCCTTGATCACGGTCTGTCCCAGCGATACCTGACCGTCCCCGGCCACAACTACCTCGCCGCCCTTGCGGACGCCGATGATGGTGGTGCCGTGCCAGCCGGGAAATTGATCCTCTGCCATAAAAGCCTCCGTTTCTTTGCTGACCTATATGGAAGTATCACTGCCCCGGCACAAGGGCGGCGCTCTGCTGGGACAGTGCGCGGCGGATATCGCAACTGTTTACAAACTGCTTAATTGCTATGCGCCCAGTGCATCCCGGGGCTGAGGAATGGGCAATTGTGAGACTCACTGCACGATCGTACATGAGCATCAACAACCGACAAGGGGTCGGCTGGATCTATCAAGGAACACGATCATGGCAAACGCAAGCAACGTTATTGCACCGGCCGGCTCTGTCGCAGTTCTGCGCGCAGTCGACTTCTTCTTCAACCTGCGCACCAAACTGGCCGACTGGAACGAAGCCCGCATCACCCGCAAGGCTCTGTCCTCCCTGACCGACGCGCAGCTTGAAGACATCGGCCTGACCCGCGCCGAAATCCAAGCGATCTAAACCCAGATGACATATCCGGTGAAGTGAGAGCCGTCCTGACGCAGGGCGGCTTTTCCTTTGTGCGGGGCTGGCGAGCCGATACGCATCAAAAAAGGCGCCTCCCGCGGGACGCGCCTTTTTCTATTTCGGTGATCGGTTGAGTCAGATGGACTCGTCGATCCAGCTCTTCAGCGCGGCTTTCGGGGCGGCGCCGGCGCGGTTGGAGACCACCTGGCCGTCTTTGAAGACGAAGAGCGCGGGAATGCCACGCACGCCCATGGCGGCGGCAGCGTTCGGGTTGCTGTCGACGTCGACCTTGGCAATCTTGATCTTGCCATCATATTCGGCGGCCAGCTCTTCCAGAGCGGGGCCGATCTGTTTACAGGGGCCGCACCATTCGGCCCAGAAGTCCACCACTACGGGGACATCGGAATTCTTGACTTCGGCGTCGAAAGTCGCGTCGGTGACGGCTACGGTGGACATTGGGATGTCTCCTGAGAAGTTTGGCAACTGGACCCGGAACCTATGGACGCTGGCAGGCGGCGTCAAGGTTCCAGTCGCTGGAAACCAGCCCGTTCACGCGCCTGTGTGATCAAGGTGACCGGAAGCGGCATCAAAGTGGCGGTTCGCGTCCAAAGGATTGCGGTCTCGATTCTGCGGTCCGGGTAGATCTGGCGCAGCGCCGCATCATAGGCGCCCATCTGCCGCAACAAGCCTTCGGGACAGGCATCGGGGGCGCTCGGCACCACCGCATTGGATTTGAAATCCACCGCCAGCACACGCTCCGGTGTCACGACAAGCCGGTCGATGACCCCGTGCAGTCGCGCAGCACCCAGATCTGCTGAAATTACAACTTCGGCAAGGGCGTCCGTGGCAAAGACCTCGGCGCAGCCCGGCGCAGACAGAACCTGACGCGCCTCCATCAACAGGGCCTGCCAGTCCTCATGCCGGGTGATCTGTTCGGCGCGGCTGTTCCATTCGGCTTCGGGCATCTCGGGCAGATGTTCCAGCAGCAGATGCAGCGCGGTTCCACGCGCCTTGGCCTCGTCTTCGCTGAGGCCGCTGTCACCGGGCAGGGCCTTTGCGCCGCCCAGATCCTCGGAGGGGCGCAGGGTGGCCGCGGGCGCGACATAGGGCGGCGCGGCGCGGCGGAAAACCTCCGGCAGGGTGATTTCGTCTTCTTCGGTCAGGTCGGAGGGCACGAAGGGCAGGGCGTCCCAGTCCCCATGCGCCCACCTTAGCCCCTCGCCGCCTGGGGCATCACAGGGCAGGGCGCCCATGGTCTTCATTGCAGCCTCGACCCGCTGATACCAGCTGTCACCGCCCTTATCGAGATCACCAGCCCCGGCCACGATCAGCCACTTTTCCGCCCGCGTCAGCGCCACATAGAGCAGCCGCAACCGTTCGTTGGCCTGTTTTTCCTGCGCAAAATCCTTGGCCGCCTCCATTGCGGGGGGCATCTGGTCACTGCTCACCCGCCAAAGCGGCGTCCCCGCGACCTCCATCACCTCGGACGGGGGAGAGGGGCGGCGTTTGGTGGTGTCCGGCAGGATCACGATCGGCGCTTCCAGCCCCTTGGACCCATGCACCGACATCACTCGGATCATCGCACTGGCGGCGCCCATCTGGCGTTTGATCTCCAGATCATCGGTCTGCATCCATACGAGAAACCCAGTGAGGCTGGGCACTTCGGTGCGCTCATAGGCCAGCGCCTGAGACAGCAGCGCGTTGATGCCATCCTCAGCTTCGGTGCCAAGGCGGCCCAGCAGTTTGGCCCGCCCCAGATGGCGTGTCAGGATGCGTTCGATCAGATCGTAGGGGCGCAGGAAATCGGCCTGCCCGCGCAGGTCGTTCAGGATCTCCATCGTTTCAGGAAACTCCTCGGCGCGCGCACGTAGGGCGGGCCAGAGGTGCATGTCCGTGCGTCGATGGGAGAGGTCGAACAACATCTGTTCGCTCCAACCAAAGATCGGAGATTTCAGCGCTTCGGCCAGCGAGAGGGAATCCTCCGGCAGAGCGAGGAACCGCAACAGTGCCGCGATGTCCTTGACCGCCAGTTCCGCCCCCACTTTTAGCCGGTCCGCCCCAGCGATCGGCAGGTTTGCCGCCTTGCAGGCGCGGATGATCTCGGAAAACAAGTCGGACCGCCGCTGCACCAGGATAAGGAAATCCCCGGCATGCACGGGGCGACGCTGGAAAGTGCCGCGCTCGACCCCGTCTTCCGGGATGGTCACGCCGCTGTCGATCATCTCCTTGATCTGCCCGGCGATGCGTTCGGCCAGGATCACCGCATGGTGGCGCGGGCTGGGGCGATCAACAGGATCGGTCCAGTCGCGATCCTCCTCGTCCTCGGTCTTTTCCACCAGCGGCCAAAGGTCCACCCGTCCCGGCAGGTCGGATTTGAAGGCCTGGTGTTTGGCATCCTGCGCAAAGCCTGCGCGATCCTGCCCATCAAACACCACGTCGACCAGCCCGAGGATCGCCGCCGAGGAGCGGAAGGAAAACGCCAAGCTCGCGCTTTGCAGCCCGTCGCCGGTGTCTTCCAGCCTGCGGCCAAATTCCGCCTGCATGCGGTCAAAGGCGTCCGGGTCCGCGCCCTGAAAGGAATAGATCGACTGTTTCTTGTCGCCGACCACAAAGATGGTACGCTCCACCTCCTGACGCGCGCCGAGGCCCGCAGTGAATTCCTGCGCCAGCTTTTCCACCACGTCCCATTGCACCGGGCTGGTGTCCTGTGCTTCGTCCACGAGGATATGGTCGATGCCACCATCCAGCCGGTACAGCACCCAGGCCGCCACAGCGGGATCATTCAACAAGTTGCGTGCCTTGACGATCAGATCGTCAAAATCGAGCCAACCGCGCAGTTGTTTGCGCCGCTCGTATTCCGGCAGAAACACACGGGCGAAATCATGCAGCACCAGCGATTTGTCCATCGCATCGAGGGCCAGGCGACGCGGACGGGCAGTTTCCACCCGCGCCATGAAAGGCTCCAGCTGGTCCATCAGAACGCCGTGGCTCTCGCGCAGTTTCTTGGTGGGGAAGCTGCCGATCTTGGCGCTGAACGGTTCTTTTGCCCCCTTGCCGGTGAGGAAAACATCCTCCAGCAGTGGTAGCACATCTGGCGTGATCGCGGTGATCCGCGCCAGTTTCGCGGCGTTCTTGCCGTCTGTGGCCCCGCCGGTCTTCAGCATCTCCACCGTGCGCGACAGGATCTCCGCCTCATTGCCCAGAAACACCTCAGCCGTCAGCGCGTCCAGATTGTAGCCTTTCGGCAGATCAAATACCTCGCCAAGCATGTCGCGGTTCAGATCGGGATTAAAACCTGCTTGTCGGCGGCAGATCTCTGCCGTCAGCGTCTCGAAATCCATCCCTCCGATGTAATAGGACGCGGCCTCAACCACATGCGCGTCGGGCCCTTGCGCCATGTCTTCGGTGATCTCCGACCGCAGCATCGCGGCGGCGCGATCTTCCATTTCCGAAAACTGTGGGCTCACCCCGGCTTCCAGCGGGAAACGCCGCAGGAGCGATGAACAGAACGAATGAATGGTCTGTATCTTGAGGCCGCCTGGGGTCTCGATCGCACGGGCAAAGAGCGTTCGCGCCTGTGCGAGTCCGTCCCCCAATGCCGCATCCTCTGCGCCCAGATCCACCAGCGCGGCCCGCAGTTTTGTATCCGGCAGCATCGCCCATTCGCCGAGCCGCTGGAACAATCGGTTCTGCATCTCGCTGGCCGCGGCCTTGGTGTAGGTCAGGCACAGGATGTGCTGCGGCTCTACCCCGCGCAGCAACAGCCGCGCAACCCGGTCTGTCAGTACCTTGGTCTTGCCGGATCCTGCGTTGGCTGCAAGCCAGGTGGAGGCATCGGGACGGGCGGCGCGAAACTGCGCTTCGGAGGCGGCGTTGCGGTTCATGTCAGATCCTCAGGCACCGGGTCCGAACTGCGGTCCCATTCGCCGTAGCGGGCGAGGTGGTCATAGTCGCCGGCAAAGTCATCGCGGTGTACCATGCGGCGGCTGCTATATCCTTGGGTAGCATCGAAATAGGCCTCGATCAGGCTGCGCAATTCCGCCCAGACCTTGGCCGGTGGTTCATCAAGGATCGGCGCGGCGACTTCTTTCACGGGAGGTTTCAGCCCGATATAGAGTGCGCGTTCCACTCGGGCCGCACCGTAGTCCGAAAATGCACCCTGTTCGGCCATTGCGGTCTCGATCAGCAGCTGTTTTTCAAAGGACTTCTGCTGTTTTTCCGAGGGCGGTTCGCCGGTTTTATAGTCGTAAAGATGCAAGAGCCCACGGTCGTCGACATCGATCCGATCCGCCTTGGCCGCGATTTCGAAATCGAGCGGATCTAGCCGCACATTGCCGGATTTCTCAAACCCCGACGGGCGGGCGCGCGACTGGCGTTCGTGTTCACCGCGCACAAAATCATCGGCCACCTTTTTCAGTCGCGTGAGCCAGAGGGTGCGGGCGACCGGCCACGGTACATCCTCCTCAAGAATACGGCGTGACTGTTCAATGAAATCCTGTGCCGAGAGGGTTTCCGGTCGTTCTTGCGCCGATTTTATGAACTCTTCCAATACCTTGTGGATTACCGTGCCACGCAACAATGCGTCGGGTTCCTGCAACAGCGGGTCGACGGGCCGCAAGCGCAGCACGTGCTTGGCGTAGATTGCGTAAGGGTCGCGGATCAGTTTCGGGATCTCGGTCACGGTCAACCGTCGTGGCCGTGCCGCAACCGGCGGACGCGGCGAGGGGCGCGGGCTGAGTGGCGTGGGCAGGGGCGCATCCAGCACGCTGGCCCAGTCGAGCCAGACTTGACCGCGCATCTGCATGGCCGACAGTGCGGTTTGACCGCCTTGATCTGGCAGACCACCTAGGAGATTTGTCAGCCGGTTGAGCCAGCGCGAGGGCACGGTGTCGGCCTCTTCGGACCGTACCGCCCGGGTGAGCCAGACTTCGGGCGCGGCGATCGCCTGTTGGAAATCATGCGCCGACAGGCCGATGCGTCGTTCCGGCAGCAGCAACCCGGCTTCGTGTCGCAGCTTGCGGTTGAGCCAGGGATCCGGGCGTGCGGCCTCTGGCCAGCTGCCCTCGTTCAAGCCGCCAAGGATCACCAGATCCGCGCCCTGCACACGGGCCTCCAGCGTGCCCCAGATCAGGATCGACCCATAAGGGGCATCGCGGTCTCGGACCTCGCCCTGCGACAAGACCGCGCCGAGAAGGTCGGCAAAATCACGCGCGGTCATGTCGCCACCATGGGGCGCCTCGGCCTGCAATTCGTCGATCACATCGCGTGCGGCGATGCCCGCCTTCTTGTCCCACAGCTCGCCGGTGCCCTCTGATTGCGATCCGGCAGCGATCACCTCCGCAGTTTGACGAAGATCGGCGACCCAATCGCTGAGGGCGCGGCTGCCGGACAGGTCTCGCCCTGCAAAGCTCCGGGCCAGCCAACCGGCCCAACCGGGCAGAAGATCTCGGGTGGAGCCGAATGCGATCAGGCTGTCTTGGTCCGGAAACGGCGGGCCATAGCGCCTCATGTGCAGTTCCAGATCGCGCGCGTGCAACAGGTGCTGTCCGCGCGCCTCGCCGGAATGGGTCAGCGGGTGTTTCAGCAGGGTCAGCAGCATGTCGGCCTGCAGTGGTCGGCAGAACAGATCCGCCACATGGCGCAAAAAACGCCCCGGCGGCGAGAGCTGAAGGGGCAGGCCGGCGGAATCGTCGGGCAGGATGTTCCAGCGGTCCAGCGCTGCAGAGACTTGCCGGGTCAGCATCCGGTCCGGTGTGATCAGCGCGGCGGTTTGACCGTCCTCGGCGGCCTGGCGCAGGCGCAGGGCAATGGCCAGCGCCTCGCTGCGTGGGCTTTCGGCCTCGATCAGGGTCAGTGCCTCGGTCGCCTGATCAAGCTGCGTCAAATGCGGGCCTTCGCTCATCCAGGCGTCGGTCACCGGGGCCGGGCGCAGGGCGAGGGACACCAGACGGTTGCGCGGCAGTGAGGGCGGCGTCATGTCGACCCAGCGGTGGATACCCCGGGGCCCAAGGTCCAGATCCCGCATCAGCTTGCAGAACCGGTACTGCGGGTGGTCTTCGGCAACCAGCCCATCGGTCAGAGTGTCCCAGACCTCTGCCGGTTGGTCGAAATCGAACCCGGGCAGCACCACGGCGCCCTGCGGCAGGCGGGCGATCGCTTCCATCAGCAGCAGCGTGGTGCCGCGCGACCCGGTGGAGCCTGCGAGGATGATCGGATGTTGCGGCGGCCTGCGCTGCCATTCAGCGATCAGGTCCAGCACCACCTGCCGCTGGCGCGCGTTCACGTCGAGCGCGTTTTCATGCATGTCCACAAACTGATCGGCGATCCCGATGAAATCCTGCGCCCGTTTCCAATGCCCCGACATATCAGAGACATCCAGCGCACGGATCTGGTCTGTGGTGACGCCCTCGCTTTGCATTTCGTCGATCAGCTCGGCGAGGCTGTCGGAGAGATCATAAAGCGAGGCGCGCGCGGCCAGATCCGGCTGCGCATCCAGCAATCTGGCGATCAGCTGCGACAGTTCCAACCGGCGGCGCAGGGGCGGCAGGGCAGGTGGCAGGCCGCGCAGGTTGGCCTGTCGGCTGAGACCCGAGAGGAGCGATATTCGTGGCAGGAGACCCGCCGGCCCGCTGTCGAACAGCTGCCGCACCCGGCGGCTCATCCGTTCGGTGTTGAGGATCAGTTCGACCCGCGCCAGCGCCTCGGGCGGATGATCGGCGAACCGTTGTCTGAGCCCGTCGACCAATGCGCGCGGAAAATCCACACCGCAGGGCACGGCAAACAGCCGCGGGGTGCTGTGGTCTGGATCAAACATTTGCGCCTGCCATCATCTCTTCTGCGAGGGTGACGCCTTCTGGGCGCCCGACGTCGCACCAATGGCCGGGATACTCCACAGCGGATGCCCGTGTGTCGGAGATCATCAGATCCCAAAGCCGGTTGAGAGAAAACACCGTCTCCGCCACCCGGTCCATATGATCCAGTTTGAGAATTTGCGCACCAGTGTAGACAAGGTCACCGCCCCGGCTGATGTGACCGGCCTCATCGGTGGAAAAATCTCCCGAACCCAGCCGCCCGACAGCTCGCGCCGTCGGCACGCAGAGAAGTAGCGCATCCATATCGTCCGGGCGCCACATGTCCTGCAACACGCGCAGCGGGTTGGGGCCGGACCAGGTTACATCTGGGTTCAAAGTATAGGCGGACTTCGCGTTGAGGAGCGGGCGCGCCTGTTTCAATCCGCCGCCGGTATCGAGGATCTGATCCGCCTCATGGCTGATCAGCAGGTCGCGGTGTGCGAGATGGGCGTGCAGGACGTCCGCCTTGTAATGGGAATTGACCACGATGCGATCTGGACGCACCTCGGTCGCCAGATCCAGCGCATGGTCGATCAGGGGACGTCCTGCAACGGGGATCATCGGCTTTGGCCGATCAGCTGTCAGAGCGCCCATGCGGGTTCCGAACCCTGCGGCAAAGATCATCACGGCGGTGGGCGAGCTCATGCGCGTAGCCTTTCCAGAGCGTCGGGTGTGGGCGCGGGCAGGGCGCTTAGCAGCTCCTCCGCTACGGGTGCGAGGGCCGGATGGTTCAGACCGCGCTCGAAATGGGCCCAAACCCGTGGCACGTAGTCGATATAGTGGTGCTTGCCCGCGTTCTGCGACAGGCGGGCAAAAATGCCAAGGATGCGCATATTGCGTTGCACTCCGATGACCGCATAGGCGCTGCGGAAAGCCGAGTCATCTATGTTGGTGGCGTGGATGTAATGATCGATCATCTGCAGTTCGACCCCGGCGGGCACGTCGCGACGGGCGTCCTGCAGCAGGGACACCAGATCGTAGGCGCGATGCCCCAGCTTTGCGTCCTGAAAATCAATCACCCCGACCCGCGCGATGCCCGCGCGTTCGGGCAGCCACAGCAGGTTCTGAGCGTGGTAATCGCGATGCACGAACACCATGTCGCCTTGGAGATGTTCGCGCAGGATATCCTCGAACCGATTCTCAAATCGCGCGTTCACACCCTCTGCCGGATCGCCAAGGACGGTCTGGCGATATTCGCTGAAGGCCAGCGAGGTCATCTCGGCCATGGTCCGGGGGCCAAGTGGGGGCAGGTCGGCCACGGGTGCGCCCTGCAGATGCACCAGCAGATCGGTCGCGGCCCGATAGAGCGGCATTTCGGCGGAGGAATCCTGCGCGATGACCTCGGTAAAGAGCGCGTCTCCGAGATCTTCTATCAACAAAAGCCCGCGCGCGTGGTCCCGGGCGATGATCTCCGGGGCGGAGACGCCTTTGTGACGCAGGTTCTCTGCCAGGTCGGAAAAGGGTCGGGTGTCGCCGCCGTCTGTGGGCGGCCAGTCCATCAGGATGGCGCTGGCGCCCCTCTCCGACGTCAGCCGCTGGTAGCGGCGGCTGGAGGCATCCCCTGCCAGCGGTTTGGCCGTCCAGCTGTCATAACCATTTGCGGTCAGAAACGCGGTGATCTCACCGTTACGTGTGCTCATGAGAGAATCCCTTCGAGACGTTGCGCCCAGCCCTCAGATTGCCAGCTCAGCTCAGCATGGCGCGCGTCATCGGCGGTCTCGTCGAGCGACAGGCGCAGAGTCAGCGCCGTGTCCGGGCGCAACTCTTCCAGCCGGTCGGGCCATTCCACCAGGCAGATCGCATCATCGAAGGCGGTGATGAGGCCGAGTTCCTCGACCTCGTCCACATGCGACAGACGATAGAGATCCGCGTGCCAAAGTTCCCCGCAGGACACATCGTAGGTTTGCACCAGCGTGAAGGTGGGAGAGGGCACATCCTCGGGCACTTCCAGCAAGGACTGGATCAGGCTGCGGGCAAAATGCGTCTTGCCCGCGCCGATCGGTCCCTCAAGCAAGACAACATCGCCCGGAAGAAGGATCCGGGCGATGCGTTGGGCCAGTTCTGTTGTTGCAGCGCTGCTGGGCAAACTGCAGGTCGCGGAGCTCTGTATCATGGCGCCACAATGACGTTGCGCGCGAGGCTCCGCAAGCGGGTTCAGGCTTCCTTCGAGGCGGCAAACCGCTCTTGTTCTGGCGGGGCCAGTGGCGCGCCAACCTTCTGGAAACGCACCATGGTGGAGCCATTCTGCAGCGATTGAACCCGGCAAATCATATGGTCGCCGTTGCGCATTTCCACACGCGACCACCAGTCACTGTGATCTTCGGTGCCACCGGCGACAAAATCGCGCACCTCACCCCAAGTCGGGGTTGGCCCCGACAGCTCCTGCCAGGTGCGGCAAGCATCGGCGATGGAGACCTTGGCAAAGCTCGCTTCCGGGTCGGTCTTCCACATGTGATGGTATGCGGTGTTGGAGTAGACCATGCTGCCATCGGTGCCGAAGACTGCAAAGGCATCGTCAATGTGATCGAGGATCGACTGGCCAAGCTCCAGTTCGGAACGGAACTGACGGGTCAGGGTGATTTCTGCGGTAATATCCTCAAACAGGAAGGCGATAGCCCCGTCGGGGTGCGGACGGCCAGAGACCGAGTAGACCGATCCCGAGGGAAGCGACCAAGTTTCCTGATAACGTCCTTCAGCTGCGGCTTCGAGCAGATCCGCCATTTGGTGACGCCAGCTGGAATAGTTCTTTGGTTCCGGCATCATGCGCTGATCGCGCAGGCGGTCAAAGAAGGACATCATGTTGGGGCGTGAGCTGAGGAAGCTTGCGGGCAGCGCGGTCAGGTCGATCAATACAGGGTTGAACAGCACCAATTGGCGGTTGCGGTCAAAGATCGCCAGGCCGATCGAAAGCTGGGCAAAGGTCTTGGCCAGGGTCTGAACAAAGTTCCGCTGGGCCACCTCCGCATCAACAACGGCATTCACATCCATCGCGTGGCAGAGCCAGCCGGCTTCGGTCTCGGTGGTGGAGACATTGTACCAGAGCTTCTTGTCGGTTTCCGGCAGCTCGATCGAGACCCGTTCTGGCCGACCGCTGTTCATCGGCGCATCGAGGTTGGGAAACAAAGGCGCCGAGGTATCATTGCCGCGGCCACGGATTTTCTGATTCAAACGGTCATAGGCGAGATTGGTCCAGGTCACGCGGGCGTCATCGGACTGCAGCCAGACCGGATAGGGGGCCTGGTGTACGGCGGCGCGAAGGGTTGTCAGCTCCTGATCATCTCCCGCCTGACCCAGCTCGGTCGAGGTGCGGCGCAATTGCACGCGGGTGACGCCATCGATCCACTCGCAATGGGCTTCGCGGCTGTCTGCCTCTGCGGTGCCGGAGAGTGTCAGAGATCCGACATCGCGCAGAAAACCGGGGGATTGTGGCAGGCCAGGATAGCTGCGGGATAGTTTGTCGCGCAGTTTGGTCCAGCTGAAATCGTCGGCATTTTCACCAAGGAATTTGCGGGCACCGGATGACCAGGCAATCAGCGTCTGATCGTCGAAGAGGAACACGGCATCGGTGCGTCCATCGGCCAGCAGAAGATCCTGCTCCATGCCTTTGCGTTCCGTCTTTGGATTAAGGAACCAGACCGCAACGGCTGCGCTGGCGATGCAAAGGCTCGCCAGAATAAACCACTCAACGGACATCAAATCTTGCATGGACACAGCCTCGCTTGTTCTCCTTGAGCCTTATGTTCTCTGACAATGGTTAAGCGAAGTTTAACTGGTTTACCAAAAGTGAATTGTTAAAATTGTAACGGGACGTTTTTTCCGGCTGGAACCGGAGTGTCGCCGCTGATGGCATCGATTTTGCGTCGGGGCCACGTGACAACGACAAGTGCGCCATTTTGCGAGGGCGCCAGATTATGAGAAATTCGAACATCGCGCGCATTTGCAAACTCCAGCCGTGCACCGGTGCGTTCGAGAAGTGTTTTTGCGATAAATAGGCCCAGACCCATGCCTTCGTATCCTGGGCGTTTGCTGCGATCAGAATGCGTTGACCGCCGCCGCATGAACGGGTCACCCAGACGACCAAGCAGATGGCCGGGGAATCCATTGCCATCATCGCAGATCCGCACCGTGATATGATCAGCGCTCCAATGCAGCTCGATCCAGACTGTCGTTTGCGCAAAGTCCACGGCGTTCTGCACAAGGTTGCGCAGCCCGTGGATGATCTCTGGTTTGCGTAGAATGCTGGGCTGGTGCAGCGCATCCTCGTCAGCGGGATGTTCACTGAAGCGAATGTCTTTGCCCCGGTCAAAATGTGGTTCGGCAGCCTCATGCATCAACGCGGACAAAGGCGTCTGACGCAGATGCAGGTCATCCTTGCCCGTTCGCCCCATGCTCCGAAGGATGTCACGGCAGCGATCAGCCTGCTCACGGATCAGCCGTGCGTCTTCCTGAAGTTCGGGCAGCTCATCGAGTTCCTCGATCAACTCCGAACTTGTCAGCTTGATAGTGGCAAGCGGTGTACCGAGCTCATGAGCCGCTGCTGCAACCACACCGCCGAGGTCCGTCAGCTTCTGTTCGCGCGATAGGGCAAATTGCGTTGCTGCCAGCGCATCGGACATCGACCGGATTTCTGCACTGATCCGATAGGAATACGCCCCGATAAAGAGGATGGCGATGACCAGCGCACACCAGTGGCCAAAGACGAACAGCGATGGCATGCGCAAGATTGTTCCCTCTGCTGTTTCCAAAGGGATATGCAGCGGAACAAGGAGCGAAACCAAGAAGATCGCACTTGCCCCGATGATCAGGGTTGATCGCAGCCCCATCACGGTGGCCGAGATTGTCACGGGGCCAAGAACAAGCAGCGCAAAGGGGTTGTTCAGACCTCCGGTCATATAGAGCAGGAAGCACAGCTGGAGCAGATCGAACAGCACCATCAGAAAGTTCTGGAACTCTGACAGCCGCTTGTTTTCCGGAAACACGATGAGCGCAACCAGATTGGCCAGAGCCGAGACTCCGATCGCGAAATAGCAAGGCAATACCGAAAGTTGCAGGTTGTACTGTGTTTGCGCCGCGATGATCGCCGTAGCTTGGCCGATGATCGCGACCCAGCGTAATACGATCAACGTGCGCAGGCGAATCCAATGGCTGCGTTCCTGGCCACCCATCAATCCAAAAGTGGTTTCGCTCATGTGACGTTTGCTCCCGTTGCATCGCCGGTAATTGTTGATAGGTCTAGCGCCAACCGGGTTCAACTGCGGCACGTCTTCCCAGCGTGTCTACCCCGTGCAGCTCTATGAGGAAACGAGACATGGTTCGAAATATTGCAATTCTGGCGTTCGCTGGCATCGTCGCTGTGCTGGGTGGCGTTTGGTACATGACCCTGCGCGGGAGCGGTTCGGACGATGCATTCGCGCAATGCCGGGCGAGTGCGGTCGCAGGTGGCAGCGGTGCTATTGGCGGGCCTTTTGAATTGGTGAATGCAAAAGGCGAAACCGTGACCGACACGGATGTGATCACCGAACCTTCGATTCTTTATTTCGGATATACATTTTGTCCGGACGTCTGCCCGCTCGATACAGCGCGCAATGCTGAAGCGGTGGATGTGCTGTCTGATAAGGGCTACTCGACCACGCCGGTCTTCATCTCGATCGACCCCAAGCGTGACACACCAGAAGTGGTTGGAGATTTTGCCTTTAACCTGCACGAGAAAATGATCGGTCTCACCGGGTCACCTGAACAGGTGAAAGCCGCCAGCCAAGCTTATAAGACCTATTACAAGGCCCAGGACGGGGATGAGGACTACTATCTCGTGGATCACACGACCATGTCCTACCTCGTGCTGCCCGAACATGGTTTTGTGGATTTTTTCCGTCGCGACGTGACGCCCGAACAGATGGCGGATCGCGTCGCCTGTTTCATCGACAACAGCTAATGCACAGCAGAGATTTGACGTTTCGGATCCGCGACGTAGTATCTCAAATAACAAATGCGCTTGACGCTGGAAGGAAAGTGAATGGCCGAAGCAGTACAGTCCGCAATTGGACCTGATCCCTCGCTACTGTTGGTCGATGATGACGAGCCATTTCTGCGCCGGTTGGCCAAGGCAATGGAGAAACGTGGTTTTGCAGTTGAGACCGCGGATTCAGTTGCCTCAGGACAAGCGATCGTCTCTGCACGACCGCCGGCCTATGCCGTGGTGGATTTGCGTCTTGAGGATGGAAATGGCCTCGATGTGGTGGAGGTTCTGCGGGAAAAACGTCCCGACAGCCGCATCGTCGTACTGACGGGCTATGGCGCGATCGCCACTGCGGTGGCCGCGGTGAAAATCGGTGCGACTGACTACCTGTCAAAGCCGGCAGATGCCACGGACATCACCAATGCGCTTCTCGCAGGGGATGATGCGCTGCCGCCACCACCGGACAACCCGATGAGCGCGGACCGGGTGCGCTGGGAACATATCCAGCGGGTGTATGAGCTGTGTGATCGCAATGTGTCAGAAACCGCGCGGCGCCTGAACATGCATCGACGTACACTGCAACGCATCCTTGCCAAGCGTAGTCCAAAGTAGGGTTGCCGATGACCATGCGTGGCGATTTGGATCCGACGGTATTACCCTCGCCGAAGGGCGGATGGTCGGAATCCATGACAACCCTGCTCGGCGCCATTGTCGTGCCGCCAGTGGAGAGCAGCATGGTGCAGGCCGCAGGCGTTTTACACGCGGATGGCAGCTATTGCCCACAGGGGGCGCTATGGCGACGGCACCGCGCAATCACGACCGAACCCGAGATGCCGCAGAATGTCGCGGAGAAAATTCCAGGTCGCTGGCTCTGGGGAGGCGTGCTTTGGGCGCATTTCGGGCATTTCCTGGTGGAGAGCACGGCGCGCCTCTGGGCATTGGAGAACTTGGACACACCGGTGGATGGCGTGCTCTTCATTCCCAAGCGCCCGGCCGTGCGGGATCAGGTGCGTGGGTTTCACTCGGAATTCCTGGGCCTGATGCAGGAGGGGCTTGGGATCCGTGTTGCCGCAGATCCGGCGCAGGTAGAGGAGTTGGTGGTGCCCGGTCAGGGCTTCGGTCTGGGCGCGATTACCGAGGCGACGCCAAAGTACCGGAACGCGATACATGCGCGGTTTGCGCGCGATGTGCGCCCTGAAGGTCCCGAAAAGCTCTATATTTCTCGCTCAAAATTAGGACTGGGCAAAGGCGGCCTGCTTGGTGAGGAGCAGATGGAAGACTATCTGGCTGCTGAGGGCTATGAAATCTATCACCCGCAGGAGCACAGCCTGAGCGCCCAATTGGCCCGCTACAAGGCGGCAAAATATGTTATTGCCGCTGATGGCTCTGCGCTGCACCTCTTTGCAATGGTTGGGCGGCCGGACCAGAAGGTCGCCATGGTGCTGCGGCGCAAGTCCACGGCGCATACCTTGCTGACGAACAACGTCCGTCACTTCTGCAAATGCGATCCTTTGGTGATCGGAGCGCTGCGCACCGAATGGGTCCCCAAGAACAACCAACGCTCCAGCCGGTTGAGCTTTGGGGAGCTGGACCACTCCCTGATCGGGCGTCAGTTGAAGGCGGGTGGTTTCATCTCAGGTGATGGTGATTGGCCTGTTCTGGATGACGCGGCGCGTGAGCAGGTGCTGACGGACAAAGGCATCAAGAGTAACCGATTTGTAGAGTCGCCGGAGTTCCGGCAAGCCCGCGAACAGGCTGAGCGCGCAGAGCGGCGCGCCCGAAGGGCGGCGCGGAAGGCCCGTCGACAGGCCCGTGAAGCCGAAAAAAGCCGAAGCTGATTACTAGACGAGATTTAGAGCTGGCATAGCAGCTCTTCGTGGCGGGCAACGAAATCCCGCCGGACGTCCACAGGTGGTCTGAGGTGAATATCAAGATCGTCAATCAGATCTGCGTTTGGTCTGCCGAAGATCTTTGTGGCCTCGCTTTCGGAAAACCCCGCGATTTGAACCGCTTCCATCCAGGCTGACACCTTGTCGGCCCGTTTGATTTGCGCTTTTACCGTCTTTGGCAGGGTGGCGGGCAGGCCAAAGCGAATGTGGATTGCAGCCGTTAGTCGAGCGTCGAGATCGCCGTAGCCCGACCCAACAGCAGCTTTCACCGGAGAGATCATGTCGCCGATCACGTATTCCGGTGCGTCATGCAGAAGGGCCGCAAGCTTCCATTTGAGGGGGGCCTTGGGGAACATGCGACCGTGGATATTCTCCACCAGCAACGAATGTTCGGCGACGGAATAGGCAAAGTCACCCCGTGTCTGACCGTTCCAGCGCGCCACAAAAGCAAGGCCGTGGGCGATATCCTCAATTTCGATATCAACAGGAGTCGGGTCCAGCAGATCGAGGCGGCGTCCGGACAACATGCGTTGCCAGGCGCGTGGAGGTTTCGGGGCCATGATAAATCCGTCGTAGTCGCAACTGGTCCTAGCTATCCCGGTCGGACTGCGGTTGCAAACCCACAGTGCAATGCTGTGGAAGGGAGGAGTAATCCAGCTCCTGTGAACCTTGGCTTTGCGGTGATTGGCCTCGTTGCATCCGCGCGTGGTTTCGTCAGAGTTCGGAGTGACTGTGGTGAGGGAGGTGCGACCAATTTCTGGCGCCACTGACGTTTCTGGGACCTCAGAGATTCTCAGGCGGCTTATCGCTGCTCTGTCTTGGTTCCAGAGTAGGGCGCGCCAACACTCACCCATCTTCGTTGCTTGTAAACCATTGGGGTGTTACCTCACGACCCAAGTACCTGTGGAACATTTATACGGAGCAGAAAATGGCCGGAGATTACATCGTCAAGGACATTTCGCTGGCGGGCTTTGGCCGCAAAGAGCTGGACATCGCTGAGACCGAAATGCCGGGCCTGATGGCGCTGCGCAAAGAGTACGGTGAAGAGAAGCCCCTGAAAGGGTCTCGCATCGTCGGCTCGCTGCATATGACGATCCAGACCGCCGTCCTGATCGAAACCCTGGTGGCGCTGGGCGCTGACGTGCGCTGGGCTTCCTGCAACATCTTCTCGACGCAGGATCACGCAGCCGCGGTGATCGCCGAGGCGGGCGTGCCGGTCTTTGCGATCAAGGGTCAGAGCCTGGAAGAACACTGGGACTACCTCGACAAGTCATTCCAGTTCCCGGAGGGGCCAAACCTGATCCTCGACGATGGTGGCGATGCGACACTCTACATTCTGTTGGGCGCGCGCGCTGAAGCGGGCGAAGACGTGATTTCGGTGCCCACCTCCGAAGAAGAAGAAGCGATCAAAGCGCAGATCAAGAAGCGGATGGAGCAATCCCCCGGCTGGTTCACCAAGATGCGCGATCAGATCAAAGGCGTATCGGAAGAGACCACTACCGGTGTTCACCGTCTCTATGAGCTGGTGAAACAGGGCCAGCTGCCCTTCCCGGCGATCAACGTGAACGATTCTGTCACCAAGTCGAAGTTCGACAACAAATACGGCTGTAAAGAGAGCCTCGTGGACGGCATCCGCCGCGCCACCGATACAATGATGGCAGGAAAGGTTGCCGTTGTCTGTGGTTATGGCGACGTGGGCAAAGGCTCTGCTGCGTCCTTGAGTGGCGCTGGCGCGCGTGTCAAAGTGACCGAAGCAGATCCGATCTGCGCGCTGCAGGCTGCGATGGACGGCTATGAGGTGGTCTTGCTGGAAGAAGCGCTGGATGCGGATATCTTCATCACCACCACCGGCAACAAGGACATCCTGCGCATTGAGCATATGCGTGAGATGAAGGACATGGCCATCGTTGGCAATATTGGCCACTTCGACAATGAAATTCAGGTCGCCAACCTGAAGAATCACAAGTGGACCAACATCAAGGAACAGGTGGATATGGTCGAGATGCCTTCGGGCAATCGGATCATTCTGCTGTCCGAGGGTCGCCTGCTTAACCTCGGTAATGCCACCGGTCACCCGTCGTTTGTGATGTCGGCGTCCTTCACCAACCAGGTTCTGGCGCAGATCGAGCTTTGGGTTCGTGGTGATGATTACGACAATAAGGTCTATATCCTGCCCAAGCATCTCGATGAGAAGGTCGCGGCACTGCATCTGGAGCGTGTCGGGGCAAAACTGACCAAACTGACACCGGAGCAGGCAGCCTATATCGGCGTAAAACCCGAAGGTCCGTTCAAGCCGGAGCACTACCGCTACTGAGTAGTGAGACATTTGGAAAATTGGAAAACCCGGCGTTTCGCGCCGGGTTTTTTGTGTGATGCTGTCCGGCGCTCGTTCTCGCGGAACATTGCCCCGCCCACCATCCCGCTGCGCATTTCTGACACCGAACTCGAAGAAAAACCCCTTTGTTGGCTTCAGAAACCCTCCTACCGTCAGGTCACTATAACTCTGCCAAAGATGCAGAAGGCCAAAGACAGGAGAATGTGACGATGGGAAAGCGTGAAGACCTGATTGCGCAATATGCGGACGATCTGAAAACCAAATGCGGTATGGACCCGGATATGGACCTTCTTTCCAAGGTGACAATTGGGTGTGGGCCCGCGATTTACAATGCGGATGCATCCACTGTGGCGTCCAGCCAACCCGAGGAGCTGGAAACGGTCAAGGCGAACTTCCTGATCAAGAAACTGGGGTTGCCGGATGGCCCAGAGCTCTTGGATGCAATCAACAAGGTGGTCGAAACCTACGGAAAATCCGAGCGCAATAAATATCGCGCTGTCGTCTACTACATGCTGACCAAACATTTCGGCAAAGAGGCTGTCTACGGCTAACTTTGTTCAGGCAATTCGCCACGAGCGCCTACCAGTTCAGTCGGGTTTTAATGACTTTGCAATGTCGCGCCAATTGCCGTGCACAGCTCTACCGAGGTAAGAAGAAGGTAAGCGCAACTTGCGCGAGAATATCTTTGGACGTGCGCGGTGGGAGTGGGCGTCGAGTGTGCAGAAGGCCGCGGCATCAGTCAGCGGCCTTTTGTCATTGCGGCTTGGGTGCGTCAGTGCAGATCCGATAATCGTATCGGCGATAAATGCATAGCCATCTTCAATGTGTGTCGGCATCCTTGAGCGTATGCCGCAAATGTAGATGGACGCAATCCAAGCCATGATAAAGAAAGACCGCAGCCCAAACCCGCTCAGGCGACTGTGAATGCGTAGAGAAGGTTCATGATCTTGCACCCTACCCGTGAGGCTAGGCTAGAGGCGGGAGTGACAGAATAACCAGTCCTGTTAATCTGCCTTTGTTTTCCCCATCTTACAGATCTCCTGCCATTCTGCATCTGTAACTGGCTGCACGGAAAGGCGGGAGTTTTTCACCAATACCATGTCTACCAGCGCCGAATTAGCCTTGATCTGCTCCAGCGTGACCGGCTGGGTGAAGGCCCGCACCGCCTTGATGTCTACGCATTCCCAGCGCGGGTCCTCGGTGGAGCTGTCGGGGTGGATCTCGGTGCAGACCTCGACGATACCGACGACAGATTTTTCCTTCAGCGAGTGATAGAAGAAGCCGCGATCCCCCAGTTTCATCTCGCGCATGAAGTTCCGGGCCTGATAGTTGCGTACGCCGTCCCATTCCTCGCCCGCGTCCCCCTTGGCAAGCTGATCGTCCCAGCCCCAGGTGTTCGGTTCGGATTTGAACAGCCAATACGCCATCAGCCGATGACCTTCTTCCATGTGATCAGCTCGACGGCCTCGAACAATCCGGCCTTGTTGTAGGGATCGTTCGCGGCCCAGGCCTCACCTGCGGCCATGTCATCTACGTCAAGGATAATGAGGGAGCCGACCATCTCGCCAGCTTGATCGAGTAGAGGGCCCGCTTGCGCCACCACGCCGGTCTCCTCGATATAGGCGAGATGCGCCGTGCGGTTGTCGAGACGAGTTTGCAGGTGATCCGGTTTGTCGCGGGCAATCAATGCAATGAGCATTTTATTCCTCTTTGAGTGGTCTTTTAAGTAATTGATCCACAGCCTCGGCAATCGTCAACCTTTGATCCAGCAAATTGGTTACCGTTTGCGTGATCGGCATCTCCAGCCCCATCTTCTGGGCAGCTTGCGCGGTGGCCCGGGCGGTGGCTGCACCTTCAACGGTGATTGCGGGATCAAATTCTTCGCCCCGCCCAAGGCTGAGCCCAAGGCGGAAATTGCGCGACTGCTCGGAGCTGCAGGTGAGCGTGAGGTCGCCGAACCCCGACAGGCCCGCAAGCGTTGCGGGTTTTGCCCCGCGTTCCAGCGCCAATCGCTGCATTTCGGCATAGCCGCGGGTCATCAGCGCGGCACGGGCGCTGTCGCCCAGCTGAGCGCCGATGACGGCACCGCATGCGATGGCGATGACGTTCTTCAGTGCACCACCAATCTCTGCCCCCACCAGATCGGTGGTGCGGTAGAGGCGCAGGTTACTGGTCGACAGCGTGGTTTGCAGGGTTTCACCCATGCCGTCCGGCGCGCAGGCCACGGTCAGCGCGGTGGGTAGGCCCTGGGCGATGTCGGCGGCAAAGCTGGGGCCGGTCAGCAATGCTGCCGTGGCCTCTGGCACCGCTTCGCGCAGGACGGAGACCGGACCAAGCCCGCTGTCCAGTTCGATCCCCTTGCAGCAGGCCACCAGAGTCTTGTTGGCCAGCACTGCGCGATGTTGCATCAGAAACGCGCGCATCTTTTGCATCGGTACGGCAAGGAGCAGCGTGTCATGCGCCTCAAAGCTGCTGTCATCCGAGGTCACGGTCAGCCCATCGGGCAGGGGAGCGCCGGGCAAACGGCGGCTGTTTTCGCGTGCGGCCTGCATCTCAGTCGCGTGATCGGCGTCTCGGCACCAGAGCGTTGCCGGGGCCTTGCGGGCCAGAGAGATAGCCAGGGCGGTGCCAAATGCCCCGGCTCCAAGAACCGCGACGCTCATGCCTTTGCCCCTTTCTTGCCACTGCCGATGAGGGCCGGGCTGGTCTGATCCAGCGGCCAGCGGGGACGGGCCATCAGGTCCATGCCATCGCGTGCCCCGTTGCGAAAGCGCTCCAGCCCCGCATAGGCGATCATCGCGGCATTGTCGGTGCAGAGCGCCAAGGGGGGCGCCATGAAATCAGTCTCTAACTCGGCACAAAGCGTCATTAGTCCCCCTCGGATCGCAGTGTTGGCAGCAACGCCTCCGGCCACGGCCAAAGTCGGAGCAGAAGGATTTTCGGCAAGGTAGAGATCCAGCGCGCGACGGGTTTTCTTCACCAGCGTGTCGACAATGGCGTCCTGAAATCCGGCGCAGAGGTCGGCGCGGTCCTGTCGGGTCAGCCCGCCTTTCTCGGCCACGATCTGATCCCGCATCCGCATCAATGCAGTCTTCAGCCCGGAAAAGGATAGGTTGCAATCCGGGCGGTCCAGCAGCGGGCGGGGAAAGCGGAACCGTTTGGGATCTCCGTGTTCCGCCTCGGCCTGTACCGAGGGGCCACCGGGTTGCGGCAAGCCGAGCAGACGTGCGGTCTTGTCAAAGGCTTCACCCGGGGCATCGTCAATGGTTCCGCCGAGCCGCGAAAACGCCTCTGGCCCGCGGACGATCAGGTATTGGCAATGGCCACCGGAGACCAGCAGCATCAGATAAGGATAGGCGATATTATCCGTCAGGCGCGGCGTCAGCGCATGGCCCGCAAGGTGATTGACCCCGACCAGTGGCAGGCCCTTTGAAGCGGCAATCCCCTTGGCGCACATCACGCCCGACATTACACCACCGATCAAGCCCGGTCCGGCGGTCACGGCGATTGCGTCGAGGTCGTCCAGCGTCAATTGAGCGTTTGTCAGCGCATCACGCACGCAGCTGTCGAGCTTTTCCGCATGGGCGCGGGCAGCGATCTCCGGCACCACGCCGCCAAAGGCGCTGTGCAGTGCGGTTTGGCCAAAGACCACCGATGACAGGATCTCTGCGCGCGCATCTGTCTTTTGGCGCACAATAGCCGCCGCAGTGTCATCGCAGCTGCTTTCCAATCCAAGTAGCGTCAGCGTTTGGGTCATGGGCCTACCGTTGCATCCTCTGTGCTGCGGGGCTACCACCAAGAGGTGATGCAAACAATCCCGGGAGCGCGCAGGTGAAGACAAACGGGCCGGCCCTGTTGATGACGCGACCGCGCGACGCGGCTCAGCGGTTTCTTGATCTTCTGCCTGCGGATCTGCTGTCGGATCTGCGCGTTATACATTCCCCACTGATGGAAATCACCGCGTTGCCGTCGACGCTGAAACTTGACGATACGACAGCGGTTGTTTTCACCTCCGGTGCGGGCGTGCGCGTGGCGTCAGAGCGCATGGCCGAGCGTCAAGTTGCCTATTGTGTGGGTCAGCGCACGACAGAAGCTGCGTTATCAGCTGGTTGGGATGCGCGTTTTAGCGGAGAAACCGCGGATGCACTGGTCGCGAATTTGTTTGCAGCCCGGCCGTCAGGAACGCTGTTGCATCTGCACGGAGAATACACCCGTGGGGCCGTGGTGGACCGTTTGGTAGAGGGGGGGCTCCCTTGCAGGGGACAGGTGATCTATCGTCAGGATCTGCAACCTCTCAGCGCCGAGGCAGAACAGGCACTGGGGGCGCAAATCCCCCTGATCGTACCGCTTTTCTCACCACGTAACGCCGCACATTTTGCAAGCTTATGTCCGAAAACCGCGCATTTAACACTGATTGCGATGAGTGACGCTGTGGCGCAGGCCATGCCGCGCTTGCAAAGTGTTGCGCTAAAAGTAAGTAAAGCACCTACGGCTGAAGCAATGGCGGATTTGCTGCGCGATGTCGCACAGTCGGTGCTTTGGGTTGAGAGAGACGCACCCAAGGAATAGGGTCGGTGCGTATCGTATTGAGCATGTTTGGGGAATCGGGGGGAGGCCACTGTGGCTGAAGACAAGAAATCCGGCGACACGGTGAAACCGGATCCAGAAACGTCACGGGCTGACGTTCATCAGGACACCGTAACTCCCGACGTTGGCGCAGAAGAGATCGAGGAGCGTCTTGCCACGGAAGAGCTTGACGACTTTGCTGAAACCGAAGTTCCTCTTTCCGAGACCGAGACCGAGACCGAGACCGAGACCGAGACCGAGACCGAGACCGAGACCGAGACCGAGACCGAGACCGAGACCGAG
>NZ_JAWJBP010000007.1:0-160404 GCF_046535935.1 Tritonibacter sp. SIMBA_163
CCGGAGGCGGATTTTGACGCCAAGATGTATGCGCTGTTCCAGCACTTCGCGGTCACCCATCGCAATGAGCTGCTGGCGTTTATCGAGTTCCTGGAGAACAACGTCACCGCCATCGAGGGCGCGATCAATGGCGTCTCCGTGGGGCTGACCCATCCGGAAGCGGCGAAGTTCACCGATCTGGAGGTGCTGGGCGCGCCCGGCGTGCTGGCCAGATTCCGCGACGGGGTGGCGTCGAACTTCTATGTGCAGACCGATGGCAACAAGACCACCATCGGCAATGCGGCGGGCAGTTCCCGGCTGGCGCTGATGGCAGGTAATCAGGAGGCTATCGAGTTCGACAGCGCCGGTCGCGCCAGCGGCGCGGCGGTGCAGGCCAGCGCCGTTGATGCAAGCGACGGGAAATTGCTGACCACGGGCGCGGGCGGAATTTTGACCACGAACCCGCCAAACCTAGCAGATCCCGCACAACTGGACGCCCCGGCGGGTCTCTACAACATTGCGGCTGCCGATGGCTGGCCCTTTGACGGCGCACTCCTGCAGCTGCGCCGGAATGCGGGGCGGGGGGTGCAGATAGCGGCGCGCGGCAGTTCGTCAGCGCCGAATGCATCCAGCGAGATCCTGGTGCGCACCTCCGGCAACAGCTTCGGAGGCTGGGCGCAGCTGCTGCATTCGGAGAACCTGCTGGGCACGGTCTCGCACTTCGGCGGCACGCCCACCGGCGCGGTGATCGAGCGCGGCAGCAACGCCAACGGGGAATATGTGCGCTTTGCGGATGGCACTCAGATCTGCATCTCGCCCGACTTTGCATCTGTTGATGTCACAACGGCCACCGGAGCCATCTATCGTAACGCCTCTCCTCTCGCCTGGGCGTTTCCGGCCACCTTCTCCGGCGGTGCCGGTTCGGTGACCGGAGCCGTTACGTCCATGGGGAACAGCCAAACACACTGGGGCAGCTTTCGCGTGCTTGGCTTTGCGGACGCCGACATAACCGTGTTTGCACCTAGCGCCTCTACCAATCGCACCGTTCGCGCCATGGCCATCGGCCGCTGGTTCTAAAGGAGACACCGCATGCAAATCTCAATCACACCCATGCGCTGCGACACGGCGCTGACCGCAACCCGGCACGGCGACGTGCTGACCCTCAACGGCGAGGCCTTCGACTTCACCGCATTGTCAGAGGGCGACGTGCTGCCCCGCGAGGCGGTGGCTTGCGATTGGCTGGCCTCGGAAGTCACTCGCCAGGACGGTACGCTCCACCTGACCCTGATCCTGCCGCATGGTGCGGACGCGCCAGAGGAAACCCGCTTTCCGCAGCCAGTGACACTGACCGGCGACGGGCCGGTGCCCCTGCCGCCCTATGAGGTGGAGCAGGCCCCAACGGATGAACCGGAGGGCGAGGCATGAGCAATATCGACTTTTCCAAAGTGGTCACCGCCGCCGCGCGCATCGAACAGGACCGGGCCAAGGCGCTGGCAAAGCTCGCCGACATTCGCTGGCAGTGTTCCGTGGCAGGCGTGGTCCTGCCGGGTGGCTTGCAAGTGCCGGGCGATGAGGCGACGCGGCTGTCGCTCTCCGGCGCGGTCAGCGCCCTGCAGCAGGGCATGATCAGCGCGCCGCTGGCGTGGAAAACACCCACCGGCTTTGTCGAGCTGACAAAGCCGCAGGTCGAGGCGGCGGCGCAAGCCGTGGTGCAGCACATTCAGGCCTGTTTTGCCGCCGAGGCCACAGTGGCCGCGCAGATCGAAGCGTCGGGCGATCCGGCAGGCTTTGACATCCAGGCGGCCTTTGGCGCGGCGCTGGCAATCTGAGGACAGGACATGACCATGATCGAAAACAGCGACCGCGGCATCACCTTGAACAAGTCGCTTGCCTGGACCGTCGCCTGCGGGCTGGTGGGCGCGGGGCTCTGGGTCGGCTTGCAGGTCGCGACACTGCGCGGAGAAACCGAGAGCCTTGCCCAAACCATCAACGGGTTGCGGGTCGACCTGACTGCATCAGAGGCGCGGCAGACCGCATTGACCGGGCGTGTGCGCGCCAATGAAACAAGCCTCGCCCGTCAGGATGAGCGCCTGTCTCTGATCCTCTCCACTCTAAACAAGATCGACAACCGGCTGGAGCGCATGGAGCGCCTGCCGATCCGCTAAATCCCGCAAAAATCAAACCGTTCACACCTCGCCAAGCATGCCTTGAGCGGGGCTTTTTCTTTGGAGGCAGCATGATGCAAATCCTGACATTTGACACCCTGCAGAAGATCACCGGAAAGATCCCGAAAGGGAGCACGCAGGCAGACAACGCCGTGTCGTTCCTGAAGACGCTGAATGCCTACGGCAGCGACGTTGGCCTGAACCGGCGACACCGGGTTGCCTGCCTTCTGGGGCAGGTGCTGGTGGAGAGCGGGGCGTTCCGATTCGACCGCGAGCTATGGGGGCCGACTGCCGCGCAGGCGCGATATGACATCCGCACGGATCTCGGCAACACGCCGGAGCGGGATGGCGATGGGTATCTGTTGCGCGGGCGCGGTCCCATCCAGATCACCGGGCGGTGGAATTATCGCGCCTTCACCGCTTGGGCGAGAGGGATCGACCACACCGCACCCGACTTTGAGGCAGACCCGGACGCGGTGTTGACCGATCCGTGGGAGGGGCTGGTGGCGCTTTGGTACTGGACCACCCGCGGCCTCAATGCGCTCGCCGATCAGGGTGACGTGAAGCGCATCACCTGCAAGGTGAACGGCGGATACAACCACTACGCTCAGCGGCGGGACTGGACCCAAAGGGCGCAGCTGGTCCTGCTCGGTCATGGTCCGACAGATGTGCGGGCCTTCCAGCGTGCGGCCCAGCTGACGGTGGACGGGGTGAGCGGACCAAAGACCCGTGCCGCACTGCACCAGGCGCTGCGCAAGCTGCCGCCCATAGACGTGTCTCCCAAACCCAAATCGCCCGCACCGCGCGTCAACTGGCTGCGGCGTTTCCTGGCCATTCTCCGCTTTTGATCGGGGATCGGCATTCTCATCTCTCAAACTGAAAAGGACCAACCCATGAACCTGAATGAACTTTTCCAGGAGCTGCTCCCCGTCGTGCTCAGCGGCCTGGGTGTGCTTCTGACCGCTCTGATCGGAAGCGCCGCCCATACCGCCAAACAGCGCTGGGGGCTCGATATTGAGGCCCGCCACCGCGAGGCGCTGCACAGTGCCCTGATGAGCGGCATTCGCGCCGGTGTCGAGCGGGGGCCGAATGAAGCGGCGGACGTTCTGATCCGCGAGGCCGTGGAGCATGCCAAAAGGTCTGTGCCCGACGCCATCCTGCGCCTCGGGCCAGACGACAGCGTTCTGTCGAACCTCGCGCGCAGCAAGTTGGCTGGTCTCATCCAGCGATACATTGACTAAGCGCCCGTCACTCGCTGCCACCTCGCCTTCGCCCCGTCGGCGGGGTGGCAGCGCCTCGGCGAAGGTCTGTCCGGCCTGCCATGGGCATGGGAAGGAGACCAGCCGGAGCGGCGTGGTACACGAATGCTCCGCCTGCAACGGCTGGGGAGTCCTTCGAAAACAGGAACCCGTTGCGAAGGCGCGAACCTGACTGATCCTCACTGATTGGCGGGCCAGTCTGTATCGCTGTTTGTTTTTGCTTGCGGTCTATTTACTGGCGCCAAAAGGCTGCGGTGTGCAAACTGAAGCTACGGGACTTATACCCTCCCGGACTTTGCGTGGACTTCATACACCCACGAAACGAGGGCCCTGCCATAGCGCCGGGCCCTCGGCACTTGAGCTGATCGCGCGCTGAACGGCGGAGAGGTGGGGCGAAGCCGAAATGCGATCACTCCACCGCATCAGTGAGGATTGCGTTCAGTGTGGAGCCAGTGCGTCGCAGAACCGCAAGAGACTGGAACTCGTCTGAATTCCAGAATGATGTAGCATGACTGCGGTCTGGAAACTCGATGACGAAAGCAGCATCAGGCATCTTGCCCTCCCCTTCAAGTTGCTCCGGCTTGCCGCCACGGACCTTGAAAGCCCCGTTGTGACGTTTCACCAGGTCAGGAATCTTCGCAAAATATTCATCCATCCAATCCCGACTGTGAATCTCCATCTGGCCAATGATGTATGCTGTCACGATGCTCTCCTTCATTGCGCATGATCAGGCTGCCCAGGCAGCTTAGAGTGCATACTCTTTAGTCGCCAGCGGCGCATTCCTATCGTCAGTGTCGGCATCTACGGGGGCTGATAAGGGCTCAAACCGGACTTGCGGCGGTGCGGCCACCGGAAACTTGAGCTTTCAGGCTTCAGTCCGACCAGCGGGATGACCGGTCCGCAGCTTAAACTCGACATTCAGACAAGGCGCAGTGAAGCCTTCGCTGCAAGAGTGAAGGAAATCGGCAGATCTCCCAAGTACGGACATTCAAGACTGCAAGTTCTGCCATAGCAATGCTGCACACCGCGCAGCAAACACGCGACATGCTCGCTTCACTATTCTATATCGCAAAACACCCGAAAGTTGTCAGTCTGTCCAGGGTAACCATCCGCTAGGCTCCTGTTTGGATACAGTGCAACCCGCAATCACGTTGCCTGTGTCATCAATTAGAACCCAGCATCCCTCATTGAATTGAGTCAGATGCTGGACCCCTATGCTAACCGAGCTAGAGGAACCAATACAGAAGAACTTGGCTCTCCTGAAGGTGCTGTGCACATAGATGAGTATCTCAGTTCCATCGTACGGAGCACTCTCCATTGAGTTTATCTTCAGCGATCCTTTGATCTCAGATATCCATTGTATCAGGTGTCAGGACAAGATTTTCCAACCCGACTATATTTCAAGAGTGCGAATCTCGTCAAATAAAAACAAAAAATTCTCCTCAGGCCTGGTTAATTAACCTAAGGAAGCCGAATTACAGTAAATTTTTATCGTTTCCATTTTGTTGGCAATTTTGGCGCAAGTTCAGCAATGCCCACACTTGGAGAACTGTGATGTCGACTGCCATTGGTGCAAACCCAGAATTCCGATCAAATTTCACACAAGATAATTTTGGTGGGAATTTTCTGTTCCATAGGGATACCTTAGACGGTGATCAGTCTTATCGGCAGTTAGTCCAGGATTTGGGGGTGGAAACGGTACGTTTTCCGGGAGGATCAGTTACTGAAGAGTACTTCGATATCTCGAACCCCAATAGCTCCTCTGGCATAAATCCTGAGAACGGCGAACCGGTGAATCTGATCCCACTCAATGATTGGCTAACCACTGCAGGGGAACTCGGAATATCGACGACTGTTGTCATCCCGACAAGAACTTATCTCTCTGAATCCACTGACGAAAATGGAGACCGAGAACCAGATTTTGATCATGAGGAGCTCTATGGTTTTGTTCGCGATGTCGTACGTGGAGTGCACGGCAACGGTGAAATTGCAGCGTTCGAGATCGGCAACGAGTACTGGGGATCGGGGCAAATGTCATCCGTCGAGTATGGCCGGCTGTCTAGCGAGATGTCTTCGGTTATTGATCAAGCTTTGTCAGACTCTCAAGACATGGGTTTCGACACAGGAGACATAGATGTTGTCGTACAGGCAGGAACTAACTTCGACTTTGCAAGATTGGATAGTTCCTACGACGATTTAGATACACCTGAGGCAGTCTTGAGCGCGTTGTCTGAAGAATACAGTCAAGACTTTAGCGAAGGCTTCACTTTTTCAAGCGGTGAGATCAACTGGTCAAAGGTTAACAATGCGCTCATCATGAATGAGTTCGACGATCAGGAAATTGACCAGATCGACGGAGTATCGTCCCATATCTACACAAGAGGCGAACTCAACCCCGAGATGCGTGACTTTTCTACCAGGCTTGTGGAAAGTACGTGGCTTGAGAGGAACGAAGACCTCGACACATATGTCACTGAGTGGAATTTGAAATCCACTCCTTCACTTGACCCTGACACCGACTATGGCTTGCGACAAGCGCATGAAATGCTGGAAATCCTAGAGCAGTTCCCTGAGCATGGTGTCGACACTGCTCACGCTTGGCCTCTACTTCAAAACACTCGAAACGCATTAAGTTCCGGATTCGAACACGATGAGCTCACCGTCGGCGGTGAGATGTTTCGGATGATGGAAGAGAGCTTGCCCGGAAATCGATCCATAGACCTAGTGGGTTCGGAGAACTCAGAAACCGAATACTCTTCCCCTACAATCGATGTGCACGCATTCGGAAACCCAGACGAACTGGTGCTCTTCTTAACTTCGAAATCTGAAGAGGTTACGTCAAACGACTTCGATCTTTCGGGGTTGTTGAGCGGTGGCGAGAACATTTCAGTAACCTACCTCGGAGTTGACGAGGGAGACACACCCGGTAGTAGAAATGCAAACGCGAACGTTGAAGAGGCGACCTCTGAAGAGATTGAGAACGAAATATTCAATAACGGGATTCTTCACGCCGATCTCGATAGCTTAGAAGTCATGCGCGTGGTGGTCTCTCAACCTACCTGGACTGAAGAGATGGAGGTCTACTGGGAAGCCGTAGGTATAGTCGAAGATGAGGTTGGGGAGATTGACGGGGTCTACGACGCCGAAGCACTCATTGAGTCGTTAACGTCTGGTCCGGGTGATGTACCACCTGTGGATGAGCCATCACCCGAACCAGATGAGGATTTTGATGATGATGGTGGCTTGGGGATCGCGGCAATCGCTTTGGGCTTGCTGCCATTGCTGGCGCTACTGCTTTAGTAGGACACAATAGGTTCGACGCTACCGCTAACCTCGATCATCGGCTACACCCATAGTCGCCAGATGTGACATGAGTTGCTCAAGGTTCATATTCTCTTCTTCTACTAGCTGTGTGAGCATGGTTGCCAACCATTCTTCCGAAGACCAGCCTGCAGAAGGTATGGTTTCACGACTGCCATCATTGAAGCGTTCAGGAAGATCCCGGCCATCCTCGTAGCGAGAAAGGCCAATCACTCCGCTCGCAGAATAGAACTTATACATCGCAATGGACCCCTTGATTAAACAAGGCTTGCTGATCTGGCGTGCTTCCCATGTGCAGGTAAGCTTCAAGTAGAGCATGAAGCACTGACTGCCGGTCCGCTCTGGCCACGGCATTCGAGAGGTCATCTCGCTTGTCAAAGTCTGTAAGCTGTTCTGATGCGTAAAGAAAAGTGTAAGCGAGCACTTGCTCATAGTTCAGAATAGCCGAGCTTGTAGAACTGGCGGCTTCGGGATCTTGCAGTGTTTCGGACTTTAGTGTGAACAGTGTTCGCCGATCTCGCATTCTGTGAGGAGGGTGCCTACTTCTCTCGGATATAGGCCTACTAGACCCCGTCCAAAGAATTTTTCTAAAGAATTTTTTCGCGGTTTCAGAGGCAGTTTTTGCACACATATCAATGTTCCCAGGTCTGTAAGCGCACAGCCTAGGATTTGAGAAACTGGTAAATAAAACAATAACCCATGCCACGCATAAGCACGTATTGCGTGGAATGGGTACGTTATCTATCAGGTCACCATTCCAAATACCGATACTATCGATGGAGCGAATCTACATTTAGGGTGCGTTGTTGTTGGTGGCACAATATATGTTCAAGCTTCTTTAATTGTTCCAGATTTTGAATTTTTGTTTTTTTCACGCATTCAATAACTCATCGGCCACTGCTCCTGCTAAGTCGATGGAATGCACGAATTCAATAATTTAAATTAATTACATTGTATCTAATTTGGAAACTTAGCTCCTCAGAAACCAGGAATGTTTACCGATAGAGGTGCCTGCAGTCTTCATCAAGCTAACGGCACAAGTTCCATTCCTTCCGGTTAGGAGTAAACAATGAACACATTTCGTAAATTAAAATTTGCACCGGTCTTGAGCTTGGCGCTTTTGGCTGCTTGCGGCACACCTCGCTCCCACGGTCTCGATGTTGTTAATCGAGCGAGCACATCTCTCGGGTATCGAGACATATCAAGGCTTCCTGTGGAGACGCCGATGAACGCCTATCTGACGGGCTACAGCTACTGGGACAACACGCCACGCGGTTCGGCCCAGATCGCTCGTCCGGTGATACACCGTTCAGCAGGAGGAGCCGGAACCTATTCCGATCCAGTTACTCTCGCCGTTGGACACGTAAAAAAGGGTGGGCGTAGTATCATGGATTATCCAGCCGGAACTCGCTTCTACATTAAAAGATTGCGAAAGTACGCCATCGTAGAAGATCTTTGCGGAGATGGGCATCGACCGCAGGATGGCCCCTGCCATTCCGGGCACCAAGGACACGATTGGATCGACATCTACGTTGGTGGACGAAGGATGGCAGAGGCTTCTGTCGACGCCTGCATGCGACACATTACCGGTATCCAGCCAGTTATTCTCAACCCGCAGCCTGGGCACCCTGTCGAACCTGGTGAGATTGCTTCAAGCGGATGTAGAAAGTTCTAGTCTCCGAAGTTACTATCTATAACTATGATAGGACTGAGAGCTCATCCACCTGAAGAAAGCGGAAGAGCCCGGAACAAAGTTCCAGGCTCTTGGCATGCGGTCGGTTTAGTGGGCGACAGCAGGACAGTGGGTGGGGCCGAGATCACCATCCCAGCAAGATACCAAAATTTCGCCTAGGTGCTGCGGTCCGGCCCGTTAATGCCGCGATTCATACTGCATGCAGTGTTCTTGACCGTCGAACGGCTGCAGCGCGGACGAACGCGCTCCGACACTGCATTTACTTCAGGCGATGCTTAGCTGATCCGGATGCGGTTTCAAATCGATCCGAGGGAATATCCGATGACCTCTGCCAATTCAGTCTCCTCATAGCCAAAATGGGAGCGTACGACCTCTCGAAGCATCCCTCCACCAGCCGCCTCGATCCGCGCCAACACCGCTCCAATTTGGCCCATCTCCATCAGATAGTGACGGTGGATGGCGGCCAGCTGTCGACCTTGCGAACTAGGAAATCGCCTTCCCGATGCACGCTACATCGGCCCTTTGAAATCATTAGTGCTAGGCGTAGCGAAGACTTCGCTGTAGCCGCAAAACGCTTCCCAGGAACGGACATTCGAGCTGCTCTGGTGGTCAAGGCGAGGCAGCGCTAGGAACAGTTGTCGGCGGAGCGCAGAACGTGACCTTTGCAAAGTCCGGGCCTGACCGGAAGGCAAGGGGCGCTCCTAGCCTTTTGCCGCCTTCTGTCAGTAATTTGTTCGCCGCATTGCGGCACCCTCGTCGTGCCCAAATGCCGACGATATTAAGCGTCAGTAATCGTTCGCCGGTCATTAACCCGCGGCTGTTATGATCTTTGACTATAAAGCTTCGCGGCGCTTTAACGTCGCTACACACTGATTTTCAAAAAAGTGACAGGTCTATGAAAAAGCTACTTTCAGTCACAGCGCTGGCGCTATTCGCGACACAGAGCATCGCGGAGAAGGATCTGCTGACACGGCTGAACTCTTACCAAACGGCGCAATCTTATACGTGTGGCAAAACCTGTGGGAAAGTCCGTAGCTGCGAAGAAGCCGTCTACCAATGGTGCGTCTGTGGCTATTCTAGAGCTGACGGCGACAAAGATGGGGTTCCATGTGAGGCATTGTGTGGCCAAAGCACCCCTAAAAATGTTGCCCGCGTGAACTCTATCAAGAAACAGCTGGGATGCTAACTTTCATGGCTGAAATATAAATGGAAAAACCGCGACAGAACCATCAATTGCTATCTATCGCTGAATATAGCATCAGGTATACCAAGCGGCCTTTCGCTCCAACCTCAGAACATTAAAGCGCGGTCCGTTATTCCGGACATCCTCAGTATATAAGAAGATCATGCTTGCCATCCTTCACTTGGCTGTATTCGACAATGCAAACAGACTACTGACGCCATGGAAAGCCAAACATATAAAGGATTCAGCCATCACAAGCGTTCAGATACCACAAGCTGTTTTGTGTTTAGCCGTAACCGCCATGGCTCCTCTCTGTCTAAAAGCAGACGTACCGATCATTTCGCGCGGTCAGACCTTCGAATGTACACCTACCCATGTTTGGGATGGTGATGGCCCGATCTGGTGCGAGGAAGGGCCACGGCTACGCTTGTCGGGTATCGCAGCTAGAGAACTCGATGGTACCTGCTCGTCCGGCCATCCATGCCCGAGCGCAAGTGCTGAAACCGCCCGCGACGCGCTGGTCACCATCTTGGGTACTCGAACTGGGGTGAGCAAGCACGGACATATCATGTTGACAGGGCCAACTCTTACATGCCGATCTGACGGCTCTGCCGGAGGAAACCGCACGGCTTCTTGGTGCGTATCTCCAAGAGTGGGAGACATAAATTGCGCGATGGTAGATGGAGGTTGGGCAGCTCGCTGGGATCTGTATTGGAAAAAACACCGTTGTTAGCAAACGTTACAACCGGCCCGTTTCAGACATTCACGCAGCTTACCAATGCCTCAGCACAGCGTTCCAAAAGCGGACTTCGGCGACCTCGCGCAAAATCGGTCAGCAACTCGAAGTTGGCGATGTGGACCTTACTGCCATCTGCATGCCCGCAAGCGCAGGTCACTTCAAGCCGACAAAAGGCGCCCAAGCGGGCAGTCCTCAGAACCAAGCGAACTATGGCGGTGTTATAGTGGAGGAACTCAGAAATTAGTGCTCATAATTGGCGTGGCGTTCCCATTCGCGGCTGAGAGTAGCAACCAGCGCATCGACGGTCTCCGCGCCCCCAGAAAGAGCTTGGGCGTAGCGCTCGATGGAACCACTATCGAATTGAGGGTCAATCCCCCATCGAACGAACTCGTTTGGTAGCTCGAGGGGGCCCTGCTCAAGCAGCTCATCCACCTCGTCGAATAGGGCACAAATCTCGGTATGATTCGTATCAGCAATCGGAAAGAAACTCATACGTAGACGCCCACGATAACGCGACAAGTTCGCCGGGATTGCCCCAATGCGTGGCATATGAAAGTAGAACGCACCTCCGTCGTTTTCGACACCTCCATGCGCAAGCGGATTTCGGATTGCCGCCTTAACGTCCCGCAATCGTCCCAAAAGGTGTCCACGAGCGGGATCGGCCTCGAAGTTTGCTACGTCGCGCAACCTCTCGTCCCAAGTCTTTTGCAAGAACGCCTCGAAGTCGCCCGAGGCGAGCGGACGGCCAATGAATGCACGCAGCAAGAGCACCCGATGCTCAAGTTTGCTGAAGTATGCGTCCACCATTGCCGCAGAAGCAAAAAAACCTTCTTGCTCACGGGCTAAAGCTCGATTCATTCGGGCGGTCAGGTCGGAAAAGTCTTCCGTTTCCTTGGAGCTGTCAGTAGTTGGCGCGATGTCTGACGTCAAATTGGGTTTCGTTCCGAACGCACTGTCGGCAAGATCACGAAAGTAGCGATACCGGTTATCGAATTCTGCCAGCCTATTTTCAAGCGTAAGGTTGCCGTCAGCGATTTGCACTTTCGCAAAGTGGGAAAGAATAGGCTCAAGTAGGCGCAGCGACGAGGATAGTTGCCCCACAACCCGCTTCAGGAGCGCCGACGGAACGTCGCTGCGATGATCTATCGCAAAGCCAAATTTGCGGAGTTCAAAAACGAATGGTTCACCCTCGACAGTCGCATAGATCGACCAACGCACCTTCTCTCCAGGACCGCTCCAAGTGAACCCCATTACGTCGCGAAGAGCAAAGAGAACTAACTCGGGGACCGGAAAGAGCTTCGGGTCAGCGCGGCCGCCTCGCAGCTTCCAAGGGTCACATCCTTCAGGCAGACCACTTTCGAAGCCTTTTAGAGATTTTGCCATCCGCCTGCGCAGTGTAGCCAGGGGATCGTTGTCATGAGGCTTGAGCATGAATCATTTTCTTTCTGAATCTGGATCAGAGCACTTTATTCTGTTCTTTCCCCGGGTGAAGTAGAATTCAAAAACGTTTTCTGCTCTTGACCAACCTCGGATCATAAAGGGAGCAGTCGAGCTGGGATCAAAGCAAATGTGCCGCGATGCAGCAGGGGCAAGCACGTGGTCATTCCACGCATAGCGTCCCGCCCGCCCCATACCAGTCGAGCTTTCGCAGCACAGCTGAGGACGGATCGCAGTCAGTATTGCATGTCAATCACTTGAACACCTGAGAAAAAATCACAAATACGGCGGTGTTCACATGGATGAATTGTGGTTGGAAAAATGACCGCAACCCTCAGGAAACTCCTTTCAGAAATGCCTCACCAACTTCATCTGCTTCAATTTCAATCAATCCCTCTTCATGTAGAATTTGTGTCGCGACTACGAGGAGGGATTTCTCCTCCTCAATAAGGTGTCCGATTCCAAGTGCGCCGTGAACTTCGTCTGCGATGAAGGTCATCTGGCAAATATAAGACACATGCAGAGCATACAGGTTCCGCGCAAGTTCACGATGGAATAGTGGGACTACAGACGGCCCTTTCCGGTCGCCAATCTCCGTGGCGATTATGTCGTGCATGAGCTGGGATTGAGAAACATGCGCCGCGCCGCTCAGTTCACCATAGACCTTCCCCATGTTTTTCAGTCGGCCGACGGTTGCGTGTGGTGTCTTGCCGTCCTTTCGTTTCGAAATGCCGAGTTCCTGCACCGCTGAGATCAACTCATGCTCTTGTCTCAGAAGGGTCGCGGCCTGCGCGTATAGTCCTTCAACAATCGCTATTTCACAAAGATTTATGCCGTGTATGAAGTGCGTTATAAGGTCAAGCTGTTGCGCCGGGGCACCGGTTACTTCATCAAATTGCTTTCCACAGCAACGTGAGATGAAGTTTAGAAATGCACTGCAAGCCGACGCATGCGCCTGAGTCAGATTTATATCATTCTCTTTGAATGTCTGTCGGTTCTTAACGCATTGCTCCACGTGCTTCCCCATGAGAATTGAGACAGGCGCCAACGTCTTTTCACCCCAATTATCCATTGCGGAAATAATATCACTCCCGTAGCCAAGCTCTGTTTTTGCGTCCACTACTCAAACTCCATTGTCGGAAGCGCTGCTCTAAATAAGAATCATCCTTTTTCGATCGATATCAACGACCTTGAGCGCCAAGTTGTGACATTTCGATCCCTATGTTGCCTGTGCGTCCCTACCCTGTGCGCGTGCGTCTGAGAACCCGCTCGCGTGGACCGGCTATGCACCGCGGTAGGTAACTGCACGGTGCTATTGCAACTAATCAAATTCGCAGGCCGGTCGCACCCATCAATGACGCCAATGTGGGTGGTATGAGAAATGTCTGCTTGTAGCGGCGTATATGGTTGCTCATGAGGCCGTAGCGACAGTCTGGCCTCCGCCCTTTGAGTAGATAACGAGCGGCTCAGCGGGAGGATCTTGGTGTAATGTCCGCTTCGGTGTCGAGGCAGGATGCGTTCACACGTGCAGCGAACGTCCGCTCTCCGCCCTTGGCGTCACGCTTGGTTTCATGCTGCGCTCTGGACCAATCACCGCTCCGGGCTGGCTTCCTTAATCAGGCTATGCACAGCGTGCAGCAGGTTTATTCGCGAAGTGATCGTCGACAGGATGGCGGATGAAGATCAGCTTCGACTTGCTTGATCGATTCCCAGCCAAACACGGTCGGTCGGAGAAATTCAAAGAGGCACGGGAACATTTGGAGTCAGAAGTGCTTTAAGTCGACCCAAATCGTCTCCCCCAGCTAGGCAACCCCGGACCGCTATTTGCGGTGCGGGGCTTTGTTTTTTGTGTAACCTACTTGTTGAAAACAAAGGAAAAGGCGAAATCTTAAAATCCCCAGGCTTTAGCCGTGCGGGTTCGAGTCCCGCCGCCCGTACCACTTTGAAAATGCTGGAGAGTTTCACATCAACGCCTTGGGCTCTGCTTCGGCATTGTTTGTACCTACTCAGGTAGGCCGCCTCACTTAACATGGAGGCCCATCAGCTGTTTGTGACTTACCTGCTCCCGACGGTTCAGTTCAGGACTGGAGAGGCGTTCAATTCTGGGTTCGCGACCGCAGCTGTGACTACGCTACGGAGAAACCGGCTTGTGTCGTGGAAATGAAACGCCTGACTGTGTCCAGCCCGGCTTGTTCCTGCGCGTCTAGGACGCCCTGCACCTGGCTACGGGTTTGGCGGGCATGATCCAAATCGTCGAGCCCATATGCAACGCCAACCCGACCGAGCGGATGTGACGCGACCCATTCGCTCCGATCTCGAAAGAAGCCGGGGACAATGACGCTCGTGCAGCCGCAGATGGCAGCATATTGAGAGTAGAGTGTGGCCTCATCGTAGCTGTAGAAGATCTGGCACGTATTGAAGACCTCGGCAGCCTCTTCATGGGACAGGCCGTCGATGCAGATGGCTGCGGGATCCTCGGTTTCCGGGATCCGCTCTTTCTCATGCCCCTTGCGGACCATATAGCAAACGCCGTTTCGCTCTGGTCTGTTCTCATTGCGATAGACCGGATTGCGGCGCCATAGAAACAGGTCTTCGGCGCCGCCCGTCATCTCAGGCAGATCGGACATCTCCCCGGCGCGAAAGAACATTTCATTCTCGGTGAACTGGAACGGGTCCTTCAGTCCGGGCTTGTAGAGCAGCCAGCGGGCGACCTTGCGGGCCTGCAGCGGATTGCCGAGTGTGACCTCCGGATAGACCACAATCGTGTCGGAGCGCAGATCCTTGTGGGTGGCTATTCGGCTTTGCATGCTCGGGTCGCGCATCAGTTTTCCGACGGGCGTTTGCCAGAGCAGGCCTGGGTTTCGGATGATGCGTCGCAGATGCTTTCTGGTGTCGCTCCGGCTCGGCACATTCCAGGGCCACAGCGAAGCGTCTTCGCCCAGCTGACCCAATGCATGAGCCAGCTGGTGCAGGAATATCGCGCCGCCGCTATCTGGATCGAAATCGGGGGCATATATCACGTAGTTAGGGCGTCTGGATTTGGTCAATGCGATTCCGCCTGCAGAAGAAGCTCATCTTCGAGGGCCAGCAGGTCGGAAGACCGGGTCTTGATATGCTTGGCCGGAACGCCTGCCATGATCGACCACGGCGCACTTGATGCCAATACAACCGATCCTGCACCAACGGCTGTCCCGTCCGCCAGTGAAACACCGGGGGCAACAACCGCATTTGCGCCGACGATCACATGGCGACCGAGAGAGACACGCGCCTTGGTTTCCGATTTGAACGCGGCTGGTACGGTTGGGTTTGTCATGGTGGCGCCGGAGTAATCGTCAGATTGCGCAAAGATCTTAACGCCATAGGCCAGGCCGGAAAAATCGGAGAATTCAATCCCCGGGGTTCCGCCTGCAACCAGACACAATGGCGCGATATGGACGTTACGGCCCGTGATCACACAGCCAGACACGACACAGAAATCGTCGATCCTGGTATGATCCCCGAGGGTCATTTGCTCGGCGTTGTAGATGGAGGCCTTGTCACTGATCTTCACATCGTGGCCAAGGCTGGCAAAGCCCATGGTGTCGAGTTGTGCCTGAGTGAGATAGGCCATGTCAGTGCCCACCGCGCTTGAAGAACGCGGTGGTAGCATCAATCACGCCCTCGATATCAGCGCCGAGAGAGAAAAACATGGGCAGCCGCAGGAGACGATCCGATGTGTCCTGGGTCACAGGCAGTTCCTCGTCGGCGCGACCAAATTTCTGACCGGCGGGGGAGGAATGTAAAGGCACGTAGTGGAAGGGGGCGCCAATGCCGCGCTCTTTCAAAAATGCGATCAGATCGTCGCGCGTGTCCTGATCCGGCAAAAGCAGATAGAACATATGGCCGTTGCCTGTGGTCTGCTCCGGGATGATCGGCCGTCTGAGCCGCCCTTCGGCTTCGAGATCGGCAAACGCCGCCATGTAGCGATCAAATTGACCGCAGCGGCGGCTACGGATCTCGGCCTCCATTTCCAGCTGACCATGCAAGAAGGCGGCAATCAATTCTCCGGGCAGGAAGGACGATCCCAGATCAACCCAGGTGTATTTATCAACCTGACCACGGAAAAACCGGGACCGGTTTGTTCCCTTCTCGCGAATAATCTCCGCACGTTCGACCAGATCGGGCCGTGTCAGGGTCAGCGCACCGCCCTCACCGCTGATGATGTTCTTGGTCTCATGAAAACTGAAGGCGGCCATATCCGCAAGCGATCCTGCGGGCCGTCCCTTGTAGGTGGAGCCATAGGCCTGAGCGGCATCCTCGATCAGCACCAGCTCATGCGTCCTCGCGATCTCTGCCAGCGCATCCATATCGGCAGGGAAACCAGCGTAGTGGACCGCGATGATCGCACGGGTGCGCGATGTAACCGCCGCTTTAACCCGTTTGGGATCAATGTTCAGGGTGTTCGGGTCAATGTCGACAAATACCGGAACTGCACCGCGCAAAACGACAGCATTGGCCGTCGAGACAAAGGTGAACGACGGCATGATGACCTCGTCACCGGCCTCAAGGTCACACAGGATCGCCGCCATTTCCAGAGCGGCAGTACAGGAATGCGTCAGCAAGGCCGCAGCGGCACCTGTGGCGGTTCGGATCTGTTCGTTGCACAGATGGGTGAAGTGACCATCCCCGGAGAGCTGACCCCGCTCGATGGCATCGGTGACCCAGCGCAGTTCCTGTCCGACGAATGAGGGGCGGTTGAATGGGACTTTGTTCGAAGTCACGGCCAGCACAGCCTTTCCAGTTAGAAGCTCCGGCGCTCACTATAGTCATCACGCCAATGGATCTAAAGCTGAAATGACGGCGTTCGTCGCAATGCGTGGGACGTGAAAGCTGCCCGAAACTGCCATCATTGTCCGCGCCGCCGCTCCAGCGGACTAGGCGTTACTCCTGTCGGCTCTGAGACGTTCTGGCATTCGATCTGCAGCTTGTGTAAGAGGTACAGACGCGATCGACATCGCGTCTCTCCCATGCTAGAATATGAGAATCAAACGTGAACGAAGGGCGCCGAAAGTTGAGACCGATCGCAGTCGAATTGTTTGCGGGCGCAGGTGGCCTTAGCCTCGGGTTCGAGCAGGCGGGGTTTGACGTCCGGGCCGCGGTGGAAATCGACCCGGTCCATTGCGCCGTTCACAAGTTCAACTTCCCCCATACGGCGGTTCTGGCGCGCTCTGTCGAGGGGCTGAGCGGCGAGCAGATCCGCGCGGCGGCAGGCCTGGGCGATGCGGAAATCGACTGTGTCTCCGGCGGCGCGCCCTGTCAGGGGTTCTCGATGATCGGCAAGCGGGTGCTGGACGATCCGCGAAACCGGCTGGCGATGGATTTCCTGCGCATTGTCAAGGAACTGGACGCCAAGTCCTTTGTGTTCGAGAACGTCAAGGGGCTGACGGTGGGCAAGCACAAGCAGTTCCTTGAGGAGCTGGTGGCGGCCTTTGATGCGGCTGGATATGTCTGTCGCACGCCGTGGAAGGTGCTGAACGCCGCCCATTTCGGCACGCCGCAATCGCGTGAGCGACTGATCCTGATGGGGGTCAAGAAAGGCCTGCCGCTGCCCGAATACCCCGCGCCGCAGACCAATATCAGCGGCAAGCCCAAGACCTTCGAAGGGCTGCCTGACGGGCCCAGCTGCCGCGAGGCGCTGGGGGATCTGCCAGATGCGGAACGCTTTGACGCGCTGCTGGACAGCGATGCCACGCGCGGTGTGCGGTTTGGCAAACCGTCGGACTACGCGGCCGAGCTGCGCGGGCTGACCAATGATGCCTGGCACCACGGCTATATCCGCGACTGGCAGCCCTCGGTTCTAACGTCGAGCGCGCGGACCGGTCACACCGAGATCACCCGCCGTCGCTTTGGCGAAACTGCCGAGGGTGCGGTGGAGCCGATCAGCCGCTTCTTCAAGCTGGCCCGGGGCGGTGTCTCCAACACGTTGCGGGCGGGCACGGATGGGGCGCGCGGTGCCTTCACCAGTCCGCGCCCGATCCACTACAAATACGACCGCTGCGTCACCGTGCGCGAGATGGCGCGGCTGCACGGGTTCCCCGACTGGTTCCGCTTTAACGCCACCAAATGGCATGGTGCGCGTCAGATCGGCAATTCGGTGCCGCCGCCCCTGGCCCGTGCCGTGGCGGCTCAGATGATGGCAGCACTTGGCTATCAGCCCGAACGCCCGGAGGGTACGCTGGCGCTGGGGGATCCCAAGCTGCTGCAGTTCGACCTGACCCGCGCCGCTGCCCATTTCGAGGTGGACGCCATGCCAGCGCGCCGGGACCGCAAGAGCGGCGCGACCAAGCGGCGGCAGGCGGATATCGAGCTGGAACGCGCAGAGACCGCGCCCAAGACCGCCAATGGCTAAGCAGCAGAACCGCTACAGCGCCCTGATCGAGAAGATCTTTGTCGAACGTTACAGCGAAGGCGCGACCGAGTTTGGCTTCACCCGCGAGGAGCTGGAACAGGCCGCACAGGAGCTGGCGATCAAACTGCCCAAGAACCTCGGTGATGTGCTCTATTCCTTTCGCTTTCGCAATGTGCTGCCCGAAGCCATCGTGGCCACCCAGCCCGAGGGGCGCGAATGGGTGATCGAACTGGCCGGGCGAGCGGTCTATAAATTCAGCCTGGTGAAGATCAACCGCATCCTGCCGCAGCAGGATCTGGAGGTCATCGACATCCCCGACGCCACCCCCGCCATCATCCGCGCCTATGCGCTGGATGACGAGCAGGCGCTGCTGGCGGTGGTGCGCTACAACCGGCTGATCGACACGTTTCTGGGCCTCACCACCTACAGTCTGCAGAACCACCTGCGCACCACGGTGAAGGGCATGGGCCAGATCGAGATCGACGAGCTCTATATCGGCCTCGACCGGTACGGCTGCCATACCATCATTCCGGTGCAGGCCAAGGGTGGCAAGGATCAGATCGGCATCGTGCAGGTCAGTCAGGACATCCGCTATGCCGACGCCAAGTTTCCCGGCATGCGCTGCCGTGCGATCGCCGCGCAGTTCATGGATGACAGCATCGTGGCGTTGTTCGAACTGGCGGTGCAGGGCGATGAGATCCAGGTACTGCAGGAGCGTCACTATCGCCTCGTGGCCGCCAATGCGCTGAGCTACACGCGGCGGATCGCCTATCGGGACGAGGTCTGAGGGGATGGACGCGCTGTTGCCCGTGGCGGGCGAGGCACCGGCTCCTCCGTTCAAGACCCAGCTGTTGAAATGGGTCGGCAACAAGCAACGCTTTGCCCATGAGATCGTCGCCCATCTGCCCAAGGATTATGGCACCTATTTCGAACCCTTTCTGGGCGCGGGCGGTGTGATGGCCAACTTGCGGCCCACCCGCGCCGTGGGCTCCGACATCTACCCGCCGCTGGTTGAGATCTGGCAGGCCTTGCAGGATGACCCCGAGTTGCTGAACCAGTGGTACCAGGCGCGCTATGAGGCCTTCATGGCGGGCGACCGTGTGGAGGTCTACGAGGCAATCAAGGCCCGTTACAATGCCACGCCCAATGGGGCGGATTTCCTGTTCCTGTGCCGGGCCTGTTACGGCGGCGTGGTGCGGTTTCGCCGCAAGGATGGCTATATGTCGACGCCCTGCGGCAGCCACCCGGTGATGAAGCCGCATAAGTTTGCCGAGCGGGTCGACATGTGGCGTACCCGGATGGCGGGCGCGCGCTTTGCCTGTCTGGATTATCGCGCCGCCATGGCACAGGCGCGGGCAGGGGATGTGGTCTATTGCGACCCGCCCTATGCGCATTCGCAGACCATTCTGTATGGCGCGCAGGCGTTCCGGCTGGAGGAGCTGTTCGCCAGCATCGCTGCCTGCAAGGCGCGCGGGGTGCGGGTGGCCATGTCGATCGACGGCACCAAGAAATCCGGCGATGTCTATTGTGACATCGAGATCCCGCACGGGCTGTTTCAGCGCGAGATCCTCGTCAATATGGGGCAATCCATGCTGAAGCGGTTCCAGATGGGTGGCCAGCGGATGCAGACAGAGGCGGTCCGGGATCGGTTGTTGTTGACCTACTGAAGCCTCACGCGAAGGAGCGAGGCCAGTCCGGTCTGGCGAACAGACACCACAGCAGGCGAAGGGGTCCGTCTGTTTGCTATCTGACCTTGACCTAGGCGTTCAGAAACGCGCGCACCGTGGCCTCGAATTCGCGCGGCTTTTCCGCGTGCAGCCAATGGCCCGCGCCGGGGATCTTGGCAAAGCGGGCACCGGGAAACAGCGATTTGATGCGGCTGCGATGCTCCGCCTGCACATAATCGGAGTTGGCCCCGGTCAGGAACAGCGCTGCTCCGTCCCAATGGGTTTCAACCTCCGGAAACGACAGGATATGCGGCATCTCGCGTTCCAGCGTGTCGAGGTTCAATCGCCAGCGTTTGTTCTCCACATCCAGCGATTGGGTGAAAAAGCTCTGCAGCATCGCGTCCACGCCGGCCTCTGCCAGTTGCTCCTGTGCGTCGGACCGGCGGCTCACCCGCGCGAGGTCGACACTGCGCATGGCGGTGATGAAATGCGCCTGTGTGTGCTCATAGCTCACCGGGGCAATATCGGCGACCAGCAGCCTGTTCACCGCGTCGGGGTGGGTGAGCGCCAGCATCATCGCCGCCTTGCCACCCATTGAGTGCCCCACCACATCCATGCGCCCGCCATGGGCAGCGATCACCTCGGCCAGATCCTCGGCCAGATCGGCATAGCTGTGGGTCTGGGTCTGCGGACTGTTGCCGTGGTTGCGCATATCCACCGCAATCACCTGCCGCTCATCAGACAGGCGCTTTGCAATCACGCCCCAGTTGCGCCCGGAGCCGTAGAGGCCATGGGCAATCAGCAGGGGTGGTTGGTCGGTCGGGTGGCCATGTATGATCGTATTCAGCATAGGGCGGTGATAGCCGCAACCCGCCCGACTGTCAGCCCCCAACCTTGCGCGCACGGCGGCATTGAGATCCGCACCCGCGGTGGGTATGGTCCAGCTTGTTACACGCGCAGCCCGAGGATCCCCGCGCCATGAGCGAGACGTTACAGAGTGAGCTGGACCAGATCCAAACGCTGTTGGAAAAACGACTGAAACTCTCCGGCGAGCTGGCTGACAGCCTGCGCCGGGCTCGGCGTCACCTGCCGCACCGGATGCGCCGGGCGGCGGATGATCTGGTGGCAGCGGAGGCAAGCTTTGCCCATCCGCGCATCGCTGCAACGCTGGATCAGGACGGTCTGCTCCGAAAAGCGCGGCGGCTTCGGGCCTATCTGGCAGAGCTGGACCTCAAGGACCGGCGCAAGGGGCGGCTGCTGGATATCGCGGCCACTGTTGGCTTTGCGCTGATCTGTGTCATTGCACTTATGGTGGTGGTGTTGCGCTGGCGGGGCTTTGTCTGACATCGGTTGGCGTGACCGGTCGGTAAGGCGTGTGTGAGAGCGCATCGCGCACCACCAATGTCACAGTGACAAAACTCACATAAAGCAGAAGATACCAGCTGCCCATCTTGGCGATACTGACCCATTGGTCGCTGTCCTGACCGGCATAAAGCCAGGTGCGGGTGCGGGTGCCGACGTTTTCCGCCACCCAGAGGAAGAAGCTGGACAGGAAGGCCGCCAGCGGCAGCGGCATCCAATAGGCTTGTCCGCCGATATAGAACCAGATCCGGGTGCGGATGAAGATCACCACCGTGGCGACAAACAGCGCCAGCCGGATATCCGGCAGGAAATGGTGGCTGAAGAAATTCACATAGATCGCAACCGCTAGGCAGGTGGCCAGCCATAGCGGCGGGTAGGGGGCAAAGCGCATGTCGAACAGGCGGATCACCCGCGCCATGTAGGACCCAACGGAGGCATACATGAAGCCGGAAAACAGTGGCACACCCCAGAGTTTCGCCAGACCGTCGCCGGGATAGGCCCAGCTGCCCGCATCAACCTTGAAGATCTCCATCACCGTGCCGGTGAGATGGAACAGCAGGATCACCCGCACCTCGCGCCAGCTTTCCATGCCGGCGGCCAGAAACAGCACCTGCAGCCCCAGCGCATAGAGCAACAGCGCATCATAGCGCGCCAGCGCCCAATCCGGCTGCCAGATGCGATCTGAAATCAGCAGTCCCCCAAGGAGCAGAATGCCGAATATCGCTGCCCAGCCCTGTTTCAGAGTGAACATCACGAATTCCGCCACCGCAAAGGGCAAGCGGGCGCGCATCCAGTCGCCGAGGGTGCGTTCAAGGCGGCGGGTGCGGTTCGGGTTTTGGTCAGTCTGGATCATGCGGGGCAAATGACGAGAAAACCGCGCCAAAGTCCATCCTGATTGTTTGCCCTGACTTTGTCTGCCCTGACAGAGTGTTGCCGCCGAGACAGGGTGCAGCCCCAGATGCAATGCCAAGGTTTGCATCTCGCGCCTGAGCGGGTTTATAGGTGCATGAACATGGTTCAAGAATTGGCGGGCAAGCATGACGACAAAAGCAGAGCAACGCAGAGCGGATCTGCGCGACAAACTGGTTGTTGCGGCGGAAGCGCGTATTCGGGAGACGGGGGTTACGGCATTGCGCGCACGCGATCTGGCCAAGGATGCGGGCTGTGCGGTGGGGGCAATCTACAACGCGTTCGATGACATGACCGCGCTTGTGATGGCGGTGAACGGTCGCACGTTTCAGCGGTTGGGCGCGGTGGTCGAAGCGTCCATAACCGCATCACGGGGCGCGTCTGCCACGGATCGGTTGATCCTGATGAGTGAGGCCTATCTGGATTTTGCGAGTGACAATAGTCGCCTGTGGCGCGCCCTGTTCGATCTGGAATTGCCTGCGGATGGCGCGGTGCCGGTCTGGTACCGCACGGCGCTGGATCGGCTGTTCCAGCATATCGCGGGCCCGGTGGCGGAGTTGTTCCCTGATCAGCCAGCAGAAGAGCAGGCCCTGACGGTGCGGGCGTTGTTTTCTTCTGTTCATGGAATTGTGCTTCTTGGGCTTGAAAACCGGATCTCCGGTGTGCCGCCACAGGACATCCGACGGATGATCGCATTGGTTTTGTCACGGTTGATGGTCAGGTAATCCATACCTTTTGAACATTGTTCAAAAAATATCTTGAACGGCGTTCATGACTTTGCTACCCCACTTGTGAACGATGTTCACGAATGGAGGAGCGATCATGTTCTCAACTTTCAAGACCCTGATGACGGGCGCAAATCGCAGAGCAGAGGCGCAGGTCCGCCAGCAGTATTCGATCGAACTGATCGAGGAGAAAATTGCCCAGGCCACCGATGACCTGAAATCGGCAAAGTCGACGCTGGTGAGCCTGATCCAGAAAGAACGGGCCGAGCAGCGCCAGATTGCAACCTTGGATACGCGGATTGCGGATCTGACGGCGCGGGCACGTGCGGCCCTGACAGAGGGGCGCGACGATCTGGCCGAAGCCGCTGCCGCAGCGATTGCCGAAATGGAGAATGAGCGCAGCCTGCGTCAGGACACGCGGTCACGTCTGGAGGCGCGCATCATGCGCCTGCGTCAATCGGTGGAGACGGCGCACCGTCGTCTGATTGATTTGAGGCAGGGCGCGATCTCGGCCCGCGCCGTCAAGGGCGAGCACCGCGCTCAGGCCAGCCTTGGCCGGTCGCTGAACCGCCAGCCCATGGATGAAGCGGCTGAGCTGATCCAGGAGGTCCTGGGCCAGGAAGACCCCTTCGAGGCCTCGGAAATTCTGGGCGAGATTGAAACCGGTCTCGCGCCGCACTCGGTGGCGGATCAATTGGCGGATGCGGGGTTTGGCACGCCGCTCAAGAGCACGTCAACGGATGTGCTGAGCCGCCTGAAGACCGAACGCTGATCCCGACATGCGAGGGCAGAACTGCCCTGAGACGAAAACCCGGGAGCGCTAGGCTCCGCAGACAATCTATTTGGAAATGAAGGATAAAACCATGTTTGACGCACGCAATGAGAACGCCCTGATCACCAACCTCAACATCATCGGCGTCGTGGTCGCCTATGGCATGCTGGGCATTTCGCTCTGGCTGTCGACCGAGGTGCCGCTGGCGACCAAAGGATATTGGGGCATGGGCATCCTGCTGCTGACACTGAGCCTGATCAACGTGGTGAAATACCGCTTTGATATCCGTCAGAGCTCCGATCGGATCCGCCGCATCGAAGAGGTCCGCAACGAGCGCATGCTGGAAGAGGCGTTGAAGGAACCATCTTCCGAGAGCTGATGCGGCAAACGGGGGGCAGGGAACGCCTGCTCCTTTTGTCAGTCGCCACAGATAGAAACAGTAAACCGCCGCGTCCGAGACGCGGCGGTTTATGTGTTCATGATCGCTCAAAGGCGATCAAACTCAGTGGTTCGGGTAGAGCGGGAAGCGCGCGCAGAGGGCTGCGACCTTGCCACGCACGGTTTCCTCGACTGCCGCGTTGCTGTCTTCGCCATTGGCGGCCAGACCATCGACCACTTCGACGATCAGGCGGGCAATCTCGCGGAACTCGTCCTCACCAAAACCACGGGTGGTGCCCGCCGGGGTACCCAGACGAATGCCGGAGGTCACGGTGGGCTTTTCCGGGTCGAACGGGATGCCGTTCTTGTTGGTGGTGATATGCGCGCGGCCCAGAGCCTTGTCGACGATGTTGCCGGTCACGCCCTTGGGACGCAGGTCCACCAGCATCACATGGGTGTCGGTGCCACCGGTGACGATGTCCAGACCGCCCTTGATCAGCTCATCCGACAGGGCCACCGCATTGGCACGCACCTGCTTCTGGTAGGATTTGAACTCGGGCTTCAGCGCTTCGCCAAAGGCGGCGGCTTTGCCGGCGATCACGTGCATCAAGGGGCCACCCTGGATGCCAGGGAAGATGGCGGAGTTGAACTTCTTCGCCAGATCCGGGTTGTTGGTGACGATCATGCCGCCACGCGGACCGCGCAGAGTCTTGTGGGTGGTGGTGGTGGCCACATCCGCATGCGGGAAGGGCGAGGGGTGCTCGCCCGCGGCCACGAGACCGGCGAAGTGGGCCATGTCGACCATCAGCCAGGCGCCGACGCTGTCGGCCACGGCGCGGAACTTGGCAAAGTCGATCTGACGCGGAATGGCGGAGCCGCCGGCGATGATCAGCTTGGGCTGGTGCTCGGTGGCCAGCGCCTGCAGCTGGTCATAGTCGATCAGGTTGTCGTCTTCGCGCACACCGTAGTGGACCGCGTTGAACCATTTGCCGGACTGGTTCGGCGCCGCACCATGGGTCAGGTGACCGCCGGAGGCCAGATCCATGCCGAGGATGGTGTCACCGGGCTGCAGCAGTGCCTGGAACACGCCCTGGTTCGCCTGGCTGCCGGAGTTCGGCTGCACATTGGCGAATTCGCAGTTGAACAGCTGCTTGGCGCGGTCGATGGCAAGGTTTTCCGCCACGTCCACATGCTGGCAGCCACCGTAGTAGCGGCGGCCCGGATAGCCTTCGGCGTATTTGTTGGTCAGCACGGAACCCTGTGCTTCCATAACGGCGGCGGAGACGATGTTCTCCGAGGCGATCAGCTCGATCTCGTCGCGCTGACGGCCAAGCTCGTCGGTGATTGCGCCGAACAGCTCCGGGTCACGCTCGGAAAGGCTCTGGGTGAAGAAACCGGTGTCACGGGGGGTCTCAGTCATGCTGGCTCCGTCTGGTTGGGGGTGGTCTTTGCGAGATTTCCTATCGGAAACTTCACGGATCTGAAAGACTGTAAAGCGACGAAACGGGTCAGCTGAACGGCAAGTCTGGTCATCGGGGAAAACCTGTGCTTGTTTCGGAACCGTTTGGACCCTTCCGGAAACAGGATCACGTTCCATGAGAATCGCATTTCTGGCCAGTACGGCCCCGCTGGCGCAAACCGCGCGTGGCGTATTGGTCAGTCGCTACGGCAGCGTCGAGATGAGCGAGGCAGATGTGATCGTGGCGCTTGGCGGCGACGGGTTCATGCTGCACACACTGCGCGAGACGGTGGATCTGAACGTGCCGATCTATGGCATGAACCGTGGCACCGTCGGCTTTTTGATGAACAGCTATGGTGAGGGCGATCTGATGGAGCGTCTGGCCGACGCGCAGGAAGAGACCATCCACCCGCTGCGCATGCATGCAAGGGATCGCAACGGGCAGATGCATGAAGCGATGGCAATCAACGAGGTGTCGCTGCTGCGTCAGGGGCCGCAGGCGGCCAAGTTGCAGATCTCGGTGGATGGGCGGCAACGGATGGCGGAGCTGGTCTGCGACGGGGCGCTGGTGTCCACGCCGGCGGGCTCCACCGCCTATAATTTCTCGGCCCATGGTCCGATCCTGCCGATCGGGGCGGATGTGCTGGCGCTGACCGCAATCGCGGCGTTCCGACCCCGGCGCTGGCGCGGAGCGCTATTGCCCAGCGGGGCAACTGTGCGGTTCGACGTGATCGACGCGGCAAAGCGGCCGGTGATGGCGGAGGCGGATTCGGTGTCGTTCAAGGATATCGACTGGGTGGAGATCCAGAGCGAGCGCAGCATCAGCCATAAGATCCTGTTTGATCCCGGCCACGGGCTGGAGGAACGGCTGATCTCTGAGCAGTTCAACTAACCCCTGACCCCAGCGGACGCGCTGACGCGCGACAGGGTGAGCCCCGTGCCCGCGGGGCACGGGGCCGTTGCCTCCCGGCGGGAGGTATTTCAAAAAAGATGAAACGGTGCCGCGGGGACCATGAGGCGGCCCCAATGGTAGAACTCAGACCTGTGCGGCCATGTGGTCCCAAAGAGGAGGTGCCATCTGGCCGAGACGGTCCTCGATGGCGATGGCGGCATCCACGGCCATGTCCTCGCGCCAGCGCTGCGCCACGATCTGTACGTTGATGGGCTGCGGCCCCTTGGGCAATTGCGCCAGGCGGGAGGGCACGCAGGCGGCGGGCAACCCCATGTAGTTCATCGCGTAGGAATAGACCGCGCAGCCCAGCACGTCATGGGCGCCTTTGACCCCTTCGCGGTCCCGGTCTGGCGCAAAGAAGGGCTGTGGCAGGAACGGCGTCAGCACCAGCGGGTAATCCGCCATGAACAGCGCCCATTGACGGGCGTAGTGGCTGCGCTTGGCGTACATCTTCAGCAGCTCGTCACCCTGATAGGGCGGGAACTCCTGAAAATAGGTGTCGAACATGGTGCGGATGACGTCTGAGCCGACGGCATCCAGATCCGGCTTCATCAGCGCGTGTATCTCACCCATCAAGGCGCGGTAGCCGGTGCGTCCGGCCTCGAACACATTGGGGGGCTCGATCTCTTCGACGATGTAGCCCGCATCGGTGAGGGCGTCGCGGGCCGAGAGCAATGCGGCCTCGACCTCAGGGTGCAGATCATAGCCGTGCGGGTTGCGGGTGAAGGCGACCTTTGTCGGGCCTGAGACACTGGGACCCTGCCAGGGCACCGGTGCGTGAAAGGGGTCGCGCACATCCGGTGCTATCATTGCGGGCATGGCCAGATGCAGGTCACGGGCGGAGCGGGTCATCAGGCCCTGCACGCTCATCAATTGGGCCAGCAGCCCGCGTTCTGCCGTCTGGGAGGGGTTCCAGGCCGGCACGCGGCCGAGGCCGGGCTTCACCGTCACCGCGCCATTGGCGGCGGCGGGAAAACGCAGGGAGCCGCCGATGTCGTTTCCATGGGCCAGCGGGCCGATGCCGGCCATGACCGCAGCCCCGCCGCCACCGGAAGAGCCACCGGGCGAGATATGCCGCCCCCAGGGATTATGCGTCCGCCCGTAGAGCGGATTGTCGGTGTCGGCGCGAAAGGAGAATTCCGGTGTGTTGGTGCGCCCGATTACCACTGCGCCTGCGCGTTCGAGGTTCTGCACCACCGGCGCGTCGTCCGGGGCAATCAGGTCCTTGAGTGCGGGAATGCCGTTGGAGGTGGCATGGCCGGTCTGGTCCACGTTGATCTTGATGGTCACCGGCACGCCATGCAGCGGGCCACGCAGATGTGCTGGGGTGCCGTCGAGAGCCTCTGCGCGGGCCAGGGCTTCGTCCCGGAGATCCTCCACGACGGCGTTCAGGGCTGGGTTCACTGCATCCAGACGGGCGATGGCGTTCTGCACGGCGGCTGTGGGCGTGATGTCACCGGCTGTGGTCAGGGTGGACAATTCGGTTGCGCTCAGGCGCCAAAGGTCTTGATTTGACATGTTAACAATCTCCTTGATCGAGAGACTAGTGCGCGTCCTCTGGGCTGGGAAGGGCCAATCCTGTTAAGGATATGTTCAGGCCGGTCACAACAGTGTCGTGCCAGTGCAGGAGGGAGATCCTGCGTCCTTTGATACGAGAGATCATAATCAGATGATGAAGACTATTCGGTGCGCTTTGCTGGCCACCGCCGGTGTGTTGGTCAGCTCAATGGGACACGCACAGGGATTCGTGTCTGTCCTGCAAGTGATGGATGACATGATCGACACGCCCTATGAATGCGCCGACTACGACCCTGTGACGGACAGCTGTTCCGGCGTGTCGCTGATGTATTCGGAGGAGGGTATCATCTACAATGCCGCGTGGTTTGCGCTTCCCGATGCAAATGGTGACCCTTGGGTGTTCGAGGCCTTTTCTGAGTATGAGTTCCTGTTTGGCTGGGGATGCCCGCCGAGCCAGGGGCAGGGCGCGGGCATTAGCTACAAGTCGGGTGGAACCCCTGAGTTGGGCGCGCAATACGCAGAGCAGATCGAGGCGCAGGTCGCGGCGAGCTTTGACCCGTTTGCGCCTTGTGCGGGTTACTACCCGGCAGGACCACGCCAGTATGTGGTCGAGTTTCGCCATCGCAACGGAGAGTTGGCAGACCAGGCCAGCATCAGGGTGCAGTTTTTCGCGGAGCCAAAAACCGTGCGCCCCTGACAGATACGGGCGCGCGGTTGTCAGAAAATTTGGAACAATCCCGGTGCATCCACGTTGTCAGGTCAAGCAGCACGCATCGCAGTTTATGCAGTGTGAGCGACGCCAAACAGACAGGAGTATTGACGATGAACTGGGATATTATCGAAGGCAAATGGAAGCAACTCAAAGGCTCCGCACAGAACCAGTGGGGCAAGCTGACTGAAGATGAGATCGATCAGGTGGCCGGCAACCGTGAAAAACTGGTGGGTCTGGTTCAGGAGCGTTACGGCGTGGCCAAGGACGAAGCTGAACGTCAGGTCGATGATTTCGCGGCGCGTCAGTGACCATTTGCCGTAGAGCAAGCGGCATTCGATGAAGCAAAGCGGTCCCCGTCGGGGGCCGCTTTGTCGTCTTTACGGGGTCACATCGCGTAGCCGAGCGCCCTCAGAGCGACGGTGATCTCCTCAAGAACCGCCGGATCGTCGATGGTGGCCGGTTGTTTCCACTCCGTGCCATCGGCGATCGACACCATGGTGCCGCGCAGGATCTTGCCCGAACGCGTCTTGGGCAGTCGGTCCACCACACAGGAGAGCTTGAAAGCGGCGACCGGGCCGATCTTGTCGCGCACCAGCTTGACGACTTCGGCGTTGATCTCCGCATGACTGCGGCTGCATCCGGCATTCAGGCAGAGAAAGCCAAGCGGCACCTGACCCTTCAGGCTATCCGCCACCCCGATGACGGCGCATTCCGCGACATCCGGGTGGCCCGACAGTACCTCCTCCATCGCGCCAGTAGACAGACGGTGTCCGGCGACATTGATGACATCATCGGTGCGCGCCATGATGTAGAGGTAGCCGTCCTCGTCCATCATCCCTGCATCGCCGGTCTCGTAATAACCGGGGAAGGTGGTGAGATAGCTTTTGCGGAAGCGATCCTCGGCATTCCACAGGTTTGGCAGCGTGCCCGGGGGCAGGGGGAGTTTGATGGCAATGGCGCCCAGTTCGCCCGCAGGCATCGGGTGGCCCCCTTCATCGAGGATCTGCACGTCATAGCCCGGCATCGGCACTGCGGGAGAGCCCAGTTTCACCGGCAGTGTCTCTATCCCCAATGGGTTTGCGGCAATCGGCCAGCCGGTCTCTGTTTGCCACCAGTGGTCGATCACCGGCACCTTCAGTTGATCTTGCGCCCAGGTGATAGTGTCGGGATCGGCCCGTTCGCCCGCCAGATAGACCTGACCGAGACAGGAGAGATCATATTTCGCCACGTATTCGCCCTTGGAGTCCTCACGTTTGACGGCGCGAAAGGCGGTGGGGGCGGTGAAGAAGGTCTTGACCTTATGTTCCGAGATGATCCGCCAGAAGGTGCCCGCATCAGGAGTGCCGATAGGCTTGCCCTCAAACACGATGGTGGTGTTGCCATGGATCAGCGGCGCATAGGCAATATAGCTGTGACCCACCACCCAACCCACATCGGAGGCGGCCCAGAACACATCACCGGGATCGACGTTGAAGATGTTCTTCATCGTCCAGTTCAGCGCCACTAGCTGGCCGGCGGTATGGCGGATCACCCCCTTGGGCTGCCCAGTCGTGCCAGAGGTATAGAGGATATAGGAGGGGTGGTTGCCCTCTACCGGCACGCAATCTGCAGGCTCCACGCCATACTGGAACCCGTGCCAGTTCACGTCACGCCCCTCGATCAGCTCTGCCACTTCCTGTTCGCGCTGGAAGATGACGCAGAAGTCGGGCTTATGGCTGGCCTGTTCGATGGCGCCGTCCAGCAGAGGCTTGTAATGCACCGTGCGCCCCGGTTCGATGCCGCAGGAGGCGGCGATGATCGCCTTGGGGGTGGCGTCATCAATACGCACTGCCAGTTCATTGGACGCAAAGCCCCCAAAGACCACGGAATGTACCGCGCCAATGCGGGCGCAGGCCAGCATCGCTTCGATGGCCTCGGGGATCATCGGCATGTAGATGATGACGCGGTCGCCTTTCTCGATCCCCTTGGCCCGCAGCGCCCCGGCCAGCGTCGCCACCCGGTTGCGCAATTCCACATAGGAGATCTCGCGCTTTGTGTGGGTGACGGGGCTGTCGTAGATGATCGCGGTCTGCTCACCGCGCCCGGCCTCCACATGGCGGTCAACGGCGTTGTAGCAGGTGTTTACCTTGGCGTCGGCGAACCATTCATAAAGCCCGTCGCCAAGATCGCTCAGCGCCCGCGTCGGCGCCTGGTCCCAGCTGATGGCCGTGGCGGCCTCCATCCAGAACCCTTCCGGGTCAGCCTTCCAATGTGCATACACCTCAGAATAGGTCATGGGGATCCTCCTCACTGTCTCCTCTTGCGACAGAGCCTAGGCGCAAGGCTCAAACCCTCGCAAGCGCGCTGGGCGACCCTGCGTCAGATCGGATCAGATTTGTGGATGAATTTGCCAATTCGGATTGCAAAGTTTGCAAACCATGACGTGGCCGGCATTTCGGTGAAGAAAATTCCGAAGTCTGCAAAGTTGCAAAGCTAACTCTTGCAGATATTGCGCAGACAGTTGCGACTCAGTTTGCGCAAACGGTCAGCGCAGGGGTGGTGGGATGAGGCTATGCCCGCCTCAGGGGCTGGCATCCGACGACCCCCAATCCGGACAAAGGCGGGCGCAGATTGCGACCCGCCTTTGCTGTCTGCTTTGCGCGCTGGGCGTCAGCCGTAGTGGGCTACGGGCGTGCCTGCGATGGCAGCCATGTTCAGCAATCCGCGCGCGGTGATCGAAGGCGACACGATATGAGCGCGGTTGCCCATCCCCATCAGGATCGGACCGACCTCCAGCCCGCCGGAGCGCATCTTCAGGATGTTGCGCACGCCGGATGCGGCATCCGCATGGGCAAAGACCAGTACATTCGCGGCTCCCTCAAGGCGGGAGTTGGGGAAGATCCTTTCGCGAAGCTCCGGGTCGAGCGCGGTGTCGATGTTCATCTCGCCCTCGTAGACAAAGTCCCGGCGCTTGTCGTCGAGGATTTCCAGTGCGGCGCGCAGGCGCGCTCCCGTATCGCACGGAATGTTGCCGAACTGGCTTTGTGAACACAGTGCGATCTGCGGTGTCAGGCCAAAGCGGCGCACATGGCGGGCGGCGCCGATCACGGTCTCGGCAATTTCTTCCGGGGTGGGTTCAATGCGCACCTGCGTGTCCGCGATGAACAGGGGCCCATCTTCGAGGATCATCATCGACAGCGCGCCATGGGGGGCATAGGTGCCGCCGCCGAGGATCTGTTGCACGTAGTTCAGGTGCCAGCGATACTCGCCGAAGGTGCCGCAGATCAGGCTGTCCGCTTCGCCGCGATGTACCATGATGGCACCGATGGCGGTGGTGTTGGTGCGCAGGATCGCCTTCGCGAGATCCGGCGTGACCCCCTGGCGTTCCATGATGCGGTGATAGCTGGACCAGTAGTCGCGGTAGCGCGGGTCGTTTTCCGGGTTCACGATCTGCACGTCCTGACCGGGGCGGATCGACAGGCCCAGCCGTTCGGCGCGGCTCTCGATCACCTCGGGACGACCGATCAGGATCGGGGTCTCGGTGGTTTCACGCAGGATTTCCTGAGCCGCACGCAGCACCCGTTCATCCTCGCCCTCGGCAAAGACGATGCGACGGGCCGCGGCGCGGGCGGCCTCGAACACCGGCTTCATCAGGAGGGCGGATTTGAACACGCTCTGGTTCAGCTTGGCGCGATAGGCCCCGAGGTCGTCTATCGGACGTTTCGCCACGCCGCTCTTCATGGCCGCGCCGGCCACGGCAGAGGACACCACAGCCACCAGACGCGGGTCGAAGGGTTTCGGGATCAGGTAGTCGGCGCCGAACGTCAGCTGTTCGCCCTTATAGGCGGCAGCGGCCTCGGCCGAGGTCGTGGTGCGCGCCAGCTCCGCGATGCCGTCGACGCAGGCGATCTGCATTTCGTCGTTGATCTCCGTCGCGCCGACGTCGAGCGCGCCGCGGAAGATGAACGGGAAACACAGGACGTTGTTGACCTGATTGGGAAAATCGCTGCGCCCGGTGGCGATGATCGCATCCGGGGCCACTTTACGTGCGGCGTCGGGCATGATTTCCGGCGTCGGGTTGGCCAGCGCAAAGATGATCGGACGGCGCGCCATCTTGGCGACCATCTCGGGCTTCAGCACATTGGGGCCGGAGAGGCCGAGGAACAGATCCGCGCCGTCGATCACCTCGTCCAGGGTGCGCTTGTCCGAGGCCTGCGCAAAGGCGGCCTTATGCGGGTTCATGTCCTCTTCGCGGCCCTCGTAGACCAGACCATGGATGTCGCAGAGCCAGATGTTCTCGCGCTTCACCCCCAGTTTCAGCAGCATGTTGAGGCAGGCAATCCCCGCCGCACCACCGCCGGTGGAGACAATCTTGATGTCCTCGAAGGCCTTGTTCGCCACGTGCAGCGCGTTGGTGGCCGCAGCGCCGACGACGATTGCGGTGCCATGCTGGTCGTCGTGAAAGACCGGGATGTTCATCCGCTCACGGCAGAGCTTTTCGACGATGAAGCAATCCGGCGCCTTGATGTCTTCAAGGTTGATGGCACCAAAGGTCGGCTCCAGCGCGCAGACGATATCGGCCAGCTTTTCCGGATCGCTCTCGTTCACCTCGATATCGAAGCAGTCGATATTGGCGAAGTTCTTGAACAGGACCGCCTTGCCTTCCATCACCGGCTTGGAGGCGAGCGCGCCGATATTGCCGAGGCCGAGCACGGCGGAGCCATTGGAGACCACCGCAACCAAATTGCCACGGGCGGTGAAGCGCGCGGCGTTGACCTCGTCTTCCTTGATCTCGAGGCAGGCTTCGGCGACGCCGGGCGAATAGGCGCGGGCGAGGTCATTGCCGGTGGCCAGCGGCTTTGTGGCGCGGATTTCCAGTTTACCGGGGCGCGGGAACTCGTGGTAGCGAAGGGCCGCGTCGCGCAGGGATTCCGATGTCTTGTCGGGCATGAATAAGCGCTCCTGATGGTGATAGTTTAGCGTTAAACTATTTTTTCATCGAGGGGAACCGCGTTTTGTCGCACGATCTCCTCTCGGCGGAATATGCACATCTGACATCATCACATCGCACCAGACAAGCCGCAGGCGGGCAGGCCTCACCAAACCGCAGAACCGGGTGGATCGCACATCACGCGCAGAGATCGCGTTTGACCATCCGATCAAAACCGGCAAAGACTGGCGGTGAACAGGAACACTACGGCCCAACCGGCTTTGGATCCCATGCGGATGCCGCGCCGGGGGCCCAGGATGGAGTACCCCCATGCCCGCATCTGATGCACCCTCCGGCCCGTCGCTGCGCGCTCCGGCCGCCGCCGTGCGTGAAAACGCCCATGCGCCCTATTCTAACTTCAAGGTGGGCGCGGCCATCCGGGCGACCTCCGGCAGCGTTTATGTCGGCTGCAATGTCGAGAATGTCGCCTATCCCGAGGGCACCTGCGCGGAAGCGGGCGCCATTGCCGCAATGGTCGCTTCTGGTGAGACCGAACTGGCGGAGGTCTATGTGATTGCAGATTGCCCGAGCCCGGTCCCGCCCTGTGGCGGCTGCCGTCAGAAGCTGAAGGAATTCGGGGCGGCGGATGTCGCCGTGACCCTGGCAACCACGGATGGGGTCGAGATGAAGACCACCATCGGCGATCTTCTGCCCGGTGCCTTTGACGCGGGCCACATGGAGCGGAGCTGACATTATGGATGCGCGTGCGGTTATTGCGAAGTTGCGACAAAAGCAGGTGCCGTCCGCCGAGGACCTGACCTGGTTTGCCCAAGGGCTGGCTGGTGGCGAGGTCTCTGATGCACAGGCCGGTGCCTTTGCCATGGCGGTCTGTCTCAACGGCCTGCCGCCCGCCGCGCGTAGCGCCCTGACGCTGGCGATGCGGGACAGCGGCGACGTGCTGACTTGGGATCTGCCGGGACCGGTGGTGGACAAGCATTCCACCGGCGGCGTGGGCGATTGTGTCTCGCTGCTGCTGGCGCCGGCGCTGGCGGAATGCGGCGCCTATGTGCCGATGATCTCCGGGCGCGGGCTGGGCCATACCGGCGGCACGCTGGACAAGCTGGAGGCCATTCCCGGCCTTAGCACGCAGGTCTCGCAGGACCGGCTGAGCAGCATCGTGGGCGAGGTGGGCTGTGCCATCGTGGGCGCCACGGCACGGATTGCACCTGCAGACAAGCGGCTTTACGCGGTGCGGGATGTGACCGCGACGGTCGAGAGTCTCGACCTCATTACCGCCTCGATCCTGTCCAAGAAACTGGCGGCCAGCCCGCAGGCCCTGGTGCTGGACGTGAAGATCGGCTCCGGCGCGTTTATGAAAACGCTGGAGGAGGCTCGCGCGCTGGCAACTTCGCTGGTGGAGACGGCCAATGCCGCCGGCTGCCCGACACAGGCGCTGATCACTGATATGAACCAGCCGCTGGTGCCCGCATTGGGCAATGCGTTGGAAGTCGCTGAGGTGATGCGGGCGCTGAAGGGGCAGGCGGCAGGGCCAATCCTCGACATCACAGTGGCCTTGGGCGGCGGGCTGCTGGTTCAGGCGGGGCTGGCGGAGAGTATTGCAGATGGCGAGGCGCAGATTACCGCTGTTTTGGCGGATGGCCGGGCTGCGGACCGCTTTGCCCGCATGGTTGCGGCACAGGGCGGGCCGATAGGCTTTGCCGAGAGCTGGGAGACGATCCTGCCCAAAGCGCCGGTGATCCTTGAGGTGACAGCCGAGAGTGCCGGTCATGTTGCCGCAATCAACGGCGAGGCGCTTGGCCTGGCGGTTGTTCGGCTGGGCGGCGGGCGCATGGTGGAGAGCGACCGGGTGGATCTGGCGGTGGGGATTTCTGATCTTGTGCCGCTGGGGGCAAACCTGACCCGGGGCGATGTGATCGCGCGGGTGCATGCCGCCCACATGGACGCCGCGCAAGAGGCGACGTCGGCCTTGCGGGCGGCGGTGAGCATAGCGCCTGCTGCCCCCGAGTTGCCGCCGCTGGTGCATGAAAGGATCACATGATGGCGCGTGCTTTTCTGGTGGTCATGGACTCCGTGGGGATCGGCGGCGCGCCGGATGCGTCGAGTTATTTCAATAAGGATCTGCCAGACCTCGGAGCCAATACGCTGGCCCATATCGCCCAAGCCTGCGCCGAAGGGCGGGCCGAGGAGGGGCGCAGCGGGCCGTTGCATATGCCGACCCTGGATGCGCTGGGGCTGGGGGCGGCGGTGCGGCTGGCGTCATCGCAGCCGGTGCCGGGGTTGGACGCTGCGCCGCAGGGACTCTGGGGCGCGGCTTCTGAGGTGAGTGCGGGCAAGGATACGCCTTCGGGGCATTGGGAATTGGCCGGGCTGCCGGTGCCCTGGGACTGGACCTATTTTCCGGACCAGGGCGATGCGTTTGACGCCGCACTGGTGGCTCATGTGGCGCAGGCGGCGGGCACCGAGGGTATTCTCGGCAATTGTCATGCCTCCGGCACTACCATCATCGGCGAGCTGGGCGCGGAGCATATGCGAAGCGGTCTGCCGATCTGCTACACCTCGGCCGACAGCGTGTTCCAGATCGCCGCGCATGAGGAGAGCTTTGGCCTCGACCGGTTGTTGGCGCTTTGCAGTGATGTGGCGCCGTATCTGCATGCGATGAAAGTGGGGCGGGTGATTGCACGCCCCTTCGTAGGCAGCCCGGAAGAGGGATTCACCCGCACCACAAACCGGCGTGACTATGCCATCATTCCGCCTGCGCCGATCCTCACCGATTGGGTGCAGCAGAGCGGCGGACGTGTGCATGGGATCGGCAAGATCGGTGACATCTTCTCCATGCAGGGCATTGATACGCTGAAGAAAGGCGCGGATGCCGAGCTTATGGGGTATCTGGCAGAAGCGGTGCGGAGCGCCGAGGACGGCAGCCTGACATTTGCCAATTTTGTCGAATTCGACAGCCTCTATGGCCATCGCCGCGACATCTCCGGTTATGCCCGCGCGCTGGAGTGGTTCGACGGTGAGATCGCGCGCGTCATCAAAGGCTTGCGCCCGGGGGATCTGATGATCCTGACCGCCGATCACGGCAATGACCCCAGCTGGCCCGGCACGGACCACACCCGCGAACAGGTGCCGGTGCTGATCGCAGGCGCGGGTGCAGGGTTGATCGGTTCGGTGCGGTTTGCGGATGTGGCGGCCTCGGTCGCGACGCATCTCGGCGTGGCCGCGCAGGGGCCGGGGCGGTCGTTTCTGTAACGGCCGTGCTGCCACGCGCGGCAAAAGCGCTTTTGTTCACAATCACGCTGTTTTAAGACAGCAAAAAGCAAAATGGAGTGTGCCTGATGAGTGACCACCTGACAGTTGTTGACCACCCGCTGGTGCAGCACAAGCTGACGATCATGCGTGACAAGGCCACGTCCACCTCGGAATTCCGCCAGCTCCTGCGCGAGTTGACCCAGCTCCTGGCCTATGAGGTCACCCGCGAGCTGCCGCTGACCACCACCACCATCGAAACCCCGATGGAGGATATGGAAGCACCGATCCTCGCGGGCAAGAAGCTGGCACTGGTGTCGATCCTGCGCGCAGGCAACGGCATGCTGGACGGTGTGCTGGAGCTGGTGCCGTCGGCGCGTGTCGGCTTTGTCGGCATGTACCGCGACGAAGAGACGATGCAGCCGGTGCAATACTACTTCAAGGTGCCGCAGCAGATCTCCGACCGGATGGTGATTGCGGTGGATCCGATGCTGGCGACCGGCAACTCCTCGGTGGCGGCGATCGACCTGCTGAAGGAGGCAGGTGCCAACAATATCCGTTTCCTGTGCCTGCTGGCCTCGCCCGAAGGAGTGGCGCGCATGAAAGAAGCGCATCCGGATGTCAAAATCATCACCGCATCGCTGGATCGTGGCTTGAATGAAAAGGGCTATATCATGCCCGGTCTCGGCGACGCTGGCGACCGCATGTTCGGCACCAAGTAAACCTGCACATCGCCCGACAGCAATGCTGTCACATCATGCAAAGAGCCGTTCCGCCCCTCCCGTCGGGCTGAGCGGCGACAATCTGGCGACGATTGGCCGAAACACCCGATATTGTTGCGGGCATTACCTTTACTCACACCGGAAACTCAGTCATCTTGGGCCCATATGTTGTGGGGTGGGGCCATGAAAATCACTATAGTTACGGCAGTGTCCATCATCTTGGCAGGTGGGTTTACAGGCGGTGTCGAAGCGCAAATTTCGTCACGCACCGCCGAGCCTGCGGAGTTCCCCCCGGCAAGCTATCAGGGGCGGCAATATGTCGACAGCCGGGGCTGTATCTTCATTCGCGCCGGAGTCGACGGCAATATTGCCTGGATCCCGCGGGTAAACCGGGCACGCCAGCAGCTCTGCGGGGCCGAGCCGACCAAGGTGGCGGGCACGTCGAGCCAGAAGCCCGCAGGGCCGCAGCCGGACATCATTACGCTTGCACCCGAAGCGGAGAGCCGCGCGGCCGCGCCGGTCCGCACGGCCACCCCGACACCGGTAAGTAATCCCCCGGTTGCCGCTGTCAAACCCCAACGCACACCCGAGATGACCTCAGCCGGTCAGGCAGAGGCCACTCTTGCTCCAGCGCGTCCTGTGCGACGCGCGCCGCAGCCGGTGGCTGCCGCTCCGGCCCCGGTTGCGCCGACAACGGTACCGGTTGCCGCTGCGCGCGTGCGCACGTCCGATAACCCCTTGGCTCAGATCACGCCCAATACCCGCATTCTGCCCGTGCATGTTTACCTGGAGCGGCGCAAGAGCGAAGACCTGCAGGTGCCCGAGGGCTATCGCGTGGCCTGGGAAGATGATCGCCTCAATATTCATCGTGCGGAACAGACCATCCGACCAACTGTCTTGAGTGATCGTGCGGTTGTCCCCGAAGGCTACGCACCTGCGGACCGGGCCGACAATCGCATGAACCGCCTGCGTGGTGTGCGTACGCCGCAAGGTGATGCACAGATGGCGCAAGTCTGGAGCGACAGCCTGCCGCGCCGCCCGGTCGAACGGGCACTGAATAAGACCCCATTCGTGCTGTGGGATGCGAAGGCGAAATACGGGATCGTGCCGCCGCGTCGCGGTGGGGCTGTGGTGACGCGGTTGTCTACGCGCTCTGCGCCTGACGCGGTTCTGCCAAACACATCTTCGGTCCAAGCGGCGCCACGGTACGTTCGCGCCGCGACGCTGGCGGATCCGGCACAGGCCCGCGCGGTGGCGCGTGACCTTGCGGCGGCAACTGGACTGCAGATGCGGCTGGGCTCTGTGACGCGCAATGGGCAGACGCTCAAGGTGGTGCTGGCTGGCCCATTCACTGCCGGCGCCGAACAAGCGCTGCAGCGCATCCGGGCCGCCGGGTTCAGCGGTGCACGGCTCAGCAAGTAGCCGTTTCGCCTGACGGTGAGATGAAGAACCGAGAGTGAGATGAGGGGCCGGGCAATTGCCCGGTCTTTTCAATTTACCCGGTCTCTTTTGTTCGCGTAGGTGCAGAGGGCCTGCTTAGTCCGCTGGATCAGCCGCAGATATTCTGCAGCTGCACCCAGTCGCGATCATTCAGAACCGGCGCCAGTTCACGTCCCGCCATCGGGTCTGCCTCGATCAGGCTGACGGTGCTTTCGCCGGTGACATCACGGGCATAGGCATAGGGCGTGGAGGGGATCGCGGCGCGGGCAAATTCGGCCAGAAGGGCTTCGGTCTCCACATCTGGGCGTGGTGAGGACAGCATGGTTTCGGAATAGCGGTCCAGCGTATCGCGCCTGATTTCGCCGGTGGTCAGCAGGCGGAAGGTGGCGCCGATGCCGCCAATATCAAGAATATCTGCCATTGGATCGCGTTCATCGGCGCGCACATGTTCAACCAGAACTGCGCCTGCTGCGACAGCAGGATCCTCGTAGTCCTCGAAATAGGATCGGTGCATCAACACGATTCCCCCCGGCAGGGTCAGGCTCTCCGCAATGCCGGAACGCAGCACGGCAACCCGGCGTACACCGGTGCGTTCCGCGAGTTTCTTCAGGATCGGATCGGCTTCGGGGGTGGAGCAGGCCTGGCCGGAGACCCGTTCGATCCGCCCCAATAGTGCCTGACCAATTGCCTTTCGGTGGACCTCGGACACTGCGGCCAGCGTCTGTGTCCGCATGGTCTGAGGCAGGCCAAAAGCCAAAAGGGCCAACGCACAGGCCACCACGCCGATGCCACCAAAGACGCGCAGCCGACCGGGGCGCGGGCGGGCGCGGCTGATTGCATTTTGCACGGTTTCGATGGCCTCGCGCATGGTGGTTTCATCCTCGGCCAACTCAAGCGTTTCGCCGGGATCGCCATCGGGATGATAGAGTGCTGGGAATTCACCGGGATTGGCCCGTTCCACCGCAGCCAAAGACCAATGCGCCAGCGGGCGGTCCCGCATGTCGGTGATGGTGAGCGTGGCGTTCCCGAGCGAGACGATCACATCACGTCGCTGGTCTTCTGGCGACGGGCGCCAGATTCCGACCGCCTCAAGCCGCTGAAATTCACGGAGTACCGTCATGAACCGGGTATGCCTGCTCCTGTTGTTCTATGGTTGTTTTAGCATGCAAGGGATGTCGGCAGCAAACCGCTTTGCCACCGAAACCCCAGGCTTGTGGATATTTTTTCCCTGATGTCAGAAGGTCTTGAAGCGCTTGCGCAGTTCGAACTTCTGGATCTTGCCGGTGGAGGTCTTAGGAAGCTCTTCGAAAATCACCGCCTTGGGGGCCTTGAACCCCGCAAGCGTGCGTCGCGCAAAGTCGATCAATCCGGCCTCATCCACCGTCGCGCCCTCCTTCAATTCCACAAAGGCGCAGGGAACCTCGCCCCATTTCTCGTCCGGCTTGGCGACCACGGCGGCCAGGTTCACATCCGGATGCGCCATCAGGACGCCCTCGATCTCGACCGATGAGATATTCTCGCCCCCAGAGATGATGATGTCCTTGGCGCGGTCGGCGATCTGAATATAGCCATCGGGATGTTGGACCGCGATGTCGCCCGAGTGGAAATACCCCCCGGCAAAGGCCTCTGTGGTGGCCTCCGGGTTCTTCAGATATCCTTTCATGACCGAGTTGCCGCGCATCACGATTTCACCCTGCGCTGTTCCGTCCTTAGCAACCTCTGCAAGGCTGTCGTCAAGAACCGTCACCTCCTCCATCATCGGAAAGGCAACACCCTGTCGTGCCTTGACGGCGGCGCGCCCTGTGGTGTCGAGCATGTTCCACTCCGCGCCTTTCCACAGGCATTCGGTGACATGACCATAGGTCTCGGTCAGCCCGTAGACCTGCGTGACGTGAAAGCCGAGCGCCTCTATCTTAGTCAGGGTGGCGGGGGCTGGGGGCGCGCCTGCGGTGAAGACCTCCACCGTATGATCAAAGGCGCGCCGGTCCTGCGGCTTGGCATTGACGAGCATGTTCAGAACAATGGGCGCGCCACCAAAATGGCTGACGCCCTCATCGGCGATGGCGTCATAGATCGCAGCCGCCGTGATATTGCGGCAGCAGACCACCGTGCCGCCCAGCACCGGCATCATCCAGGTGTGATTCCAACCGTTGCAGTGAAACAGCGGCACGATGGTCAGATAGACGGGCCGCATCTGCAGCCGCCATGAGATCACCGTGCCCATGGTCATCAGATAGGCGCCGCGGTGGTGACAGACGACGCCTTTGGGCCGCCCGGTGGTGCCGGAGGTGTAATTGAGGGCGAGGCTCTCCCATTCGTCTTCGGGCATGATCCAGTCGAACGCAGGCGGTGCCTCTGCCAGCAGATCTTCATAGGTCACATGGCGTCCGCTGGCGCTGATCCGCGCTTCGGCATCGGGCACTTCGATCAGGATCGGGCCGTCTCCCTCCATCTGCGCCTTGGCTGCCTCTGCGAGCGCCAGAACCTCGCTGTCGACCAGAGCCACCTTTGCACCACCGTGGTCAAAGATATAGGCGACCGTGTCCACATCGAGCCGGATGTTTATGGTGTTCAGAACCGCGCCGCAGGCAGGCACGCCGAAATGCGCCTCTGCTTGCGCCGGGATGTTGGGCAGCAATGTCGCGACCACATCGCCCGGCTTCACCCCCATGCCAGCCAACGCTGCGGCCAGTCGGGTGCATCTGTCGTAATACGCGCTGTAGCTATGTCGAACCCCACCATAGATCACAGCCGTGTCCTGCGCAAAAACATGCGCCGCGCGCTGCAGGTGCGACAAGGGCGTCAGTGGCACATAGTTTGCCGCCGTCCGCTCCAGACCCGTTTCATCCGCCAGCCAACCCATGTGTCCTCCTCCTCTGTCGTGCCGGAGTTCTTCCCCTTGAGGCGGAATATTGCGCTGGAGATCCCGAAATTGAAAGAGATCGAATGCTTCGAGAGAGAAAATCTCGATCATGAGCGCCGAACCCTCGTGTTTCCTCAGCAGGCTGAATGAGTTAGCCTCTGCGCATGATCCTTTCGCGCGGGCGCAACTACGTTTTTATCCATATTCCCAAGACCGGTGGCACCGCATTGGCGCTGGCGCTGGAGGATCGCGCCATGGCCGGGGATGAGATGCTGGGTGACACGCCCAAAGCGATAAAGCGTCGGCGCCGCCTGCAGGGGATCACCACGCGAGGGCGGTTGTGGAAGCATTCCACCCTGTCCGACATCGAAGGATTGGCCAGCGCTGAAGAGTTGCGACAGATGTTTGCCTTCACGCTGGTACGCAATCCGTGGGACCGGATGGTGAGCCTCTATCACTGGTTACAAGCGCAGAGCTTTGACCACCCGATGGTGCCGCTGGCCAGGACGCGCGTGTTTTCGGACTTTGTGACTGATCCCTTGGTGATGCGCGCACTGTCCGCCCAGCCCGCGCCTGCGTATATGCGCCAATCTGATGGGCGGGAGCATTGCAGCCTCTATATACGTCTCGAACATTTCGCGTCTGACGCGCAGCCATTGTTCGACCATTTGGGATTCGCGCTCGATTTGCCCGTTATCAATGAGTCGCACCGAGACCGCGACTGGCGTGTTTACTATGATTCACCGGCCGTTTCTGCCGTAAGGACGTGCTGCGCTACCGAAATCGAACGATTTGAATACTCTTTTAACGATTACACCCTATCCCTTTGAGTGAGAGCGGCTCCCTAAGAGACCGCGCCCAGGCCCGACCGGTTTGCTATAAAGAATTCACGGAACGGCGATTGGAGCTTCGAGCCCCAGAGGACCGAAGCAACTTAGAAGTCGAAAGGACAGGAACATGCTGGATTGGTTTGCAAAACGGAATGCCTCCCCGATGGCAGAAGCGTTCACCACTGAATATCCGATGGTGGCGACCGGGCATGCAGGTTTTCTAGCCGGTACCATGGTTGCCACGGCAGCGGGTTGGCGCCCGGTTGACGCGCTCACCGCAGGTGACGAAGTCCTGACCTTCGATCACGGCATGCGCCCGATCAAATCCATTGAACGTCGCACGCTGGTTCTGGGCGACACCGCCTCCGCTCAGGAAATGGCGCCGGTCTATATCCCCCGTGACGCACTGGGCAACCGCAACCCCCTTTGGGTAAAACCAGAGCAGGGCGTGGTGATTGAACATGACTTGCTCGAAGATGCGCTTGGTGATCCGTTTGCAGTTGTTCCGGCTTGCGCTCTCGAAGGATATCGCGGCATCACCCGCGCCCCGCAGCAGGTGACCATGGAAACCGTGGTGCTGAGCTTTGATGAGGACGAGGTGGTCTACATCGAAGCGGGTGTACTGGCCTTCTGCCCGGCACAGCATGACCTGATGCACTACTGCGTGACGAAACAGGCCGATGAGCTCTACAGCATTCTCTCCGCCACCGAGGCGCGTGAACTGGTCATCGACATGATCACCGAGGACAGCTTCTGGACCCCCGGCGCAATGGCCGGAAACGGCGGCACCGGAGAGCCGCAATACGCCGCTTTCGCCTGATCTCCACACTCTCTCACAGACGCCCTCCTGAAAGAATGACCTGCTTCTTCCCCCCGGAGCAGGTCATTCTGCGTTTGACAGGTGCGACAGGACAAAGCTGACGCGCTGCGCAACACTGGCAAAGGGCAGGGGGATCAATTCATATCCAAGCGCGCGGTAGACGTCTTCCATGGCGCATAGTGTCGCCCGTGCTTCGTCCCTGCCTTGTGTACGCTCTTCATCCTGTTCGAAGATCTCGTCCCAGAACGGGGCGACGAACACCCGTCTGTTGTATCGGAACCGTTGGGCTGCCTGCTCCATATGCGTCGGCACGGGCAGATCACAGAGGCGCAGGTAGCCAAGACTGTCGGGAATGCCACGATCCATCATCACAGGGCCCGGCATGGCGCTTGCCTCGCGGTAGGAGCGCAGATCCCACGACAGCATCATTTCGGCAAAGAGGCTGCGATCCTCCCAAGGCAGGGCCTGCCCGCCGATCAAGCTTTGATCGCGTATGATGGCGCGTCCTGCTTCCGGCATACATGTGATCCCACGCTGTGCCAGTGCTTCGAGCAATGTCGTTTTGCCTGATCCGGGACCGCCGGTCACGGCAAACAGTTGGTCGGACATGACCTACCTCTTGAATTCTGATCGGGGGGAAACACCGCTACCACGGCAGGTGCTGCACCAGACTAGCACAACATCGTGGCCCTGTCCTTCAGCTTTTCTCAAATATCTCGGAGCGCGAGGCAGCGCCTCGCATAAGAAAAGGCCGCCCCGAAGGGGCGACCTTGTGGTGGTGCCTCGATGGATGCCGCCTCAGGCAGCCTCGTCCTCGGCGGGGGCAAAGCGGCCATAGAAGGTCTGGCCCTTCTCGGCCATCTCCCGCAAGAGCGGCGGGCAGGCAAAACGGTCGCCGTAAGCCTCTGCCAGCTGGTCGCAGCGTTCGGCCGCATAGGGTGTGCCGATGATATCGAGCCAGGAGAGCGGACCGCCGGACCAGGGGGCAAAGCCCCAGGCGAGGATCGCGCCGACATCGCCTTCGCGAATGTCCATCAGCACGTTCTCTTCCAGCGCGCGCACCGCTTCCAGAACCTGCGCGAACATCAGCCGTTCCTGCACCTCGATCAGATCTGGCTGCTCGGCCGCCTGCGGGTACTTGTCCGCAAGGCCGGTCCAGTATTCCACCCGCTTGCCCTTCTCATCATAGTCGAAGAAGCCCGCGTTGGCCTTGCGGCCCAGACGGCCCTGATCTTCCATCCAGAAGATCAGATCATCCGCGGGGCTTTCGGGATAGGCATCGCCCATCGCCGCCTTGGTCGCCCGTGCGATCTTGGCGCCGAGATCGACCGACGTCTCATCGGTCAACTGGATCGGCCCCACCGGGAAGCCCAGCTGGCGCGCGGCATTGTCGATCAACACCGGCGACACGCCTTCGGTGATCATCCGCAGACCTTCGTTCAGATAGGGGATGATGCAGCGGTTGCAGTAGAAGAACCGCGCGTCATTGACCACGATCGGCGTCTTTCTGATCTGGCGCACATAGTCCAGCGCCTTGGCCACCGCGCGGTCGCCGGTCTTCTCGCCCTTGATGATCTCCACCAGGAACATCTTCTCGACGGGCGAGAAGAAGTGGATGCCGATGAACTGCTCGGGCCGGACCGAGGCCTCTGCCAGGCTGGTGATCGGCAGGGTGGAGGTGTTGGAGGCAAAGATGCAGTCCTCGGGAATGATCGCCTCGACCTTCTTTGTCATCTCGGCCTTCACGCTTGGGTCCTCGAACACCGCTTCGATGATCAGGTCACAGCCCTTGAGGTGCTCCAGATCCGGCGTTGCGGTGATCTGCCCCAGCAGAGCCTCTTTCTTCTCTGCCGTCGCCTTGCCGCGCTTGATGCCCTGATCCATGTAGTTGGCGGCATAGGCCTTGCCCTTGTCGGCAGCCTCCTGGTCGCGGTCGATCAAAACGACGTCCATGCCGGCCTGCGCCGAGACCAGCGCGATGCCGGCCCCCATCATGCCCGCGCCCAGAACGCCGATCTTCTTCACGGTCTGATCATCGATGCCCTTGGGCCGCACCGCGCCTTTTTCCAGCGCCTGCTTGTTGATGAACAGGGATCGGATCATCGCCGAGGAGGATGGGTTCATCAGAACATGGGTGAACCAGCGCGCCTCGATGCGCAGGGCGGTGTCGAAATCGACCAGAGCGCCCTCATAGACCGCCGACAACAGCGCCTTGGCCGCGGGGAAGGCGCCTTGGGTCTTGCCGTGCACCATCGCCGAGGCGCCGACATAGTTCATGAAACCGGCCGGGTGATAGGGCGCGCCGCCGGGCATCTTGTAGCCCTTGGCGTCCCAGGGTTTGACGATATCCGCAGGCTTTGCATTCAGCACCCATTGACGGGCGGCCTCCAGCGGATCGGCGGCAACCTCATCCACAAGGCTGGCAGATTTCGCCTTCTTGGGGTCCAGCATCTTGCCTTCCAGCAGCACCGGTGCGGCGTTCACAGCACCAACCATCTTTGAATAGCGGATGGTTCCGCCGCCGCCGGGGAAGATACCAAGCAGGATTTCCGGCAGGCCGATCTTGGCTTTCGGATTGTCGGTCATGCTGCGGTAATGACAGGCCAGCGCGATCTCGGTGCCGATGCCCGCACAAGTGCCATTGATGGCGCAGGCAATCGGCTTGCCGCCCTTGTTGGTCTTGGCCTCCATGCCGGCGCGTTCCAGTTTTCGCAGGATGCGGTGGCCGTTCATGGTGAAGTCGAACAGGCCCTGTGCAGCGTTCTCACCGGATTCTTCGCGGATAGAGGCCAGCACGTTCAGATCCATGCCGCCGGCAAAATCCTTCTTGCCCGAGGTGATCACCACGCCCTTGACCGCGTCATCCGCCAGCGCGCGATCAATGAACTCCTCTACCAGGCCAAAGGCCTCGCGGGTGAGGACGTTCATGGACTTGTCCACCGCGTCCCAGGTGATGATGGCGATGCCATCGGCGTCTACGTCATATGTGAAATCGCTCATGTGTCGTCTCCGATCTGGTCAGCCGTCAGCGGGCTGCCGTCTTTACGGGTGAAGGTGAAGGCGCCGTTTGCAACCTTCACCATCATGTCGAGGTCGCTGTAGAAGGCCGTCTCGCTCTCGGTGCGGGTGCCGATGACAAGAAAGGAGGCCAGCGCATCGCTCTTGTTGATAAGGTGGTGGCCATTTGCATCGCCTTTCGGGAAGGCGGCGCAATCGCCAGGGTTCATTTCATGTTCGCCCGCGTCATCCACCAGCACCAGCGCGCCAGCGGTGACCATGACAAACTCGTCCTGCTCCATATGGTAGTGGCGCAGGGAGGACAGCGCGCCGGGTTCCAGATGCACGAGGTTGACGCCAAACTGGCTGATCCCTGCGGCATCGCCCAGACGCTGTGACGTGCGCCCCTCCACGCTCCCGGCCAACTTGCCGGGATAGGTGGAGCCGCCCTTGGTGGCGATCTGTGACAGGTCGAGCTTGGGCATCAGACGCGCTCGATGATGGTGGCGGCCCCCATGCCGGAGGCGATGCAAAGCGTCGCGAGACCGCACTCCTTGTCCTGGCGTTCCAGCTCGTCCAGGAGCGTGCCGATGATGATCGCACCGGTGGCGCCGAGCGGGTGACCCATGGCGATGGAGCCGCCGTTGGGGTTCACAAGCCCCGGGTCCACGTCAAAGGCCTGCATGAAGCGCAGCACCACCGAGGCAAAGGCCTCGTTGACCTCAAACAGATCCAGATCGGAGATCTTCATACCGGTCTCGGCGAGGATCTTTTCGGTCACCGGCACCGGGCCGGTCAGCATGATGGTGGGATCTGTGCCGATCTTGGCGGTGGCCCGGATGCGCGCGCGCGGCTTCAGCCCATGGCGTTCGCCGAATTCCTTGTTGCCGATCAACACGGCAGCCGCGCCGTCCACGATGCCGGAGGAGTTGCCGGCGTGGTGAATGTGGTTGATCTTCTCCAGATGCGGGTATTTGAGCTTTGCCACCGCATCAAACCCGGGCATCACTTCGCCCATCATCTGGAAGGATGCGTTGAGCGCGCCAAGCGCCTGCATGTCGGTGCCGGGACGCATGTATTCATCGTGATCCAGGATCGGCAAGCCGTTCTGGTCCCGTACGGTGATGATGGACTTGGCAAAACGGTTGTCGTCCCATGCGGCCTTGGCGCGGCGTTGGGATTCCACCGCAAAGGCATCCGCCTGATCGCGGCTGAAGCCATATTCGGTGGCGATGATGTCCGCCGAGATCCCCTGCGGTACGAAATAGCTGTCCATGGCAAGCGTCGGGTCCACGGCGATCGCCGCCCCGTCGGAGCCCATGGCCACGCGCCCCATCATCTCCACGCCGCCTGCGATATAAGCCTGTCCGGCGCCGCCACGGATCTGGTTCGCGGCCAGGTTCACGGCCTCCATGCCAGACGCGCAGAAGCGGTTGATGGCGAGGCCCGGGATGGACTCGTCAAGGTCCGAGGCCAGCACGGCAGAGCGTGCCAGGCAGCCGCCCTGTTCCATCACCTGGGTGACATTGCCCCAGATCACATCCTCGACCGCATGGCCTTCGAGGCTATTGCGCTCTTTCAGTGCATTGAGGGTGAGGGCGGACAGCCGCACAGAGGTCACCTCGTGCAAAGCGCCGTCCTTGCGGCCCTTGCCGCGCGGGGTGCGGACGGTGTCGTAGATGTAAGCTTCGGTCATATTGGTCTCCTCAAGCTCGATCCGACGGGTTGCCGGGCATCAGATCATAGGGGTGTTTCCAGCCAGGCAGCGCAGAGATGCGCGACAGCCAGGCGTCGATATTGGGGTGCTCTTCGCGGTCAAAGCCGAAGGGCTCCGGATAGTAGAGATAACTGCAGCAGGTGAGGTCGGCGTTGGTCACTGCGTCCCCCACGATCCAGTCACGGCCTTCCAGATGTTTCTCCAAAACCGCATAGGTGGCTTTTAAGCGTCCTTGCAGGAAGGCGATCACCTCGGCGGGGCGCTTCTCCTGGGGGAGAAAATTCATCAAAAATCGGCAAAGCCCTGCATTGGAGGACAGCTTGTGATTGTCCCACAGCTGCCACCGCAGGATCTCGCGCTTCTGCTCCGGGGTGTTGCCGCCAAATTTTCCGTACGTGTCCGAAAGATATTGCTGGATCACGCCGGATTGGCTGAGCGTCACCTCGCCGTCCACAAGCACAGGGCATTCGCCCATCTCATTGATGTCACTGCGGAACTCTGCGCCGCGGGTCGTGCCGCTGAAGAAGTCCACAAACACCGGCTCCCAGTCGAGCCCTGCCAGTTCAAGCGCGAGAGCGGCCTTGTAGGAATGGCCGGATTCGCCAAAACAATGGAGTTTCATGTCAGACCGCCCCTCCCAGTGGCGATGTCGCGGCGGGGGTGTCACACCCCCGCACCCCCGTGAGGTATTTGGAAAAAGATGAAGACCTTTGAGGGTCTGTTAACCAAGAAGGCAGCAATATGGCGATGCGGTACAGGCTGAGGAGCCGATGACTGCAAAAGGTGAAGGCGCGCTTGCCCATTAGGCGGAGAGCCCGGGGGCGGGCGCGCCCCATGACTTCATCTTTTCTCAAATACCTCCGCCGGAGGCTCCCGTCAGATCCGTCAAGGCAAAGCGTCAGATCTGTCACATCGACCTCGCAATCAGCTCTTTCATGATCTCATTTGTGCCGCCATAGATCCGTTGCACACGTGCATCCGCCCACATCTCGGCCACGGCGTATTCCTGCATGAATCCGTATCCTCCGTGCAGTTGCACACATTCGTCGAGCACTTCTCCTTGGGTATCGGTAATCCAGTATTTCGCCATTGCGGCTTTCTCGACGCTCAACTCTCCACGTAGGTGTTCCACCATGCATTCATCAAGGAAGGCGCGGGCAATCTTACTCTTGGTCAGGCATTCGGCGAGCTTGAATCGGGTGTTCTGGAATTGGGTCAGCGGGCCGCCAAAGGCCTCGCGTTCCTTGCAATAGGCGATGGTGCGCTCTACCGCGCCCTGCATCGCGCCAACCGCCCCGCAGGCAATGATCAGCCGCTCCTGTGGCAGCTGCTGCATCATCTGGTAAAAGCCCTGGCCCTCACTGCCGCCTAGGATGTTCTCTAGTGGGATGGCGATGTCGTCAAAGAACAGCTCCGAGGTATCGGCGGCATGAAGTCCCACCTTGTCCAGATTGCGACCACGGGTAAAGCCGTCGGCACCATCCGTTTCCAAGGCCACAAGGGAGACCCCCTTGGACCCCAGCGCGGGGTCGGTCTTGGAGGCGACGAGGATCAGGTTGGCGTGCTGGCCGTTAGTGATGAAGGTTTTCTGCCCCGACAGCCGGTAGACATTGCCATCCCGCACGGCCTTGGTTTTGATCGCCTGCACGTCGGAGCCGGTGGAGGGTTCCGTCATCGCCAGCGCACCCACCAGCTCGCCCGAAATCATTTTGGGCAGCCAACGCTGTTTTTGCTCTTCGGTGCCATAGGAGAGGATGTAATGCGCCACGATGCCGGAGTGGATGCCATGGCCCCAGCTGGCCAGATTGGCGCGGCTCGCCTCTATCAGGATCGCGGCCTCATGTCCGAAATCACCGCCGACGCCGCCGTATTCTTCCGGGATGGAGGGGCAGAGCAGGCCCAGCTCACCGGCCTCGGCCCAGGTGGTACGATCCATTTCGCCCTGTTTGCGCCAGCGCTCGAACTTCGGTGCCCATTCGTTGGTGATGAAGCTCTGTGTCATGTCGGCAAGCATCTTGTGCTCGTCGCTCATCCATGCGGATGAGGTCCGGAAATCCAGCTCTGCGCTCATCTCTCTCCCCTTTGACGCCCTGGTTCAGGATTCGGGTCCTGGCGTCAGCGTTTTCGATCCTCCAGCTCGGCGTTGAACAGCCGCATGCGGTGGGTCAGATTATCCTCATTGATCACGCTGTCGAAATTCTCGAACAGAAAGGACAGCGCCTCTCCCTCGTCCAGTCCGGCCTCATGGGCAAAGCGCTTGAGCCTGCGAAATCCGTCCTCGGTCATGGCGACGGGAAAGCGGCGGGTCAGGCGAAAACGTTTGGGCATATTCGGATCCTCTCTTTTCCAAATGCGCCCCGGCTGCAGAAGGGACCGGATGCGCCCTGAAGGGCGCATCCGCTGTCATGTCGCAGATCGCGATCAGAACTGCGCAGCGTCGAGCGCCATCACCGTGTCGGCGCCGGTCTCGATGCGGGCAAGGTGCAGTTTGGTCGCGGGCAGCTGACGTGCCATGTAGTAGCGGCCGGTGGCGAGCTTTGTCTCGTAGAACGCCGCGTCAGAGGCCCCGGCGTCAAGCGCCGATTTGGCCGCCTTGCCCATCATCGCCCACATCAAGCCGAGGCAGACGTGGCCGAACATGTGCATGAAGTCGTTGGAACCTGCGAGCGCGTGGTTGGGATTCTTCATGCCGTTTTGCATGAAATACATCCCCGCCGCCTGCAAATCCTTCGATGCCGCCTTCAGTGGTTCGATGAAGTCCTTTGCGTAATCGTCGGAAAGTTCGGCGTTTTCCTTGCAGAACCCTTTGACGAGATCAAAGAAAGCCATCACATGCTTGCCGCCGTCCTGCGCCAGCTTGCGGCCCACCAGATCCAGCGCCTGCACGCCGTTTGCGCCCTCATAGATCATCGCGATGCGGGCGTCGCGGGTGTATTGCGACATGCCCCATTCCTCGATGTAGCCATGGCCGCCATAGACCTGCTGCGCCTTCACGGTCATGTCGTAGCCCTGGTCGGTCAGGAACCCCTTGATGACCGGAGTCATCAGCGAGATCAGGCCGTCGGCATCCTTGTCCTCGCCGCGGTGGGCCTTGTCGATCAGCGTAGCGCCCCACAGGAGGAATGCGCGTGCGCCTTCGGCAAAGCTTTTCTGATCCATCAGGCTGCGGCGGATGTCCGGGTGCACGATCAGCGGATCGGCGGGGCCGTCGGGATTTTTTGCACCGGTCACATCACGGCCCTGCAGGCGGTCCTTGGCGTAGTCCACCGCGTTCTGATAGGCGGCCTCGGCCTGCGCCACACCCTGCATGCCGACGCCCAGACGGGCCTCGTTCATCATGGTGAACATGGCGCGCATGCCTTTATGCATGTCACCGAGCAGCCAGCCTTTGGCGCCGTCGTAGTTCATGACGCAGGTGGAGTTGCCGTGGATGCCCATCTTCTCTTCGATGTTGCCGACCGAGACACCGTTGCGTTCGCCAACGGAGCCGTCGTCTTTCACCAGGAATTTCGGCACAATGAACAGCGATACGCCCTTGATGCCCTCGGGGCCGCCCGGGATCTTGGCCAGCACCAGATGGATCACGTTGTCGGACATGTCGTGGTCGCCGGCGGAGATGAAGATCTTCTGGCCGGAGATCGCGTAGGAGCCATCGTCCTGCGGCTCTGCCTTGGTACGCATCAGCCCGAGGTCGGTGCCGCAATGGGGCTCCGTCAGGTTCATGGTGCCGGTCCATTCGCAGGAGACCATTTTGGGCAGATACTTGTCCTTCTGCTCATCGGTGCCATGCACCAAGATCGCCGAGGCCGCGCCATGGGTCAGGCCCTGATACATGGTGAAGGCCTGGTTGGCAGCGGAAAAGAACTCACCCACGGCGGTGCCCATCACATAGGGCATGTTCTGACCACCGTATTGCTCCGGCATGTCGAGTCCGGGCCAGCCGCCTTCCTTGACTTGCTCGAATGCGGCCTTGAAGCCGGTCGGGGTGTAGACCACACCGTTTTCCAGTCGGCAGCCTTCGGTGTCGCCCACCACGTTCAGCGGGTGCAGCACGTCACGGGCGATCTTGCCTGCTTCTTCCAGCACGGCGCCGGTGAAGTCGCGTTCCAGTTCGTCGTAGCCGGGGATGCCCGACTCCTTGATGTTCAGCACGTCATGCAGGACAAATTGTGTGTCCTTGGTGGGGGCGGTATAGCTCGGCATCGCGGTCCTCGTTGGTTGGAGTGGTGCGGTTTGCGGATTCAATCAGGCGGGCAGGGCGGTGAGTGTTACTCGGCCGCCTTGGCGTTTGTTTTCATCGAGGCGATGACTTTCTCGCCCCATTTCAGCTGATCCTTCAGGTCATCAATCGCCTCGGTCAGCTCGTCGCGCTGGCGTTCCATGTCGGCCAGACGGTCCTGGGCAATGTCATAGGTGCGGCTCAGCTGCGTCAGTTGCTGGTCACCCATGTGATAGAGGTCCAGAAGTTGGCGGATTTCTTCGAGGCTGAACCCAAATCGCTTGCCACGCAGGATGAGTTTCAGCCGCGCCCGGTCGCGTTTGGTGAACAAGCGTTTTTGCCCGTCCCGGACTGGGAACAGCAATTCCTTGGCTTCGTAAAATCGCAACGTGCGCGGAGTCACTCCGAACTCGTCACACATATCGCGAATGGATTTGGTGTCTTCAGTCATGGGGGCGTCACTCAGATGTTGCTTTACGTTGGCGTCGTCTGCGTAAACCTTGGCGGCTCTTGTCGAGAGTTACAACATGAACTTGACGTTTACGTAACTTCGACGCCGCGTCACTTCAAAGGGTGACGTGGTGGCAGGGCGATTTGACGTGACGTCGTGAGCCGGAAGGGCAGGAAATCGCCGGAGCTCCCCGGCGCAACGACCGGAAAACAAGCGTAAAATAGGGCGTTTCCTGTGCAGGTCAGGGCTTTGTAGTGCCCGTTGGCGTGACGGGTCTCTCTGCACTGAAAATTCTGGTGTGACTGTCAGCGAAGTCGAAAGAGCGGGTCCACACGGCCTCTCACTCTGTTGTAAATCTCTGGTTGGTTCGGGCCTTTGTCAGCGACGAACCGTCTTCGAAACACTCCAATCTTTCGCGGGCGACGCGGATGAATGCCTCCACGATGCCAAGATCAATGTCGTTGCCAAAGGTGTTGAGTGTGAGTGCATTGGGGCCATCGCAGCGAGATATGTCCGCAAATACATCTCCGTATTCATCGATCAGCTCTACTGACAAACAATTGCCTTGGACGTTTCCGGCGACTTGCCAGCGAAAGTTCTTCATAGATGTTTCATGGCTGAAAGGTCCAAGCGTGCATCACGACTAGGGTGCGACCGCAGTTGAGATATTGGCACCGATCCAAAACCCAAGCCGGGTCTTGCGCCTCACAAGAGCAGATCAGCCATCCAGCAGGTTCAGGGTCACCTTGCGCAGGTCGGTCAGCTCTTCCATCGCCTCGTCGATCTGCTGGCGCTGATGTTCCAGCTCCTTCAGTTGGCGGTCGGCCATTTCGATGAAGGCACGGTTCTGGGCCGCGTCGCCTTCCTTGTCATAGATCAGGAGCCACTGGCGGATCTCTTCCAGCTGGAAGCCGAACTTGCGCCCGCGCAGGATCAGCTTCATCCGCGCCACATCGCGGGGCCCATAGAAGCGGGACCGCCCCTGCCGCTCTGGTTGCAGCAGTTCGATGTATTCGTAATAGCGCAGGGTGCGCGGAGTCACTTCGAACTCGGCGCACATCTCCTTGAATGACAGTTTTGTTTCGGTCATCCACGTCCTCCCTTGTGGGGCAACCTAAGGAAGTGAACCGAGCGGTGCAACTGGGAGTTTTGCAAGCCTTGCGCTTTGGGGAGCGGGACCTGATAAATGAGGCAACAGCGACAAGGAGCTCCCCATGGCAGACAAGACGCAACTGGCGCGCCAGTTCATCGAGGCGATCCCGCATTCGCGTGCGCTGGGGATGGAGCTGACAGAGATCGGCGAGGGGCGCGCGGTGATCGTGATGCCCTATGACAAGAAGCTGATCGGCGATCCGGACACCGGTGTGATCCATGGCGGCGCGGTCTCGGCGCTGATGGACACCTGCTGTGGTGCGGCGGTGATGAGTCACCCGAGCGCGCCCTCCAGCACTGCGACCATCGACCTGCGCATCGACTATATGCGCGGCGCAACCCCCGGCCAGACCATCACCACCACCGCCACCTGTCACCACGTGACCCGCAATGTCGCCTTTGTGCGCGCGGTGGCGACGGATGAGCAGAGCGAGACACCCGTGGCCACCGCCTCCGGCGCTTTCACAGTGGAGATGAAATCATGAGCCGCCCGCGTCCTGAACCCGTGCAGGTGATCAAGCAACGCCGTGATGCGGCCCTGGCGGCGCTGGTGGAATCGGTGCCTTACATCGGCTTTCTTGGCATCACCTTCGAGCGTCGCGGCGATGAGCTGACCTCGACCATGCATTTCCACGACAATCTGATTGGCAACCCGATGCTGCCGGCGATCCACGGCGGGGCCACGGCAGCGTTTCTCGAGGTGACCTCGGTGATCACCCTGCAGTGGTTCCACCTCTGGCCACAGTTCGAAAGCGGTGATCTGGATGTGGAAACGATGGCGGCGGGGCAGATGCCGCGCCTGCCCAAGACCATTGATTTCACGGTGGATTACCTGCGCTCCGGTCTGCCGCGCGATTCCTACGCGCGCGCCACCGTGAACCGCTCCGGACGGCGCTATGCCTCGGTGCATGTGGCGGCCTGGCAGGACCACAAGGACAAGCTGTTTGCCCAGGCGACCGGGCATTTCCTGATGCCGCAGGAGCGCCCCTCCGAGGGCTGATCACGAAGGACCAATTTCATGTCGGAGGCCTCCGGACCGATCACCCACAGCCGGGTGTTGAAAATCGCGCTGCCCATCGTTCTGTCCAATGCCACCGTGCCGATCCTGGGTGCGGTGGATACGGGCGTGGTGGGACAGCTGGGCGAGGCGGCCCCAATCGGCGCCGTTGGCATCGGCGCGGTGATCCTGTCGACCATCTACTGGGTGTTCGGTTTTCTGCGCATGGGCACCACCGGTCTGGCGGCACAGGCGCGCGGCGCCGGAGATGAGGCCGAGACCGGCGCGCTGCTGATGCGGGGGCTGATCCTTGCAGGCGGCGCGGGTCTGTTCTTTATCCTGGCGCAGGTGGCGGTGTTCTGGGGCGCCTTTGCGCTGGCGCCCGCCAGTGCCGAGGTGGAGGGTCTGGCGCGGCAATATCTGCAGATCCGCATCTGGGGCGCGCCTGCGACCATCGGGCTATATGCCGTGACGGGCTGGCTGATCGCGATCGAGCGCACGCGGGGGGTCTTCCTGCTGCAGATCTGGATGAACGGGCTCAATATCGCGCTGGATCTGTGGTTCGTGCTGGGGCTCGGCTGGGGCGTCGAAGGGGTCGCCATCGCGACGCTGATCGCCGAGTGGACGGGGCTGGCCTTTGGCCTCTGGCTGTGCAGATCGGCCTTTGCGGGCGACCAGTGGTACGATTGGGCGCGGATTTTCGACCGTGCGCGGCTGAAGCGGATGATGCAGGTCAATGGCGACATCATGGTGCGGTCGGTGCTGCTGACGCTGTCGTTCACAACCTTCCTGTTCCTTGGCGCAGATCTGGGCGATGTGACCTTGGCGTCCAATCAGGTGCTGATCCAGTTTATCGAGATCACCGCCTTTGCGTTGGATGGGTTCGCCTTCAGCGCCGAAGCGCTGGTGGGCGGGGCTGTTGGCGCGCGGGATCCTGTGCGCCTGCGCCGGGCAGCGCTTGTGTCGTCCCACTGGGGGGTGTGCTTCGCGGTGGCTCTGGCGCTGGCCTTCTGGTGCGGCGGACCTGCGCTGATCGATCTGATGGCCACGGCGCCGGAGGTGCGTGAAACCGCGCGGAGCTATCTGATCTGGGTGGCGCTGGCACCGCTGATCAGCGTTGCAAGCTACATGTTCGACGGCATCTACATCGGCGCCACCTGGACCCGCGACATGCGGATCGCGATGATCCAGGCGGTGGGGATCTATGTGATCGCGCTTGTGGTCTGTGTGCCGGTGCTGGGAAATCACGGACTGTGGCTGGCGCTTATGGTGCTGAACCTCGCCCGCGCGGCGACGCTGGCGGCCCGCTACCCTCGGCTGGAGGCGTCGATTTCGCCTGCGGGATGAATTGCTGCGATGACGCTTTGCGAGGCGCCTGATACCAAGCGGAGATTTGCTATCGCAAATCACAGGTGAGGTTTTGCGCTTTGCTTTGCAAATCGCCGGGGGCAGGCCGCGCCTTTGGCGCGGCCTGCCGGGCCCAACGGGAAGGGGGCTTTTTAAAGCATCCCTGACGGGCGGGAGCGCCCCTGGCTGCCTTGGATGACTAGAGCCAAGTTGCGCGATCGGTGCCAACCGCTTGCGCGACACTGTCATGTCCGTCGCGCGCCAGAAGCGCATCAAGGCCATTGGCGATCTCTGCTGCAAGTGACAGGCCGCCATAGACCAGCGCGGTATAAAACTGCACCGCTGATGCACCCGCTCGGATCTTGGCATAGGCGTCCTCAGCCGAGGAAATTCCGCCCACACCGATGATCGGCACGGCTCCGTCAAGCCGGGTGGAGAGCTGTGCCAGCACCCGGGTGGATTTTTCAAACAATGGTGCGCCGGAGAGCCCGCCCATTTCATCGCGCTGCGCGCTTTTCAGACCATCGCGGGCAAGCGTCGTATTGGTTGCAATCACCGCATCAATCCCGCTTTCGCGCGCGACATCAGCGATATCGTCAAGACCTGCCTCATCCAGGTCGGGTGCAATTTTGAGGAACACCGGGATCGGGCGATCCAGGCCCTCTCGTGCCTCCATGACCCCTGCCAATAGCGCCGAAAGGGCAGCTTTGCCCTGCAGATCACGCAGCTTTTCGGTGTTGGGAGAGGAGACATTGACGGTGGCAAAGTCCAGATGCGCGCCGCAATGGCTCAGGACGCGGGCAAAATCCTGCGCGCGGTCATCGCTGTCTTTGTTGGCGCCGAGGTTGAGGCCGATCACACCATCCTTGGGTCGCTGAGCAAGGCGTGCGCCAACCGCCTCCATGCCCTCATTGTTAAAGCCGAAACGATTGATCGCCGCGCGATCTTCGCTCAGGCGAAACAGGCGCGGTTTGGGATTGCCCGGTTGAGGGCGCGGGGTTGCGGCCCCCACCTCGATAAACCCGAAACCGGCCTGAGTGAGCGCGCTGAGCGCCTCGGCGTTCTTGTCAAAGCCTGCGGCCAGCCCGACCGGATTGGGCAGGCTCAGACCTGCAATTTCTGTCTTCAGGCGCGGCGATGTCACCGGGCCGGGGCAGGGCGTGAGACCGGATTTCAGGGCCTTGATGGACAGCCCATGCGCGGTTTCGGGATCAAGGCGATGCATCACGGCCAGCGCCAGTTTTTCGGACAGCTTCATCGGCCGTGCCTCCTTTGTTGCGCGTCGGCGCGCTCAGACCATTTCTGCGGGAAAACGGTGAACGCCCTCAACCAGCGGCAGCGGTTTGGCCCAGATCAGTTCGGCATGTTGCAGCCGGCGATAGAGATGCGGGAACAGTGCGCCACCGCGTGACGGTTCCCATTTGAGCGCATCGCCCATCTGATCCGCCTCAAACGCCAGAAGCCACAGCCCCTCGGCATCCGCGAAATGCTTGGCTGCGGTTTCTGCCGCCTGCGGGGCGGTCGAGAAGTGGATAAAGCCGTCCGCAAGGTCCACGGGCGCGCCATCGGTTTCACCGGCGGCCTCAAAGGCGCGCCATTCGTCGTCACGGAAAATCTTGTAAATCAGCATGGCCACCTCATGCCCTCAGACGCCCCCTTTGCGCAAGAGTGCTTGTGCGAAGGGCAGCGCAAAGTTTCCCCTGCGTCTACATCGCGGTGTCACGTAAGTTTGTTTTTGACTGTTTGGGCAAAGATCACGAATACTGAGACCATAACAACCGCCGGTAGAGGTGGCATAACAAGGTGAGGGTTTATCCTATGATTTCACGTTTACTGACGTCGGCAGCAGCGCTGGGTCTGACCGCGGGCATGGCCGCAGCGGACTATAAGCTGACCATTCTGCACACCAACGACATTCACAGCCGCATCGAGTCGATCAACAAGTATGATTCCACCTGCGGCGCAGACGATGAGGCCGAGGGCAAGTGCTTTGGCGGCATCGCGCGGGTGAAGGCCAAGGTGGACGAGATGCGCGGTGCGCTGGAAGGTCAGAACGTCGTTCTGCTGGATGCAGGCGATCCGTTTCAGGGGTCGCTCTTCTACACCACCTACAAAGGCGCGGCCGAGGCTGAGTTCATGGAGGACATCGGCTATGATGTGATGGCCGTTGGCAACCATGAATTCGACGATGGCCCGGCTGGTCTTGAGAAATTCGTCGACACCGTGTCCTTTCCGGTGATCTCTGGCAATCTTGACCTGACCTCCGAGCCGCTCTTGAAGGGCAAGGTCGGCAATCATGTGGTGCTTGAGGTCGGAGGCGAGAAGATCGGCATCATCTCCGCACTTGCGACCGATACGGTCGAGACGTCCTCGCCGGGGCCGAATGTTGTGTTTCAGGATGAAATCGACAGCTTGGCCGCCGATGTCGAAGCGCTGCAAGCGGAAGGTGTGAACAAGATCATCGCACTGACCCATGTGGGGCTCGCCAAGGATATGGAGATTGCCGAGCAGGTTCCGGGGCTGGATCTGGTGGTGGGCGGCCATTCGCACACGCTGCTGTCCAACACCTCTGATCGCGCCGCTGGTCCGTACCCCACCATGGTTGGCGACGTGCCGGTGGTGCAGGCCTATGCCTATTCCAAATACCTTGGTGAATTGACCGTGACCTTTGACGATGAGGGCAATGTCGTCTCAGCTGAGGGTGAGCCGATCCTTCTGGATGCATCGGTGACACCGGATGCGGAGATGACGGCACGCATCAAGGAAATGGGCGCGCCGATCGAGGAAATGAAAACCCGGATCGTTGCGGAAACCAAGGATATCGTTGATGGCTCGCGCGATGTCTGCCGGGCAGGTGAGTGCTCCATGGGCAATCTGGTTGCCGATGCGATGCTTGCGCGGGTGAAAGATCAGGGCGTGAGCATGGCAATTCAGAATGGCGGCGGTCTGCGCTCCTCCATCGACGCGGGCGAAGTCACCATGGGCGAAGTCCTGAGCGTGCTGCCGTTCCAGAACACACTGTCTACCTTTGAGGTCTCCGGTCAGGCGATGATCGACGCGTTGGAAAATGGTGTTGGTCAGATCGAAGAGGGCGCGGGTCGCTTCCCGCAAGTTGCGGGGATGAAGTTCGCCTTTGATGCGTCCAAAGAGCCGGGCGCGCGTATCTCTGAGGTAATGGTCATGGACGGAGAGTCTTGGGTCGCGATTGATCCTGCCAAAACCTACGGCGTGGTGTCCAACAACTACGTGCGCAACGGTGGCGACGGCTACAAGATGTTCGCAGGCGACGACAAGAACGCCTACGACTACGGCCCCGACCTGGCCGATGTGGTTGCTGAATACCTCGCCGAAGTCGGCCCCTACAGCGCCTATACCGATGGCCGCATCACCAAGAAATAAGCCCGTTTGATGGTGCGTTTTCAGCCCCCGTCGGAGAGATCCGGCGGGGGTTTTTATTGGCTGCGGCGTGGGGCTAAGCCGTCACTCGGTTTCTAGCCGAAATTTAAGGAATGTTTCACCGTCATACACCTGCTCAGCGATGAACACGGCTCCAAGCCGGTCGAGCGCGCCGAGGTTCCGACGCGACGGAGGCAGGAGAAACGTCACAAAAGGAATGCGTTCGTCGGCACGGGCGAAGTCGATAGCCTGCTTTGAAATGCGCGCGCCAAGCCCGAAGGATTGTGGCGTGAGAACCAAGCCGAAATCCCACTCGTCTCCTTCCTTCTGAAATCCCCCCCATCCAACATATGTCTTATCCGACAATATGGCCCAGTGGCCGAGCCCATCACGGCTCCAGCACTCTTCCTTTGCTGCAACAAATTTGGCCACCGCGGACTTGTCCCACTTGAATGTCAGGAGAGGCATGTGCTCGGCGACGCGTGGGTCGGACATGTGAGCAATGATCTCGTCGGGTTCTATGTCAGGTAGACGGGCGAAGGTGATTTGATGTTTCATTTTGGTCGCTGTGAATGTTGTTCGAGGCAACGTAGTGGATATGCAGTTATCACAACACATTCGGTTGCATGGATGACAGAGACGTGACTGTGCATCGCATGTCGCCGAACGGCTCCTTACCGTGGGACCTCCACGTGAGGGTGCCTTGGGTATGGCGTTGCCTGCCAGCGGTCCTCCCTCTATCTTGCCCCTATGGACCATCCGCTGATCGACCTTATCAATGCCCGGATTGAAGCTGCTGAGCGGGACGGGGCCTTCGACAACCTTGACGGGGCAGGCAAACCGCTGCCGGAGTGCGAGGACCCGGAGAACGCGGTGATGAACCGGATCATGAAAGAGAATGGAGCGGTTCCGGAAGTGGTCTCCCTGAGCCGAGAATTGGCACGCCTGCGAGAAGAGCTGCGCGACACCGGGGATCGCAGCAAACGTCGTCAGATCATTGCGGATATGTCCATGATGGAGGCGCGGATCGAAATTGCGCGCAAGCGCTGTTGATAAGAATATCTGCCCGGAGGCTGGGCGATCACGTGACTAAGTATGCGACATCAATGGACGTGCGGCGCAGACTTTTGAACGCCGGCCTGTGATGCGGCGTCAGCTTGGGCGATCCGCATCATAAGGAGCGCCGCGTGCGTCCACATCCGTCGCCTTGGTCAGGAGCCGCACCAATGCCTCACGCTCTTCTGGCGTCAGGTTAGACAGGATCTCCGGCTGGATGGCCTCCACATTGGGACGGGCTGCGGCAAACAGGGACTGTCCCCGTTCCGTCAGGCGCAGGCGGCGGGCGCGGCGGTCCTCGGGGCAGATGTCACGCTGCACGAGCTGTTTGATTTCCAGCCGCTCCACGACCTTGCCCAGAGTCGCCCTGTCATATCCGATCAATCCGGAGAGGGTCGCCTGATCTATGCCGGGCCTTGCATCCAATGCGGCGATCGCGGTGTATTGCACCGGCGTCAGATCGAGCCCGGCGGCGCTCATGACCGTCGCAAACCGCGCCACCGAGATCTGATGCAGGCGCCGGATCAGCGTGGCAGGCAGGGTGGCGATTTCCAATTCGGGATCGGGCATCTGAGTGTTCCGTTCGCGGCTCTGGGTCGGGTCCCTATCTCGGCAAAATCGGTCGGGTGGCGGCGTCAGTCCGGCGAATTTCTGTTTTGTTGCCCCGGCTGTGAGAGTAGAGATGGGGCATGGCTCTGACCTTTCAAACACTTTCCGATTTTCTTGCGCATGGGCACGACACCGTGATCGATGTGCGCAGCCCTGCTGAATATGCCGAGGACCATGTGCCCGGCGCCATCAACCTGCCTGTGCTGAACAATGATGAACGCGCCGAGGTCGGCACGATATATGTGCAGGAGAGTTCCTTTCGCGCGCGCAAGATTGGTGCTGCGATGGTGTTTCGCAACGCGGCCAACCACATAGAGCACAGTCTGAGCGCCTATGAGGGGGGGTGGCGTCCTCTGGTCTATTGCTGGCGCGGCGGGCAGCGATCCGGCAGCTTTACCTGGATGCTGAGCCAGATTGGCTGGCGCGCCGAGGTGGTTCAGGGCGGCTATCAGAGTTATCGCCGGTTGGTGCATGCGGCCCTCTATGAGACATCACTGCCGCATCAGTTGGTGCTGCTGGACGGGCTGACCGGGACCGCCAAGACCGAGATCTTGCAGGCGGTTGAACGCCTTGGCGGGCAGGTGCTCGATCTGGAGGGATTGGCGCGTCATCGGGGCTCTCTGCTTGGTGCGCGGCCCGGTGGGCAACCCAGCCAGAAACGGTTCGAGAGCTATATCGCCTGCGCTCTTGCAGACATGGACCCGACGCGTCCGGTTCTTGTGGAAGCGGAGGCCAGCAAGATCGGCGCCCGCATCCTGCCACCCAGCCTGTGGGAGGCGATGAAGACCGCGCCCCGCATAGATATGGACGCCCCGTTTGAGGCCCGCTGCGACTATCTGGTCGAGGCCTATGACGACATCCTCTCGGATGCGGATCGTCTGCGGGCGCAGCTCGATCCATTGCGGACGCACCGCTCTCATGCGGTTGTGGATGGTTGGATCTCGCTGATCGAGGCCGGGGATAAACGGGGGCTGACGGCGCGGTTGATGGCTGACCACTATGACCCCGCCTATCGCAAGGCACGCGCGCGCTATGAGGTGGACGGGCTGGGGCGTCTGTCGCTAAAGGGGCTCGCACCGCAGGATCGGCTTGCTGCTGCAGAGCAGATCATGACTCTTCTGCAGAGGTTTGGCCGCTAGGGGCAGGGTCGATTGATCCTGAGTCACCGGTGTGTCGGTTTTCTGTCTGACGATGAGACTCCTTTGAGGGGGCATGGTGTGTTCTACATCTTTGACGTCCGTCAGGGGAAAGACCCATCAAACCGCACCCTGGCTTGCGCCGTCATCGCAGAACGATCCCTTCGCCCGCACCACGCATGACGCCGATCCCAGCCGCGCAATAGCCGTGGTTTCGCAATTGGTCCAAGAGCCGCTCTGATTGATCTGAGGGCACTGCGGCCAGCAACCCGCCTGAGGTTTGCGGGTCGAACAGCAGCGCGCGTGCGCCGGCAGTGCCAATGCCGGGCAGCAAGGCGGCGTTGTCGTCGAATATGGTTGAACGCACCCCGGCCTCTGCCAATTCCGGGGCGCCGCGCATCGCGGGGATCGCGTCAAAGCGGATTTCGGCCCCCAGATGAGAGGCCTCGCACATTCCCTGCAGATGCCCCAGCAGGCCAAAGCCGGTCACATCGGTCATGGCATGGGCCTGTGCAGACAATACCTCGGCGGCCTTGCGTTGGCTCTGAGACATCAGGTCGAGCGCGTCGGCCACCCAGCGCCCCCGCGCCTGACCTGTCATTTCTGCGGCAAGAATAGTGCCGGATCCCAGTGGCTTTGTCAGGATCAGGTGATCCCCCTCCTGGGCGCCTGCCAGTGTGAGCGGGGCGGAAGCGCATAGTCCAGTGATGGTAAAGCCAAGCGTCAGTTCCTCACCGAGCGAGGTATGTCCACCAACGATGGCCACGCCCGCGAATGTCATCTCCTGATCCGCGGCACTCATGATCTCGCCGAGAAGGCGCTCCTGCAAGTCCGGTGTCTGGCGCGGCAGGATCAGGGTGACAGTCGCCGCTTGCGGGCGGGCCCCCATGGCCCAGATGTCGTTCAGCGCGTGCTGCGCGGTGATGCGGGTCATGGTCACCGGATCTTCGGTGAAGGCGCGCAGGTGATCGGTACTGATCACCTGGATCGCGCCCCCGGTCAGCAGCTGCGCCGCGTCATCGCCAGGCAGGGGTGTCACGTCGGCTCTTGCTGCGCCCGTATAGCTGCCAAGCCCCCGGTGCAGGCTGTCGCGTCCGACCTTTGAGCCACAACCGCCACACATCGGTTTTGCAACGAGCGCCTCCTCCAGTCCTGTGGCGCGAACGCGAGGCAAGGGGGGCGGTGCCATGACCGGCAGATCGTCGAATTTCGCCATGAACTTTCGGTCGATGTGATCCTTCCACCGCCACAGCAATGCGCCGGAAAAACTGCGCCCGTTGCGATCCGCGAGCGCTGTCTTGCCGCCCATGGAGATCAGCTTCAGGTAGTCTTTTTGCGGATGATAGTCTTTCAGGGTGCCACCGCTCAGCATGGCTCTGAGGTTGTGAAAGAGAATGGGCGCCTGTCGCACCGCGTAAACCCCGGCCTTTGGGCGTGGCGTCCGGGCCATATGGGCGCAATCGCCGGCGGCAAAGACATGAGCGTCAGAGGTTTGCAGGTTTGAATCCACCACAAGCGCGCCATCGTGTTGTTCGAGGCCGGAGGAGCCAAGCCAGCCATAGGCACGCGCACCGGCGGCCCCGACTGTGAAATCGCTGAGAAGGACATGGCCGTCCTCAAGGTGGATTTCGCCCTCCGTCAGCCGATCAATCCTAGTCTGCTCCAGCAAGGTGACGCCATGGGTTTCAAGTGCGGCGCGCAGGCGGGACCGGCTTTGCTCTCCCAAAGCCGACAGGGCCATATCGCTGTCGATCAGCGTGGCCTGCGTCAGGCGATTGTGCTGGCGCAGCGCGTGAGACATGGCGAGGATCAGCTCCGCGCCGGCGACACCTCCACCGATGCAGGCGATACGTGCGGCAGAACTGTCGGCGCGAAATGCCTCCCATGCGGAAGCTAACATGCCGAGTGGTTTTGCGGGGATGGCGTGATCGGCGAAACCGGGAAGATCCGGCATCGCAGAGGTGATGCCGATGTCGATGGAGGCGATGTCATACGCGATCTCGGGCCGTCCCGGGACGGCGATACGCTTGGTGGCCGGCTCGATCTGTTCGGCAGCGCCAAGGATCAGGCGCGCGCCGGCAAAGCGCGCCAGTTTCACAAGGTCGATATCCAGCGCCTCGCGCGTGTAGTGCCCGGCCACGAAGCCCGGCAACATGCCGGAGTAGGGCGCGGTTGGGCCGGGATTGATGAGGGTGAGGCGCACGCCCGGCAGGGGGTTCATTTCCCACATCCGCAGCAGAAGCGCATGGGTGTGCCCGCCTCCCACAAGGACCAGATCGCGGGTCAGCGGAAGGCGGGGACTGTGCATTGTATCGGCCTCATTGTCGCATGCGACCGCCAGAGAGGCCGCTCAGGCCCCGGTCTGTTCAGACGCCGGGTGGTGCTCGGGCTTGTTATGCGTCGCCCAGAGCTTGCATGTGCCGGGTGTCGGCAGATCCTTGGGCTTTGTCTGCTGGTTGATAAACACCTTGGCAAGGAAATTTGCCGTGACCGGAGCGGAGACCAGCAGAAACAGGGTGATCAGCAGCTCATGCGCCGACACGCGCCCCTCGTAGGCCCAGGCATGCAGCATGGAGCCAAGCAGCACGCCACCGACCCCAAGTGTGGTGGCCTTGGTGGGCGCATGCATGCGCGACATCGGGTCGTTGAGCTTCAGCAGGCCGAAGGAGCCCACAAAGCCAAAAAGGCCCCCCACGATGATGAAACCGGTGATGAGAAGGTCGATGATCATTTTTGTCTCCTCACTCGATGATGTTGCCGCGCAGCAGGAAGCGCGCATAGGCCACGGTTGAGATGAAGCCGAGCATTGCCATGATCAGCGAAGCCTCAAAGAAGATTTCCGAGCTCAGGAAGACGCCAAACAACACCACCAAGGCGATGGAATTGATGAACATGGTATCCAGCGCGAGGATGCGGTCGGTGATTTCAGAGCCTGTGACCACCTTCCAGAGGTTCATCAGCATTGCGACGGCGAAACAGCCGAAGGCGAAGATATAGGCATATTCGATCATTCGAAAATCTCCTTCAGGCGGGTTTCATAGCGGGATTTGATGTCATCTCTGACGGCCGCCGTATCCGGTGCGTGCAGGCAGTGGACCAGCAGGTAGTGCCCATCAGCCGAAATGTCCGCCGTGAGCGTTCCGGGCGTCATGGTGATAGTGCCGCCGAGCATCGCGATGGCCTCTGGTGTGCGGATGTCCAGCGGCACTTCGACCCAAGCAGGCTGTCGCTTGCTGTTGGGCATGAAGAGAATGATGCGCGCCACGATGATGTTGGCGACCACGATGTCCCAGAACACCAAGAGCACATACCCTGCCAGCCGCAGCGGGCTCTTTAGCTTGGGGCGGTTGGGCCAGTAGGGCTGTGTCACGAATGGAATAAGCAGCCCGAGAAAGAAGCCAAACAACAGCGAGTTCAGAGAGAAACGGTTGACCAGCAGCTGCCAGATCACCGTCAGCAACAGTGTCAGCAGCGGGTGCGGAAGAAGGCGATTAAAGATCCTCATCAGTTGCTCTCCTCGGCGGCGGCTTCACTCGCGCTGTCTTGCCCGGCATCATAGTCTGCGGCCTCGTCGGGGTCAGGCTCGGAAACAGGGCGGTCGCGGTTGGCCAGTACCGTCTCAATATAGGCCTGTGGCGCAAAGAGGTCGTTTGCAGTGGCGCTGGTGTAGCGCATCATCGGCCCTGCAAAGAGGGTCAGGGCAACCAGCCCGGCCAGCAACCCGAAGGTCGCGACAAACGGCAGCGCAGGTGTAGGTGCCGTTCGCGCTCCGTCACCGCCATGGCGGTGTTCCACCTCGATCTCTGGTTCTGCCATGCTGTCATCGCGCGGCAGGCCGTGGCTTTTCCAGAAGATCATCGTGCCTGCGCGGGCAAAGCCCATGATGGTGATGAGCGAACTGGTAAGGATCACCGCCCAGACCCAGACCGCCAGCGTATTGTCGCGCGCCGCGTCCAAGATCAGCAGCTTGCCCAGGAAACCGGACAGCGGAGGCATGCCAGCGGTGGCGATTGCTGCGATGAAGAACAGGACCGAAATCAGCCCGCTCTGCGCCATCACCGGTTTTGGCGCGATGTCGTCCCCCTGACGCTGACGGACCATATCAGCCACCAGAAACAGCGCTGCCGCAGCCAGTGTCGAATGTACGGTGTAGTAGAGGGCGGCTGCGGTGGCCTCGGGCGTGAACAGCGCGATTGCGGTCAAGAGCGTGCCGACCGACGTGATCGCGCCAAAGGACATCAGGCGACCGATCTCTTTTGAACCCAGAACGCCAATCGCGCCGATGGCGACGGTCAGAAGCGCAGCGGGCAGCAGCCAGCTGTCCACCAACCCTTCGACCACCGCCACATCGGGGCCAAAGACCAGCGTATAGATGCGCAGAATGGAATAGGCGCCCACCTTGGTCATGATCGCAAACAGCGCCGCCACCGGGGCAGGCGCGTTGGCGTAGGAGGCAGGCAACCAGAAGTGCAGCGGCAACAGCGACGCTTTGATCGCAAAGACGAGCAGGAGCATGATCGCGCCGACGCGGATCAATGCGGTGTCCTCGGCCGGGAGTTCTGCAACACGCACTGCAAGATCGGCCAGGTTGAGCGTGCCAGTCACCCCGTAGATGGTGCCAAGCGCAAACAGGAACAGGGTGGAGCCAAGGAGGTTGAACACCACGTATTGCACGCCTGCCTGAAAGCGCCGCGCGCCGCCGCCGTGGATCATCAGACCATAGGAGGCGATCAACAACACCTCGAAGAACACGAACAGGTTGAACGCATCCCCGGTCAGGAAGGCGCCGATGATGCCCATCAGCTGAAACAGGAACAGCGGATGGAAATTGGCGCCGCGCTCGTCCCATTTGCTGCCCACCGCATAGAGGTTTACCGCCAGCGCGAGAACCGTGGTGAGCAGAACCATCATCGCCGAGAGACGGTCCAGCACCAGTACGATGCCAAAGGGCGCTTGCCAGTCGCCCAGCTCGTAGACCTGCACTGTTCCGTCGGCGGCCTGTACGGCCAGCGCCATCGCGATCGCGACCAGCAGCACGTTACTGGCCAGCGAGAATATGCGCTGCAGATCAATGTGGTAGCGCAATGCCATGATGATGAATGGTGCCACCAGCGCAGGCAGCACGATGGGCGCAATCAGAAGGTGGTTCATGCGTCCTCTCCCTGCGCAGGCGCAGTGTCGTCCATGTTGATATTGTCGTTGCGGGCGCTGAGGTAGGCCCCGAGGGCCACCATCACCACCACTGCGGTCATGCCGAAGGAAATCACGATCGCCGTCAGCACCAGCGCTTGCGGCAGCGGATCACTATAGGGCACATCGGCGTATTTGTTGAGGATCGGCGGCGCATTGCTCGCCAATCGCCCGGAGGCAAAGAGAAATACATTCACTGCATAAGACAGCAGCGAGGTGCCGAGGATCACCGGGAACGTGCGGCGACGCAGCACCAGATAGATCCCCGCAGCGGTGAGCAGGCCGACGGCTGAAGCAACGAGAAATTCCATGCTCTCAGGCCTCCTTCATGTCTTGTTCCGCATCGTCGCGGGCAGGGTTGATGTCCATAGCATGTTCGGATGCGGAGCCCGGCTGCCATGCAAAGCGCGAGAGGCTTTCCAGCGCCAGCAGGACAGCGCCCACGACGGCGAGAAACACGCCAAGGTCGAACAATGCGGCTGTGGCGACCTCGAATTCGTTCAATGGCGGGAGATGCACATAGCCAAAGGCGGAGGTCAGGAACGGCTGGCCGTTGAACCAGGCGCCAATCCCTGTTGCGGCTGCGATCAGCACGCCTGAACCGATGATGCCGTGGTAGGGGAAGCGTTGTCGCTCCGTCGCCCAGCCAAAGCCGGAGGCCATGTATTGCATGATGACGGCAATGGCCGCGATCAGACCGGCGATGAAGCCACCACCCGGCAGATTGTGCCCGCGGAAGAAGATGTAGGCCGCAACCATCAAAGCCACGGGCATCATCATCCGCGTCACCACGACCATCATACCCGGATGACTGTCGCCCGCCTGCTCAATGTCCGGTTTGCGGTTCAGCAGATAGGCCCGCACGCGCGTGGACAGCACTGCCTCGGTCAGCGCAAAGATGACCAGCGCCGCGATGCCCAGCACGATGATTTCGCCAAAGGTGTCAAAGCCACGGAAATCCACGAGGATGACGTTCACCATATTGGTGCCGCCACCGCCCTTGTAGGAGTTTTCGACGTGAAAGCCGGAGATGGACGGGAAGGCAAAATCCCGCAGCAGCATCGCGTAGATCAGGCCGCCGACGCCGACGCCCCCGATGATCGCAATCACGCCGTCCCGCATCCGGGTCAGGACCGGGGTTTCGACCGGCGTGTCCTTGGGCAGGAAGTTCAGTGCCAGCAGCATCAGGATGATTGTCACCACTTCGACCGAGATCTGTGTCAGGGCAAGATCCGGTGCCGAGAGATAGTTGAACGACAGCGACACGATCAGGCCGACGATACCGATCAGGATCAGCGCGATGAACCGACGACGGTGGAACAACACGATGCAGGCGGCCGCCACGATGAGGCAAAGCCATGCAACGATGGGCAAGGCACCTGCCTCCTGTAACGCACGGGTGGGTGCGCCCAAAAGGCCGGTTGAAAAGGCATAGATACTGAGGGCCGCGGTGAAGCTGATCATAATTGCGCCGTAGCGGGTCAGCGAGCCGTCATGCAGCCGGGCCGTGATACCCTGCATCAAACGGGTGGCTGCGCTAACGATGGCATCAAAGATCACCTTAGCCTCCGGACGGGGCAGGGCGTTCCAGACCCGCTCCAGCGGGCGGTGCAGGGCCAGCAGCACAAGACCGCCGACAATGGCGATGATCGACATGTAAAGCGCAGGCGTGACCCCATGCCAGAGTTTCAGCGAGTAATAGGGCAGTTTTTCTCCGCCGATGACGGCACTTGCGGAGGCGGCAACCAGAGGGCCGACCAGCTTGGCCGAGAACAGGCCGATCAGAACCACCAGTGTCACCAGCAAGGCGGGCGATGCCCACATGCCGAACCCCGGATCATGGGGTTTCGCTGGATAGTCGTCACGTTTGGGGCCGAGAAACACATGCGCTATATAACGAAAGGAGTAGGCCGCCGAGAACATCGCCGCGATGGTTGCCAGGATCGACATGGCGAGCGGGCTTTGCATCCAGCTGGTGTGCGAAATCTCCTCCAGCATCATTTCCTTTGACAGGAACCCGTTGAGCGGCGGAATGCCCGCCATCGACAGCGACGCCAGAGTGGCAATCACGAAGGTGACAGGCATCAGGTGACGCAGCCCGCCAAGGCGTTTGATGTCCCGCGTGTGCGCCTCGTGATCGACGATGCCCGCAGACATGAAGAGCGCGGCCTTGAAGGTGGCGTGGTTGATGATGTGGAACACCGCGACCACGGCCGCCAGTTTGGTGCCCATGCCCAGAAGCATGGTGATCAGGCCCAGATGCGAGACGGTAGAGAACGCCAAGAGCGCCTTAAGATCATCCTTGAACAACGCGATCACGGCACCAAGCACCATGGTGATCAGGCCCGTGGTGGCGACGATGTAGAACCACTCCGGCGTGCCTGCCAGCACTGGCCACAGGCGCGCCATCAGGAACAGGCCTGCCTTCACCATCGTGGCGGAATGCAGATAGGCCGAAACTGGCGTCGGCGCGGCCATCGCATGCGGCAACCAGAAGTGAAACGGGAATTGCGCCGATTTGGTGAAGGCCCCGATCAGGATCAGGATCAATGCAGGAAGATAGAGATCCGAGGACTGGATCGCGTCCTTGTTCTGCAGGATGACGCTGATGTCATAGCTGCCGGCGATATTGCCGAGGATCAGCATGCCACCGATCATGGCCAGCCCGCCCATGCCGGTCACTGTCAGTGCCATGCGCGCGCCCTGACGGCCTTCTGGCAGGTGCTTCCAATAGCCGATCAGCAGGAAGGATGACAGCGAGGTCAGTTCCCAGAAGATCAACAAAAGCAGGATGTTGTCGGACAGAACGATACCAACCATCGCGCCCTGGAACAGCAGCAAATAGGTATAGAATTGCCCCATCGGATCCTCTCGCGACAGGTAGAAGCGCGCATAAAGGATGATGAGCAGCCCGATCCCGAGGATCATGGTGGCAAACAGAAAACCCAGCCCGTCGAGAAAGAAATTCGCATGCAGCCCCAGCGCGGGCAGCCATTCGAGGCCGACCTGAACTGTCTCTCCTCGCAGAATTGCAGGGGCGTGCAGCATAAGGCCGATAAAGGCGAGGCCCGTCGCAAGCCCGGCAGATGAGGCCGAGGCATTGCGACCGGCACGGATCAGAAGCGCGGGAAACAGCGCGCCGAGGAATGGCAGGGCCGCTATCAAGAAAAGGGACACGTCATACTCTCCAGGTCGGGCATTTGTTTTATTTTTCGGGCAACAGGCCCTTAGCTGCTATTTGCGTAAGGAAATTTCCAGTGGTGTTCCAGAAAATCCGCTCTGAAAGTGGACTGTTTCGGATCGGAAACAGCTAAATGTGACATTGGGCCGCATGTTTTCTGCCGCCGCCGCTGGTTGCGGCGATGCAGCATTGCGATGACGCGATCTTGAACAGCTCGTCACCGCGCGGATCGCGCGCAATCATGACGTTCATGCTAGGAGAGGGATGAGGCCACGTCTACGGATAGAACCATGGAAAAAATCGGACATGTGACCAGTTTCAACCGCAGGGGCCTGATGCTGGGCGCGGTGGCTGTTGCGGGCAGCGGCGGCGCCTGGTGGTGGCTCTACCGATATACGCCGCCTCATGAGGGCGGTCTGCTGACGGTGCAACAGGCGCATGCCAAAGCCTCGATGGGGGATATTCTGCTCTTGGATATCCGCACCCCGACGGAATGGCGTCGCACTGGCGTGCCGGAGGGCGCCGTTCCACTCGATATGCGGCGTGCCGATTTCACCGAAGCGCTGACCACGCTCATGCAGGGGGAAAGCCCGCGCCCGGTTGCTCTGATCTGTGCGGGTGGCGTGCGGTCCGCGCGGCTGAGTAAACGTCTGATTGCGGCGGGGTTCACCACGATCATGGATGTGCCCGAAGGCATGTACGGGTCTGCTGCGGGGCCGGGCTGGATCAATTCAAACCTGCCGGTGCGCGCATGGAACGGATGACACACTCTGCTGCGATCACCTCCCTCGCGCTTGGGCTGATCATGGCGGCGCCTGCGGCCCATGCGATATGCGGCACGGCAGAGGGCGCCTGCACGTTGCCTGACGGCAGCTATGAACTCGTCCTGCCGTCGGACGGGCAAGGCGCTGTGCCCGCGGTGATGTTCCTGCACGGCCACGGCGGCTCTGCGCGGGGCGTTCTGAGTATGCGCGGCGTGATTTCAGCACTGACAGACCGGGGCTACGCAGTGATCGCGCCCAACGGTGCGCGCCGTGCCGAGGATGGACCGCGCAGTTGGTCTTTTTTGCCGACATTTGGTGGACGCGACGATTTCGACTTTCTACCTGCGGTGCTTGCGGATGCAGGGGAGCGGTTCAATATTGATGTCGAAGGCTCTGTTCTCGCAGGGTTTTCATCGGGCGCCTTTATGGTGAACTACCTGGCCTGTGAGAGGCCAGACAGCTTTGCGGCGTATCTTCCGGTCTCGGGTGGGTTCTGGCGACAGCAGCCTGAGGACTGTGCGGGGCCTGTACGGCTCTACCAAAGTCACGGCTGGACCGATGGCGTTGTGCCTCTGGAGGGGCGCATCCTCGGCGGTGGACGCTTTATACAGGGCGATATCTGGGCCGGGTTGGAGCTGTGGCGCGAGACGCTCGGCTGCGCCACCCATGCGCCGGATCGCATGTGGCAGGAGGGCGAGCTGATGCTGCGCAGTTGGAGCTGTCACGCAGAAGCAGATCTGGCCTTTGAGCTGTTCCCGGGTGGGCACATGATCCCGCAGGGCTGGGCGGACAGGGCGATCAACTGGCTGGAAGCCAGCGAACTCGACGCCGAACATACCGACTAGTTTCAGCTTGGATCTTTCGGAGGTCCGGATGGATGCGGGGGCAGGCCGCCCCCGCGTCGTTATCAGGTCAGCGTCACTCGACGGCCTGCACAGGCGCATCGGGACCGTGCAGGTTTTTCCGCAGCAGGCCGCGATAATGCCGTGCAGCCCGGTTAATTCGTGGCTCATGCAGCCCTTCGGCGGTGCTCATCCAACGACGCGGAAGGCGCAGGCTGGATAGGGCCGACAACGGGACCGCCAGCACCAGCGACAGCGCGATCGGTGCCAGCCAGAGCGAAACCAAACCCGTCGCAACGCCGATCCACAGCGTCACACCACTGATCGTCTCCAGCGCATGACATTTGAACAGTGTCGCGAGGCTGTAGTGCCCGCCCGCGCGTGCCTGCGGCGACCAGCCCTTTTGCAGACCAAAGACGGTGCGCAGCACGGCGATCATCTGCTGAACCATCAGGATCGGCGCATAGAGGATCGCCAGCAGGATTTCCGTCAGCATCGACAGCAGGAACCGCCCGATGCCACCATAGTCCGAAATCCGCCGCCCGGTCAGCGGCAGCGCAGCGACGGACAGGATTTTGGGCGCAAGCAGCATGGCGTAGATCAGGATGATCACGGCGACATGACGCGGCTCGCTCATGTCGGGCCAGTTTGGCCGCAGCGGGTTCTTCTCCGAGAAGTAGGTGATGACCGAGGCGCCTTCGTCATGACCGATCACGGCCCAGATCACCAGAAGAGCGAACCACACAGGCGCCATGAGATAGCCGATCGCCCCATGAGCGAGGTGGAACCGCGACATGGCGTGAAAGCCGGTGGCGTTGAGAATGCGCAGATGCTGCAGGTTGCCCTGGCACCAGCGACGGTCCCGCTGGATGTGATCGACAAGGGTTGCAGGGGTTTCCTCGTAGGAGCCGCGAATGCGCGGCAGGAACCGTACCCGCCAGCCCGCGCGGCGCAGAAGCCCTGCTTCGACAAAGTCGTGGCTCATGATGATCGAAGTGCCACCGGTGAGTGTCGGCAGTTCCGGCAGGCCGGCGCAGGCGGCAAAGGCGCGGGTGCGGATGATGGCGTTGTGCCCCCAGTAGTTGCCTTCATGCCCGGTCCAGCGCGCCAACCCTTCGGCCAGTGCAAGACCATAGACGCCATTTGCAAACTGCTGCATGCGGCCAAAAACGGATTGTGCACCAATGAGTTGCGGGAAACTCTGAATGAGGCCGGCGGCGGGATCACGTGACAGCGCATCTGTGAGGCGCACGATGGCACGGCCTGTCATCAGGCTGTCTGCATCCAGCACCAGCATTGCCTCGTAATCGCCGCCCCAGCGGGTCACCCAGTCGTGGATATTGCCGACTTTGCGGGCGGTGTTCTTTTCGCGGCGCCGGTAGTAGAGGCTGATGCCCTCCGGCAATTCGTCCCGCAGGGCGCGGACACTCTGTTCTTCCTGCGCGGCGATCTCTGCATCGCGGGTGTCGGACAGAATGAACATGTCGTACTGGTGCGCCCCGCTGATCGCGCGCAGTTCCTCCAGCATCGAGCGGGCATTGCCGAGCACGTACCACGGCACCTCGTTATAGACCGGCACCAGCAGGGCAACCCGCATCGGCTTGCGCGGACCACGGGTTGGCGTCGGGCGGGTCTGGGACAGGCTGTAAAGCCCAAGAAGCACGGTGGAGACAGTGAAGGTGATCCAGAAGAAGTTGAATGCGATCAGCGTCAACAGAACCCACTCCAGCATGGTGGTGCCATCAGCGGCAAACCAGCCTTGCATGACCCAGCCGAGGGCCACTGTGGCAGCCATCGCGGGCGAAAACGCCAGAATGCGCCACAGGGCAACGCCGGGTTGACCCTCACCGGTGGCCGGCGCTTTGACGTCGTGAAACTCGGTCCCGAAGTCCTGCGCCGGCATTGCCAGCGGAGTCTCCGGAGGGATCAGGGGAGTGGGAGGGAAGTCACGCATTTAAACAGTCCACCTATAAAGCCAGACTTCGGAGGCCGCAGCGCCATCTTTCCGAAGTTGGGCGCGCAGCTCAACATGAGTCTGATCGCCCGGATCGAAGGAAAACGCCAGCCGCATGCCGCCGGTTTCCGGATTGCGTTGGAGAATGCCGTCGCGGGTCTCCAGATTGGGGGAGGACACATGGATGGTGAAAGCATCCGGGGCCGCCTCGAACAGCGGGTGCGCCTCAAAATCAATGACCATCAGACGGCCCGGGTCGCCGAAGATCTTTGCGCCCGACGCGGTATTTATGACGCGCGGCAGGTCCGGTACCGGCTCCTCGCCCCAGGTCAGCCGATACTCCAGATCGACGCGCGTGCCTTCGGCATAGGGTTCGTCCGGACGCCAATAGGCCACGATATTGTCGTAGATCTCCTTGTCGGCGGGGATCTCCACCAGCGTCACGGCGCCTTTGCCCCAGTCGCCCTTGGGCTCGACCCAGAGCGAGGGGCGCCGATGGTAGAAGGCCTCGAGATCCGCAAACTCCGACAGTTTGCGCGCCCGTTGCATCAGGCCGAAGCCCATCGGGTTTTCATCCACGAAACTCGATACCTGCAGGCGGGTCGGGTTGGCCAGTGGCCGCCAGATGACCTCGCCATGGCCGTTCTTCAGCAACAGGCCATCGCTGTCGTGGACCGCCGGGCGGAAGTCGTCAAAGCGCTGGTGGTTGGTGCCATCAAAGAGGAACATCGACGTGAGCGGCGCAAGGCCAGCGTGGGTCAGGTCCTTGCGGGCAAACAACGTCGCCTCGACATCCATCACACAGGGATTTCCGGGCGTGATGTCAAAGCGATAGGCGCCGGTGACCGAGGGACTGTCCATCAGTGCATGAACGATCATGTTCTCCTGTAGCGGGCCGGGGGCCTCGAGCCAGAAGCTGACGAATTCGGGGAACTCTTCGCCCTCCGGGTCGGCCGTCTTCAGCGCCAGACCACGGGCCGAGAGCCCGTAGTTGTTGCCATTGGCGATGGCACGGAAGTAACTCGCGCCTTGGAAAACGCAGAATTCGGTTTTCTTGCCCGGATGGTTTTCGTCATCCAGATCCGTACGCAGGCGGAAACCGGAATAGCCGAGCGCGCCTTCCTTGGACAATTTGGGCGAAATTTCGGGGTGCTTGTTGAACCGATCCATATCGAAAGGCACGCTTGTGCTTATGCCGTCGACAACGGAGTGGATCAGGACCGGACGTTCGAAATAGAGACCGGGCAGAAAGAAATCGACATTGTAGCTTCGATCCGTGCCCGCCCAGAGCGCCTTGTCCACATCAAACTGGATCGAGCGATACTGGTCGTAAGACATCGCCAGCCAGTCATCGGGCACGGAGCTGCGTGCGCTGTATGGGCGCTCCGCGAGGGCCTTGGCCCGTGCGATCACATCGGCACGGGAAAACTTCTCTGTTCCGGCAGTCGCCTGGACAGCAGGTGCGACAGCGATCAGCGACAGGGCGGATGCGGTTTGCAGGAAGGAACGACGGCTCAGTTTGCTCATCGTTTGCGTCTCCACGGTTGGGATTTGAACCAGGCCGCGCCATAGGCGCAGCCGATGATAAGGGCAAAACCGGCAAGGTTTGCGGCAGCGGTCACGGTGATGCTGCGATCCGTCTGATCGAGCACGGCTCCGATGAAGCGGGCCAGCGCCATAGAGGCGACAAACACCGCGAGGCTCTGCTGACCGACTTTGGTAATCAGGGTAATGACGGTGGCCCAGGTGCGCGAAATCACGGAGGTGCCGCGCGCCACCAGGTTCTGGCCATTTTCACCGGCAACGAGCCACGCCAGATAGGCCAGCGACAGGAAGTGCATGTAGCGCAGCAGACCGAAGTCGGTCTTCTCGCGCCATTCGTCGGTGATGCGCCAGGCGGGGCGGATGGTCTCGCCCAGATCTGGAGCGGCTGCATTGAGCCAGCTGAACACCTTCCAGGAGCCGAACGGCATGGAGAAGACCAGAAACGCCACGGCAAGCACCGCGAGTGTGCGACTGACGGGCGGTTTTGGCAGCCAGCCCGACATGAAGGCAAAGCCGGTGAAGAACAGAAGCTGCCAGCCGAAGGGGTTGAAGAACCACTCGCGTTCGGACCAGGGTTCGGCTGGCAGGGACAGGCCATCGGGGCCCATGCCGATCATATAGGGGTTCGCAAGCAACCACAGTGCGATGCACAGGCAGGCCACGGCCCAGCGTCCGGCTTTGCGCACGCCCATGACGGCAGGCATCAAGGCCAGCACCACCAGATACATTGGCAGGATGTCAAAGTAGTTCGGCACATAGGTCAGGGTGAAAATCCCGACGATCTGTTGCGTCGTGTTGGAGAAGAACCGGTGCAGGTTCAGCGACCCGATGTAGCTCTTGTCAAAGCCGCCATAGAGATCAAGCGCGGCCATCGACATGGCAAGAAAGAAGAACAAGCCGATATGGGCCCAGAACACTTGCCAGCAGCGATAGGCGACGCGGGCGGTGCCCATCCACCAGCCATTGCGGGCGAAGGAGCCGCCAAAGGCGATCGCCGAAGCCATGCCCGAGCAGAAGACAAAGATCTCCGTGGCGTCCGAGAACCCGAAACGGGCCGGTATCCAGCTGCCCCAGCGGTTGCCGGGGATATGCGCGCTTAGGATGATGAACATCGCAATGCCGCGGTAGAAATCCAGGCGCGGGTCGCGGGGGCGTGACGCCACCGCAGTCTCCGGCGGGGCACTCATCGCATTGGCGGCGGCGCGGGACGCGCTCCCCTTATCAGGCGCCGGAAAGGGCGCGACTTCTGCCATCAGTTTTCAATCTCCTAAAGGATCACTCCGCTGGAACGCTTTGGGTGCTGCCCTTGTTCCGGGCGGATGCGATCAAAGCGCGACGGGCAATCGCGTAATTGTCTTCGGCGCCACCGCGTTTTGCCTGACGGTCATCAAGAATGGCTTCCACATGCGCCCAGTTTCCGGCCCGCAGACCGGCGTCTATGGTCATTCTCTCAAAGACGTCCCTCTGAGCGTGGCTGCCACCTGCAAGTTGCAACGAATCCCGAGACTTAGCGAGGCGATCAAAGGCTGTTCGGTAGTCACCTTCACCAAAAGCCTCAAGCCCTGTTGCAACTGTCGCGCCCGGGTCGGCCATTCTTTGCGCGGTTTCGGTTGTTCCGGACACCCCGTCGGCGTGGATCCGCTCGACCAGACGGGTTGTTGCTGATTTTCGGTCTCCGCCCACCAGCGCCAGAAGATAGTGCAGATCGGCGAAGATCAGGCTGCCGTCCTCAGTGCGCTCTGCGCAGAGATCCGCCAATTCGTCCCAGCGGTTGCCGACATTGATCCCATCGAGCTCCAGACGCATCAGCAGGGATGTGGCGTTGGAGATATCGCGGTAGTCGTCGGTCTTGTCCTTGCGCACCTCGTCATCATAAAGCCGCATCACCGCGTCGACCTGCCCGAGATCGAGATGCATCAGCGCCTTGTGCCACCAGACGTGGTAGCGGAAGTTGTTGCAATGCGCCCAGGCCTGTTCGCGCCCGTCAAACCAGTCGAGCCCGGCCTTGGCATTGCCGGTCATCTCATGCACGTGGGCGACCGCATGCAGGCCCCAGGCATCATCCGGCGCAGTCCACAGGGCCTGGCGCCCGGTGATCTCCGCGCGGTCGTATTCGCCGGTCTCCTCCAGCGTGAAGGCGTGACAGCCGAGCAGGTAGCCATGACCGGCGTGTTCCGTGGTATAGGCAGGCAGAACCCGTTCGATCGAGGCCCGCATGCCGCGTGCATCACCAAGGATGAAGCGGATGCCGTGGCTGAGTTTCATCGCCAGCGTATCGCAAGGGTAAAGGGTCAGAACCTCTTCCATGCAGGCAACGGCGCGCGAGGGTTTGCCGCCAAGCCAGGCCTCCAGCGCATCAATGTACTTGCGTTCCCGCGGCAGGGCGCCCTCATAGGCGGATTTTGCGATCGCATGCGCCTCATGCGCAATTGGGACCAGTTCAGAGCGACCCAGCATCAGCAGCGAGATCCCCCGAATGGCCTGCCCTAGTGCAAAATCAGGGGCGGCCTTCAGCAATGCGCCCAGATGATCGGCCGTGCTTGCGGCATGGGCAAGCACGCCAAGTTGAAGGCCGTTCCATGCATCGAGCGCATGCGCGTCCGTCAGACTGCAATCCTGTCCGAATATATCCTGGGTCATGGGCGGGTCACTTTCGCGCGCTTGAGAAAAAAACTTGTGTTGAAAACGATGCTAGCGGAGCGCTTTTGGCCGCGCGCCCCCCACTCGCGCTTTGGTGAAGGCGCGTGTGGCTGTGCGCGGTTTTGTGTCACTGTCGTCAGAGCAAATGAGCAAAAAACGGCGCAAAAGCGGGATGCTATGCCGTTTGATGCAGCATATGACGGCCCAAACGCCGGGGGCTGTAACATTGCGGGGCGGGCAAAGGCCGCAACACGTCTGTTGATGTCAGTCGTCCTTGAAGGGCGCATCGGACGAGAGAATCTCGTCACTGTCTGCGCCGCATTTAGGCGGGCTTTTACGGTATGTCACCGGCGTGCGCGAGAACTTCAGAGGATTGCCCAAAAGGCGCAGCGGCGTGTCACCGGAGTGCATGGTCACAACCATCTCGCGCGCGTCGACCTGATCCGTCTCGAACACCTGATCGAGGGTCTTCACAGGCCCGACAGGGACCTTGGCGGCCTCCATGCCGTCGATCACCTGCTGGGTGCTGAAGCGTCGCAAGGCGGGCTTCAGGATCTCGTTGAGCGCGTCGCGGTGCTCCAGCCGTGCCGGGTTGGTGGCAAAACGGTCATCCTCCGCCAGCCCTTCAAGCGACAGAAACGCCATGAAACGGCGGAACTGGCTGTCGTTGCCCACCGCGAGGATCACATGGCCGTCGGAGGTCTCATAGGTGCCATAAGGCATGATCGAGGGGTGTTCATTGCCACGCCGCAGCGGCTTTTGCCCGGTGTTGAGGTAGCTGACGCCCTCGTTGATCAGCCAGGCGATCTGCGCGTCAACCAGCGACAGCTCGACCTGCTGGCCCTCATCCGTAAGATCTCGGTGCCGCAGTGCCGAGAGGATGCCGATGGTGGCATACATGCCGCACATCACATCCGCGACGCCGACGCCCACCTTCATCGGCGCGCCGTCAGGCTCGCCGGTCAGGGACATCATGCCGCCATATCCCTGCGCCATCAGGTCATAGCCGGGTTTTTCGCGATTGGGTCCGGTCTGGCCGTATCCCGATATGGAAGCATAGACCAGCCGCGGGCAGCTCTCGCGCAGGCTGGCGTAATCCAGACCGTATTTGGCAAGCCCGCCGGGTTTGAAATTCTCGACCAGAACGTCTGCCTGCTGCGCCAGGTGGCGGATGATCGCCTGTCCCTCGGCGTGGGCAATATCCAGCGCCAGCGAGCGTTTGTTGCGATTGGCGGCCATGAAATAGGGTGTGAGGTCAGCATCTTCGGCGACGCTCTTGCCCCATTGGCGGGTGTCGTCACCGCCCGTCGACGGGTTTTCCACCTTGATCACATCCGCGCCAAGATCGCCCAGCAACTGGGTTGCGGTGGGACCGGCCAGAATGCGCGTAAGGTCGAGAACCTTGACACCCTTGAGGGCGCCATGGGGCAACAAGTCAGATCCGGCCATCATAGCCCTCCCGGTCGATTTCCGCGGCGATCACGGTGAATGTGTCCGCCTGCATGGCCGCATCAAGCGCTGTGGTCAACTCGGCGCGGTTGCGCACGCGATGGCCCTGACCGCCAAAGGCGCGCCCGATGGCGGCAAAGTCGTGGTGGCCAAAATCGACGGCCGCGTTGGGCAGCTGACGCTGGCGCTGCTTCAGTTCAATCAGGGCGAGGGAGGCATCGACAAAGACCACGAAGATCGGCGCAAGCCCCATCTCGGCGGCGGTGGCCAGCTCTCCTGCGACCATCAGGAACCCCGCATCGCCGGAAAAGCTGACAACCGTGCGGTCGGGCTGTGCCAGCTTGCGCCCCATCGCCAGCGGCACGGCGCAGCCCATGGTGCAGAGACCGGAGGATTGCACCAGCTGGCGCGGTGAGCTGCATTTCCACATCTGGCTGAGCAGAATGCGATGGGCGCCGCTGTCTGCCGTCAGCAGGGTGTCGCGGGGCAGGGTTTCCATGCATTGGGCGATGACGCCTGCGGGGCCCCAGTCGTCGGTGTGCGGGAAGGCGTCGGCCAGCGCGGATTGCGTCTTGGCAATCTCGCCGCCCGACCAGAGAGGGGCAGCGGGCGGCGCCACGGCCAATGCGGCCAGCGTGGCGGGCAGATCCGCGATCAGCGGCAGGCTGGCCTGATGCATGTAGTGGCTGTTGGCCTCTGGCGTGATGTCGATGACCCGGGTGTGGCGCGGATCCCAGGCGTCACGCCAGCCGGTGCGCATCTCGATCGGATCATAGCCGATGCAGAGGATCAGGTCGGCGGCCTCCAGCAGCGGCAGCAGGTGACTGTCCGCACGCGGCGACAATCCGGCCCCGCCGAGGCAGAGCGGATGGTTTTCGGGCAGGATGCCCTTGGCCTTGTAGGTGGTGACAAAGGGGATCTGGCGGGCTTCAAGGAAAGACTTTGTGGCCTCCGCGCCGCCGGGCAGCAGCGCATCAAGGCCGATCACTGCCAACGGGCGGGTGGCCTCTGCCAGCCAGCCATGCGCCTGCGCCAATGTCGCACCGGCAGGCGCGGTTGCTCCGGCAGGCGCGCCGCGGGGGCGGCGTTCGGTTGCAGGCGTTTCTGCCACCGTGATCGGCACGTCGATATGCACCGGCCCCTGGCGGGCCTCCGTGGCAATGGTAACGGCCTTATCGGCGATCACCTCGGCGGCGGCGGCGTCGAGACGAAAGCTGGCCTTGGTGATCGGGGCAAAGACCGCCTGCTGGTCCAGCACCTGATGGGTGTAGGTCTGCGCCTCCTCCGCATCGACGCAGCCGGTCAGCACCAGCATCGGCACCCGGTCCTGATGGGCGTTGGCCACCACGTTGACCCCGTTCAGGGCGCCGGGGCCGATCGTGGCCACAAGGATCGCCGGAGCGCCATCGGCGTGATGCACCCCTTCGCCCATAAAACCGGCGCAGTTTTCGTGTTTGGCGAGGTGGAAGGTGATACCGGCCCGTGTGAGCGCATCAACGAGGGTCAATACCTCGCCGCCGGGCATGCCAAAGGCGTGGCGGCAGCCCGCCTCATAGAGGCGACGGGCGAGAACATCGGCGGCGCGGAGGGATTGGGTCATCGGAGGAAACATCTCGCGTTGGAATCAGATGGGTCAGTCGCGCAGGGCGGCGGTGGCAATGGCGCCGAAGACGCCATCCAGCTGCTCCGCGACGGCGGCCAGTTTCTCGCCAGCCTCAGGCACATAGGGTGCAAACACATGGCTTGGTGTCTTGTAGGAGAGGGTGGCGGTGCCGTCATCCCCTTCGGTGACATAAAAGCGGATTGGCGCCTCGATCATGGCGGCGGTGGAGAGGTCAAGGATCTGTACCGCGTAGTCATTGGCAAAGACTCCCACGACGCGATTGCCGGGAATGGTGATGCCACGGGCGGCAGCGGCATCGGTGGGGCCGGCCTCCGTCACCACACCCATATTATGGTCGCGCACAGCCGCTTTCAGATCCGCAAGCAGGGTGGGGTAATCCTTGATGCTGGCGTGCACCGCCCAGCCATCGCGTGGCTGAAGATCCGCGCCCTGCTCAGAGGCGTGCAATGGGGCGGCCAGAACAAAGGCGGCAATCGCCCCGGCGGCAAGACGGGCAGAGAGTGACTGTGTGACCATGGCGAGGGCTCCTGGCTGGCTACGAGACTGGACCGGGTGTACGCGCAACCGGGTTGAAATACTCGTCACATTTCAGTGCGTTTGCCGTCAGGTCTGGGGGGCGCGTGCCTCGGGAACGGTGCCGAAGGGACTCAGGCCCAGCCCTTGCGGAAGAAATGCGGACTGGCGCCGAACTTGCGCTTGAACTGGCGCGAGAAATGAGTCGCGGAGTTGAAGCCGGAGGCCAGCGCGATTTCGGTCACCGACATCGAGGTCTCGTTCATCAGCGCAAAGGCATGGCTGAGGCGCATGTCGGAGTAGACATGCATCGGGCTCTGATCGAGATAACGCGAGAACAGCCGTTCCAGCTGTCTGCGCGAGATATCAAGCCGGGTGCATAGCGCGCCGATCGACAGCGGCTCCTCAAGCGATTCCTGCATCAATTGCAGCGCGCTCAGCAGGCGCTGGTTGCGGCTGCCGATGGCGACCGCGTAGTTCGATTTCTGCGGCGCCGCGCCCGAGGTCGAGCGCACATGCAGACACATGTCGGCGACGATGATGGCGAGTTGCTTGCCGTGACGCTCCTCGATCAGGGTCAGCATCATGTCTGTGGCCGCGCTGCCGCCGCCGCAGGTCATCAGGCTGCCGGTGACCTCGTAGATATTGGGCGAGGGCTTCAGGTGTTCGAACCGTTCGACAAAGCCGGGCTGATTTTCCCAATGCAGGGTAAAGGGCTGGTTCTTGATCAGCCCGGCCTGCGCCAAGGCAAAGGCGCCGGTGCAGATGCCGCCCAGCTTGCGGCCGAAGCGATGTTCGCGCCGAAGCCAGTTGAGGGTGATATCGCCCGCCGCATCCTGAGGCTCCACCCCGGCGCAGACAAAGCCCATCCCATCCGAGGGCAAGGCGCCGAGCGCCATGTCCGGGGTCACCATCATCCCGTTGGAACAGCGCAGCGGTGCACCGTCCTCGGTCATGATGTACCAGCGGTAAAGCTTTGTATTGGTGACCTGATTGGCAATCCGCAGCGGTTCGATCGCCGCGGCGACGGGCAGCATTGTCGCCTTGGGCAACAGCAGGAAATAGAAATCCTGCGGCTCTCCGATGTGCGGGATCGAGAGCGTGGCGGCAGCGCCTTTTTGAACAAAACTGTCGTCGGACACGGGCGTTTCCATGCTGGCTAAGGGTGCGGGCGCAGGACCATGTGTGTTCGGCGCTCTTATACCAGCTATCCCCGTGGCAGGGATATGTGCCCGGATATTGCGACCTCGGTGCGGTGAATAACGACACCGGAGACCGTCCGCTTGAGGCATCGGCCTGATGATTTGCAGGATCACGCTGCCGCTAAAATGCGGGTGCACCTCTTGCAGCCCATTTTTCGCAGCACTAAGACTCGGGTAATCCTTCGTCGGGTATGGTGCTCGACAAGATCCCAAGACAGGCAGGTCCAATGATTGATCCAACAGAAACCTACATGAACACTCTTGTGCCGATGGTCGTTGAACAGACCAGCCGGGGCGAGCGGGCATATGATATTTTCTCGCGCCTGTTGAAGGAGCGTATCATCTTCCTCAACGGTCCGGTGCATGACGGTATGTCGTCGCTGATCGTGGCGCAGCTGCTGCACCTTGAGGCGGAGAACCCGTCCAAGGAAATCTCCATGTATATCAACAGCCCCGGCGGTGTCGTGACCTCTGGCCTGTCGATTTATGACACCATGCAGTACATCAAGCCGAAGGTGTCGACCCTTGTGATCGGTCAGGCGGCCTCCATGGGCTCCCTGCTGCTGACCGCGGGTGAGGCCGGCATGCGGTTCTCGCTGCCCAACTCCCGCGTGATGGTGCACCAGCCCTCTGGTGGCTATCAGGGGCAGGCGACGGACATCATGATCCACGCCGAGGAGACGCAGAAGCTGAAGCGCCGCCTCAACGAGATCTATGTGAAACACACCGGTCAGGACTACGAGACCATTGAAAAGGCGCTGGAACGCGACAATTTCATGGCACCAGAGCAGGCCAAGGAATTTGGTCTGATCGACGAAATCGTCGAGAACCGTGCGAAGGGTGACGACGAAGAGAGCTGATCCGGCGACTGTGCCGGCTTTGTGTTCCCTGTGCACTTGTGTGTGTCAGGGAGCACAATTTGACATTGTGGCCGGTTGGGAGCTGTCCTAAGCTGGTTGGAAATCGGGGCATACTGACACGCGCTGGCCCCGAGGCGGATGGAAAGGTAGACCATGGCGACGAACTCGAGCGGCGACAGCAAGAACACGCTTTACTGTAGTTTCTGCGGCAAGAGCCAGCATGAGGTACGCAAGCTGATTGCGGGACCGACGGTGTTCATCTGTGATGAATGCGTCGAGCTGTGCATGGATATCATCCGCGAGGAGACCAAGGCCTCCGGCATGAAGGCCACCGATGGCGTGCCGACGCCAAAGGATATCTGCGAGGTTCTGGATGATTACGTGATCGGTCAGGCGACGGCAAAGCGTGTGCTGTCGGTGGCGGTGCACAATCATTACAAGCGCCTCAACCACGCCCAGAAGGCCGGGAATGACATTGAGCTTGCGAAATCCAACATCCTGCTGATTGGCCCAACCGGCTGCGGCAAGACCTTGCTGGCGCAGACGTTGGCGCGCATCCTCGATGTGCCCTTCACCATGGCCGACGCCACGACGCTGACCGAGGCTGGCTATGTCGGGGAGGATGTGGAAAACATCATCCTCAAACTGTTGCAAGCGTCCGAATATAACGTCGAGAAAGCGCAGCGCGGCATCGTCTATATCGACGAAGTCGACAAGATCACCCGCAAGTCCGAAAACCCTTCGATCACCCGCGATGTGTCGGGCGAGGGCGTGCAGCAGGCATTGCTGAAGCTGATGGAAGGCACCGTGGCCTCCGTGCCGCCGCAGGGTGGCCGCAAGCATCCGCAGCAGGAATTCCTGCAGGTGGACACCACCAACATCCTGTTCATCTGCGGTGGCGCCTTTGCGGGTCTCGACCGGATCATCAAACAGCGCGGCAAGGGCTCTGCCATGGGCTTTGGCGCTGATGTGCGCGACGAAAGCGAAGCGGGCATTGGTGAAACCTTCCGCGATCTCGAACCTGAGGATCTGCTGAAATTCGGCCTGATCCCGGAATTCGTCGGTCGTCTGCCGGTTCTGGCGACGCTCGAAGATCTGGACGAGGACGCGCTGATTACCATCCTGACCAAGCCGAAGAACGCTCTGGTCAAACAGTATCAGCGCCTGTTCGAGCTGGAAGAGACCGAGCTGGACTTCACCGATGAAGCACTTTCCGCGATCTCCAAGAAGGCGATCGAACGCAAGACTGGCGCGCGAGGGCTGCGCTCGATCCTTGAGGACATTCTGCTGAACACCATGTTCGAACTGCCGGGCATGGAGAGCGTGACCAAGGTTGTCGTCAATGAGGAAGCCGTCACCTCCGATGCGCAGCCCCTGATGATCCACGCGGATGAAAAGGAATCGGCCACCGCCGGATGATCTCTGTTGGTGTCGAAATGAAATGAACGGGGTCGGTGTCAGCAGGACACCGGCCCTTTTTTCTGGGTGGTCCCGCGGCAGCACGGGTCGCGGGACGCGCGGGCGGAACTGATTTGTTTCGGAGGCATAAATGCAAAACCAGACCTTCTCCTATAGTGACGGGACGGATGAGTTTATCGGCCATCTGGTCTGGGACGAAACGCAACGGGGCCCGGCGCCCTGCGTGCTGATCGCACCGGCCTTTGGCGGGCTCAGTGATTTTGAGCGGGCGCGGGCCGCCGAACTGGCGGCGCTTGGCTATGTGGCGCTGGCGGTGGACTACTACGGAAATGGGCTCCGGGTGGAGACGCCCGAGGACGCCAGAGCGCAAATGGCGGCAGTCACCTCAGATCGCCGCGTGTTGGCCCGACGAATGCGCGCTGCAGTCGACGCTGCACGGGACCTGCCGCAGGTGGATGCAGATCGGATTGCAGCCATGGGCTACTGTCTCGGTGGCAAGGCCGTGCTCGATCTGGCGCGCACAGGAGCCGATATTCGGGCCTGCGTCCCACTGCATGGCGTCTATGACGCGCCGAATTTCGACAACAAACCGTTTGAGGCCTCAGTTTTGGTGCTGCACGGCTGGGATGATCCTTTGGCCCCGCCTGATGCGCTGCAGACACTGGCAGAGGAGCTTAGCCAGTATTGTACAGACTGGCAGGTGCTTGGATTTGGCAGCACTGGACATGCCTTCACAAACCCAAAAGCCCAAGATCAGGCAGGCGGCATGATGTTCAATGAACGCTCATCAAAGCGGGCCTGGACAGCACTGATCGGCTTTCTTCAGTCCACGCTCGCCTGACCATGTCTGTGCATAGCAGGATTGTTTAGATTGCAATTCTGCCCCCCCGCGTGATCGCCTACAAAATTGGGGAGCAAGACACTGACTGTGCAGACAGAGAAGGATCCCTCATGACCATCAGACGCATTTCCTCCGGCGGTGAATTTGAAGACAAGATCGGATACTGCCGGGCCGTGGTCGCAGGGGGCTTTGTTCATGTGGCTGGCACAGTGGGGCAGGGCGAAGATGTGATCTCTCAGTGCCGGTCTGCGCTTGAGACGATCCGGGGTGCATTGCAACAGGCTGGTTCCAGTTTTTCGGATGTGGTGCGGGTTAACTATTACCTGCCGGATGCCGCCGAGTTCGAACCCTGCTGGCCTTTGTTGAAGGACGCCTTTGGGGATCACCCACCGGCCGCGACAATGACCGAGTGCAATCTGATTGCGCCGCAATTTCGAATCGAGATCGAAGTCACCGCGCTGGCGCCGTCGGCCTGAGGCGCATCAGATGACAGACAAGGCGTCCACCGACATCCGCCCCGCTATCCCAGTGATCCGCATCTTTGATCTGGAGAAGGCCCAGCAGTTCTATCTCGATTATCTCGGGTTTTCTGTTGATTGGGAACATCGCCACGAAGAGGATTTCCCCATCTATATGCAGATTTCTCGGTCCGGATGCGTGCTGCATCTGAGCGAACATCACGGGGACGCGACGCCGGGCTCAACCTGCTTTGTGCCCATCTCGGGCGCCATGGCCCTGCATCAGGAATTGGGCGATCGGCGTTATCGCAACATCAAACCGGCGCTTGAGGCTATGCCATGGGGGCTGCAAATCACCGTTACCGATCCCTTTGGCAATCGTTTACGGTTTTGTGAATATCGCGCCGAACAGGGCTCAACCTCCTAACCGATTGCGTTAAAACTGCCAATTCCCGCCTGCGTCTTCACCACGGGGGCGCGAACCACTGGACCTCGGACGCAGAATACGCCATATCGGGAACGAGATTTTCGGAGGGACCGATGGGAATCCTGAATACGCTTTTGCAGGCCGTGACCTGGTGGAACGGCGCCACCCTGAACACCATGATCTACACCCGCCGCAAGGGGGTGAAGGTTGGAGAGGACGGTCAGGGCAATGTGTTCTACCGCAATGCCGATGACAGTCGCCGCTGGGTGATTTTCAATGGTGAGGCCGAGGCCTCCCGTGTTGACGCGGATTGGCACGGCTGGCTGCACCGCACCTTCAACGAGGTGCCCAGTGAAAAGCCGCTGCAGCACAAGCCGTGGGAAAAGCCGCATCAGGAAAACCTGACCGGTACTATGCTGGCCTATGCGCCTGCAGGATCAATCCGGGCTGGCGGCGCTCCGAAAGAGCGCAGCGACTACGAGGCCTGGAGCCCCGAATAAAGCAATTTCCTGGGCCATCAGAGACCAACCTGATGACCCGTTTCGATCTGGCCAAAAGGCAGGTTTTGAATGACCCACTCCACGACCGAAGTTCTGACCGGCGGCCTTGTGCTGGTGGTTGCTGCGGGCTTCGCTTTCTATGCGGCGCAGGCGGCGGGCCTGTCCCGCGGCGGTGAAAACTATCCGCTCACCGCGTCGTTCCGTTCCCTTGAAGGTGTCAGCGTCGGCACGGACGTCCGGCTGGCTGGTGTCAAGATCGGCACGGTGACCGGTGTGGAGCTGAACGCAGAAACGTTTCGCGCCGATACGACGTTTTCGGTAAGTAAAGACATCATGATCCCTGACGACAGCGCCATCGTGATTGCGTCCGAAGGCCTGCTGGGCGGCAACTTCGTAGAAGTCATGCCCGGAGGGTCGCCGTTCAATTTTGAATCCGGGGACGAGATTGTGGACACCCAAGGGGCGGTGAGCCTGATTTCGCTTCTGGTGAAGTTCGTATCCGGCAGCGGCGGCGACGACTCGTGATGTTTCGACTAACGACAGTTTTGTTTGGTCTCGCCTGCGCCACAACTGTGGCCGCTCAGTCCATCTCTATCGAAGAATTGGCCCCTGCGCCGACCGAGCCTCTGGTGCCCGAGAAACGCGAAACGGTGGAGCGGGTCGAGGCGGAAAAAGGCAATATTGTCAGCTTGCGTGGCCTCGACAAAGTCAACGGCAAGAGCGTTGATGTCGAGCTGCAAACCGGTAGTTCCGCAGAGGTCTTTGGATTGCTGGTGACGCTGAAAGAGTGTCGCTATCCAACCGAGAACCCCTCTGGCGATGCCTACGCCTATCTGAGCATCCGGGATCGTCAGGACGGCAAAGTGTTCTTTGATGGTTGGATGATCGCGTCAAGCCCGGCGCTGAATGCGCTGGACCATCGCCGTTACGACGTCTGGGTCCTGCGCTGCAAGAGCAGCTGAGGGTCAGGGATGTCTGGCGACAGGAAATCCCCGGATTGTGGCAAGGCCTCTGCCAATATCCTGCGATAGCGTGCGCGAGCGATCTCCCGCCCGCCGAGTGAGGCAAGATGCGGCGTAATGAACTGGGTGTCACACAGGATGTAGCCGCCGGCGTTCAGGCGGTCCACCAGGTAGGCCAGGGCGATCTTTGAGGCATCGGTTCGGCGCGAGAACATGCTCTCGCCAAAGAACGCTGCCCCCAGCGACACGCCGTAGACACCCCCAATCAGCTCTGCATCCTGCCAGACCTCAAGCGAATGGGCGAAGCCCATATCGTGCAATTCCGCATATCGATCAAAGATTTCGTCATTTATCCAGGTCTCTTCCCGATCTGCGCAGCCCGTCACGACCCCGGCAAAATCGGTATTGATCGCAATCTCATAGCCACCCCGCCGAATGCGCTTGGCGAGCGAGCGAGAGATGCGAAACCCATCCAGCGGCAGGATGCCACGACGCTTGGGGTCGACCCAGAACACGTCGGGGTCGTCGCGGCTCTCCGCCATGGGAAAGACGCCGCTGGCATAGGCATGCAATAGGAGATCTGCGCTCAGCGTCATGAGTTGGAGTCTAACACAATGAAAAAAAGGGGCGGCAGAAACTCTGCCACCCCTGTCGTCATCAAGTCTGGTTCACAGGTTGGCGTCGAGCCATTTTTCCAGCCAGTGAATATTGTAATCACCGGTCTGGACGTCCTTTTCCTGCAGCAGCGCGTGGAACAGCGGCACGGTGGTGTCGACGCCATCCACGATCAGCTCGCCCAGCGAGCGGCTGAGACGCGCCAGCGCCTCGTCCCGGTCGCGGCCATGCACGATCAACTTGCCGATCAGGCTGTCGTAATAGGGCGGGATCGAATAGCCGTCATAGAGCGCCGAATCCATCCGCACGCCCAGACCGCCCGGCGCGTGGAAGGCGGTGATCTTGCCCGGGCAGGGCGAGAAGTTCGGCAGTTTCTCCGCGTTGATGCGCACCTCGATGGCGTGACCGTTGATCTGCAGATCGTCCTGCGAGAACGACAGTTTTTGACCAGAGGCCACCAGGATCTGTTCGCGCACCAGGTCCTGACCAAAGATCGCTTCGGTCACCGGGTGTTCCACCTGCAGGCGGGTGTTCATCTCGATGAAGTAGAACTCGCCGTCCTCGTAAAGGAACTCGACGGTGCCGGCGCCGGAATAGCCCATCTTGCCGATGGCATTGGCGCAGATTTCGCCGATGCGGGCGCGTTCCTCGGCGGTGATGGAGGGGCCGGGGGCTTCCTCGAACACCTTCTGGTGGCGCCGCTGCAAGGAGCAGTCGCGTTCGCCCAGATGCACGCCGCCGCCCTGACCGTCGCCAAAGACCTGGATCTCGATGTGGCGCGGCTTCTGGAGATATTTCTCCATGTAGACTTCGTCGTTGCCAAACGCCGCCTTGGATTCGGAGCGCGCGGTCTGGAAGGCCTGCACGAGATCGGCGGCGGTTTCGGCCACCTTCATGCCACGGCCCCCACCACCGGCGGTCGCCTTGATGATCACCGGGTAGCCCATGTCGGCGGCGACCTTCTTGGCGGTCTCCACGTCCGGCACGCCGCCATCAGAGCCGGGCACGCAGGGGATGCCAAGCGCCTTGGCTGTGTCCTTGGCGGTGATCTTGTCGCCCATCTGGCGGATATGTTCCGCCGAGGGGCCGATGAAGGTGATGCCGTGATCTTCGACGATCTGCACGAAGTTGGCATTCTCGGACAGGAAGCCATAGCCCGGGTGGATCGCCTGAGCGCCGGAAATCTCGCAGGCGGAGATGATGGCGGGGATCGACAGGTAGCTCTGCGCACCAGAAGGCGGGCCGATGCAGATCGACTCGTCAGCCATACGCACGTGCATTGCATCGGCATCGGCGGTGGAGTGCACGGCCACGGACTGGATGCCCATCTCGCGGCAGGCGCGGATCACGCGCAGCGCGATCTCACCCCGGTTGGCAATCAGGATTTTGTCAAACATGGCTGCGCCTTACTCGACGATCACAAGCGGGGAACCGAATTCCACCGCAGCACCATCCTCAACCAGGATGCGCTTCACGGTGCCGGACTTGGGCGCCGGAATGTGGTTCATGGTTTTCATCGCTTCGACGATCAGCAGCGTGTCGCCCTCGCTGACCTGCTGGCCAACGCTGATGAAGCCGGACGCGCCCGGCTCTGGGGACAGATAGGCGGTGCCCACCATCGGCGAGGTTACGGCGCCGGGGTGGCTGGCCGGATCCTCGGCAGGTGTGGCTGCGGCGGCCGGGGCGGCTGCGGCAGGTGCTGCTGCGGCCATCGGGGCCGGGGCTGCCACCTGCATCGGCGCAACCGGTGCGGCGGGGAATTGACGGGAAACGCGCACGTTCAGGCTGTCATCCTCGGCATAGTCGCGCTTCACCTGCAGTTCGGTCAGGTCGTTCTCGCGCAAAAGCTCTGCCAGAGCCTTGATGAATGCCACATCTGCTTCATGAGATTTATTTGTCATTTTGTTCCTCGGCAGGGTCCTGTCTGGCCCCGAACGGTTCCGGGGCGGGAATTTGCGGCCTTATAGGCCATAGCTGACCATAAGGAAAGTGTACTCAGTCAGGGCACAGGATGGGGATGAAACCGGCGGTTTACAATGGTTTTTGCAGGGGAATGTTCCGCCGCAGACCTCGCTTAAAGGGGCATGCCGCTGAGTTTTGCCACCAGCTCGGGCAGCTTGCGTGCTCCAAACTTGTCCAGCAGCCGCGCCCGGTGAGTCTCTACCGTCCGGTAGGAGAGGTCGAGTTTCAGTCCGATCTCCTTGGCCGAGAGCCCTCGGCAGGTCAGAATGGCCACCTCACGCTCACGCGGGGTCAGGCTGACAACCGGGCGTTCCTCGGACAGGTCGGCAAAGGACCACACCCCAGTCAGGAAGGGCTGGCTGATGCTGGTGGAGCGGCCCCGGACACGGCACCAAAACAGCGCGCCGGAGGTGCGTCGCATGATGCGCTCATCATTGTAGACCCCGCTTTGCGCCTCGGGCAGCTGCAGGATCTCTCCGATGCGTTGATAGTCCTCGGCGCTGGGGTAGAGGGCTGCAATCGGCAGCTCGCACAGCTCTGCCGGGCTGCCACCGAAGGTTTCCGCAAATTGGAGGTTGCAGCGCTTGATGACGCGATGCTCAAGCAGGGCCAGACCAACGGGGGCGAATTCAAATGCGGGATCAGACATGGTCTTTGTCTTATGCCGAACGCACCGTCCGGGGAAAGGGCGCAGGCCCCGGAGGTCGCAAAAAATGACAGGGGCAAAAAATGACCGGGCGCTGAAACAGGCCCGGCCAATAAGGTGCGCCCGGTTGTCCAAGACCGTGCGACGGGGAGGAGAGGGGGCTCAGATCGCGAGATATTCCGAACGCAGCTCTTCGTTTTCCAACACCTCTGCCGCGGTGCCGTCAAAGACAATGCCGCCAGTGTCCAGGATCACTGCGCGATCCGCGAGTTGCAGTGCACGCACGGCGTTTTGTTCAACGATGACCGTGGTCATGCCCTGTTCCTTGATGTGGATGAGGGTCTTTTCGATCTCATCCACAATCACCGGGGCAAGGCCTTCATAGGGTTCGTCCAGCAGCAGAACCTTGATGTCGCGGGCCAGGGCACGGGCAATCGCCAGCATCTGCTGTTCGCCGCCAGAAAGTGTCACACCCTCTTGTTTCCGGCGTTCGCCAAGACGCGGGAACAGCTCATAGAGCCGCTCGATGGACCAACCGATGGGCGGGGCAATCTGCGCAAGTTGCAGGTTTTCCTCGACGGTAAGGCCGGCGATGATGCGGCGATCTTCTGGCACCAGACCAAGGCCTGCCGCCGCGGCCTCATGGCTTGCCATCAGGTGCAGCGGCTGGTGGTCGAGCCAGATCTCGCCCCGTGTCACCATGGGCGATCCAGTGCGGGCGATCGACCGCAAGGTCGAGGTCTTGCCCGCGCCGTTGCGGCCCAGCAGCGCCAGAATTTCGCCCTCATGGACGTTGAAGTTGATGCCCTGCACGATATAGCTCTCGCCATAATAGGCATGCACATCCCAGATCGACAGGAAGGCAGGGGCTGTGGCCGCCTGATTGGCGCCTTTCGAGAAATCAGGTTTGACGTTCATATCTCTGTCCCCTTGTTACGCGGTTTCGCCGAGGTAGGCTTCGCGGACCTTTGGATTGCCACGAATGTTTTCTGGGTTGTCCTCCACCAGCGGGGTGCCCTGGGCCAATACGGTGATCCGGTTGGCGAGGCTGAACACCACATGCATGTCGTGTTCGATAATGGCGATGGTGATGTCACGCTGGTCGGAAATCTGCTTCAGCAGGTCGATGGTGTTGTTGGTGTCGGCCCGCGCCATGCCGGCGGTGGGCTCGTCCAGCAGCAGCAGGCGCGGCTCCTGGCTGAGGCACATGCCAATTTCCAACCGCCGCTTGTCACCGCGCGACAGCGAAGCGGCATGCATGTGCCGCTTGTCGGCCATGTTCATCTCCACCAGCATATGCTCGGCCTTGTCGATGATGTCCCGCTGCCCCATGACGGACGCGATCGCATTCAGCTCGAACGCGCCATCCCGCTTGGCCAGACAGGGGATCATCATGTTTTCCAGCACTGTCAGATCGCCAAAGATCTCGGGCGTCTGGAACACGCGGGAAATCCCCATCTGGTTGATCTCGTAGGGTGCGCGCCCCAGCACGGACTGGCCATCGAACATCACCGATCCGGTGTCGGGGATCAGCTTGCCCACCAGACAGTTCAGCAGGGTGGATTTACCGGCCCCATTGGGGCCGATGATGGCGTGAACGGAGTTCTCCTTGACGGAGAGGTTCACATCAGAGAGCGCCTGCAGGCCACCAAAGCGTTTGCCGACGTTTTTGACTTCGAGAATGCTCATTGATTTCTCTCCTTATTCCGCCGGGTGGGTTTCGTTCTGACGGGCGTCAGACTTCTTGCGCCCTCTGATCCAGTTGCCGATGCGCTGTCCGCCTTCGACCAGACCGCCTGGCAGGTATATCACCACCAGCATGAACAGGATGCCCAGGGTCAGGTGCCAGCCCTTGCCGATGAACGGGTAGATGATGAAGACGATGAAATCCTCAAGCCCATCCGGCAGGAAGCTGAACCAGCTGTGCAGAACGTTGCTGTTGATCTTGGAGAAGATGTTCTCAAAGTACTTGATGAAACCCGCGCCCAGCACTGGCCCGATCAAGGTGCCCGCACCGCCGAGGATGGTCATCAGAACCACTTCACCAGAGGCGGTCCACTGCATCCGCTCCGCGCCCGCAAGCGGGTCCATGGAGGCCATGAGGCCACCGGCAAGCCCCGCATACATGCCGGAGATCACGAAGGCCGCCAGTGTGTAGGGTTTGGAGTTTAGGCCGGTATAGTTCATCCGCTGCTGGTTCGATTTCACCGCCCGCAGCATCATGCCAAAAGGCGAGCGGAAGATGCGGATCGACAGGTAGAAGGCCGCGATCAGCACCAGCGCGCAGAGGTAGTAGCCCATGTTGAACTGGAACGCCCAGGGGCCCACCGCCATCTCATAGGTGCTGCGCATCTCCAGACCAAAGAAGTTGGTCACCGGGATCGAGCCATCCGCCGTGGACGTCTGGCCCAGCACCCGCGGGTCATCCAGTGTCAGCTGCAGGCCGGTCTCACCATTGGTGATCGGCGTCAGCACCGAATAGGCGAGGCTGAAGGACATCTGCGCAAAGGCCAGCGTCAGGATCGAGAAGTAGATGCCGGAGCGACGCAGGCTCACGTAGCCGATCACCAGGGCAAACAGGCCCGCGATGATGACGCTGAGGATGATCGCCGGCAGCACGTTCATGCTCAGGAGCTTGAACATCCAGACCGCCGAGTAGGAGCCCACCCCGAGAAACGCGGCATGGCCAAAGGAGAGGTAGCCCGTAAGCCCGAAGAGGATGTTGAAGCCGATGGCGAAGATCCCGAAGATCACGAAACGCTGCATCAGGTCCGGGTAGCCGGCGTTGAACTGTGCCAGCCCGCTGTCGGTCGGGAACGGGTTCAGGATGAAGGGTGCAAAGATCGCGAGGCAAGCCACAATCAGAAGCAGGGTTGTGTCTCTTTTATCAAGTCCGAACATTGGGTTAGTCCTCCATCACGCCTTTGCGCCCCATCAAGCCACGTGGGCGGACCAACAAGATGATGATGGCGACGAGGTAGATGATGATCTGGTTGATGCCGGGGATCAGGTTGATGGCCCATTCCATCGAGGCAAAGCTTTCGAGAATGCCGAGCAAGAAGCCCGCAAGGACGGCGCCGGGCAGGGAGCCCATGCCGCCCACAACGACCACAACGAAGGACAGCACGAGGAAGTCCATGCCCATGTGGTAGTTGGGCGAATTGATCGGCGTGTACATGACGCCCGCCAGCCCTGCCACCGCGGCGGCGATGCCGAACATGATGGTGAAGCGACGGTCGATGTTGATGCCGAGGAGCCCCACTGTTTCGCGGTCGGCCATGCCGGCGCGCACCACCATGCCGAAGGTGGTGAACTGCAGGAAGGCAAAGACGCCGCCGATGATGAGACAGGCAAAGCAGAAGTAGACGATGCGCCAGACCGGATAGATCAGGTCCATGCCGATCACCGCGCCGAGGTTGGCAACACCGTTCAGCGCGTCGGGCGCGGGCGTTGGGATCGGGTTGGCGCCGTAGAAATACTTGATGACTTCCTGCAGCACGATGGCCAGGCCAAAGGTCACCAGGATCTGGTCCGCATGGGGGCGTTTGTAGAAATGCTTGATCAGCCCGCGCTCCATGATGAAGCCGACAGCCACCATGATCGGGATCGCAAAGAGGATCGCCAGTGGCACCGACCAGTCGATGATCGCACCACCGAACTCTGGGCCGAACCAGCTTTCCACATAAGGGGTTTTCACTTTCAGCGGGTTGCCGAGAAAGTCGGTCTTGTCGGGATCCACGGTCTCGTAGCTGAGGCTGAAGATCTTCTGCAGCGTCACCGCGCAGAAGGCCCCGATCATGAACAGCGCCCCATGGGCGAAGTTCACGACACCAAGAGTGCCGAAGATGAGTGTCAGGCCCAATGCGATCAGCGCATAGGCAGAGCCCTTGTCGAGCCCGTTTAGGATTTGCAGAAGGAATGCGTCCATGATCCCCACCTTCCGGTTCGTCTGGGTGGCTGGTTTCGGAGTGCAGCAGCAGGTCACGCCCGATGGCCATCGGGGCGCGTTTCAGGTGGACCTCAGCTGTGCGGGAGAGGGGTGGTCAGGCGCGTGTGCCGCGCCCGACCTGTGCTGTGTGCTCTCGCTTAGGAGCCCGGGTTGCAGGACCCAAGCTGGCCGCCTGCGAACATCGGGTGATCCGCTGCGTATTCGACCTGCGCCCGTGGCGTGACTTCGACGACCTCAAGAAGGTCGAACTCGGATGTCGGGTTCTCTTTCCCGCGCACCACAAGAACGTCCTTGAAGCACTGGTGATCGTCGCCGCGATAGAGCGTCTTGCCGTTGCCCATGCCGTCGAATTCGAAATCCTCGAGCGCTTCGGCCACCGCGCAGGGGTTGAACGACCCGGCACGCTGCACCGCATCCGCATAAAGCAGCGTTTGCACGTAGCAGGTATGCGCCGCCTGAGAGGGCGGGAAGCCGTATTTGGTACCGAAGGAGCGCACAAACGCCTTGGAGCCTTCGTCCTGCAGCGACCAGTGCCAGTTGGTGGAGCCGTGAATGCCTTTCACGTTTTCGCCCGCACCCTTGGCCATCAGACGGGAGTAAAGCGGCACGACGATCTCGAAGTTCTTGCCGTTCACTTCCTTCTCGCGCAGGCCGAACTGAACCGCGTTGGTCAGCGAGTTCACCATGTTGCCGCCGTAGTGGTTCAGCACCAGCACGTCTGCACCGGAGTTCAGCACCGGCGCGATATAAGAGGAGAAGTCGGTCGCCGCGAGCGGGGTCTTCACCGTGTTGACGGTCTCCCAACCCAGCGCTTCGGTTGCGGCCTTGATGGATTCTTCCTGCGTCCAGCCCCAGGTATAGTCGGCGGTCAGGTGATAGGCCTTGCGGTCATCGCCATAGAGGTTCTTCAGCACCGGAGCCAGCGCAGCGCCGGACATGTAGGCGTTGAAGAAGTGACGGAAACCGTTGGCTTTCTTGTCCTTGCCGGTGGTGTCGTTGGAGTGGGTGAGACCCGCCATGAAGATGACGCCCGCCTCCTGGCACAGGCCCTGAACCGCAACCGCCACGCCAGAGGACGACCCGCCGGTGATCATGATGGCGCCGTCTTTTTCGATCATCGACTTCGCAGAGGCGCGCGCCGCATCAGATTTGGTCTGGGTGTCGCCGGTGACATATTCCACCTTCTTGCCCAGGATGCCGCTGCCTTCCAGCGCCTTGGAGGTGAAGGTGTTCAGCATACCGCCGTCGCCTTCGCCGTTCAGGTGCTCGACCGCCAGCTGGTAGGCGCGCAGCTCGTCGGCGCCTTCATCCGCGTAGGGGCCGGTCTGCGGCACGTTGAAGCCGAGGGTGACGCTTCCGCCGGTGGGATCATTGGTGAAGGCCGAGGCGCTCTGCGCGGTGAAAATCGTCGGCAGCGCCAGCCCGGCGCTTGTCACGGCACCGGTTCTGAGCAAGCCACGACGGCTTAGGTCTGTCTTGGACATTTGGTTTCCTCCCTGGAATAAAAAGGAGAGGCGCGACTCCTCACTTTCGCGCGTCTCCTCGCATCATTGTGCAAAATGAGTATGGGCGCGTATTGTAAATCATCGCAATAAAACCCTTGTTTTGTGGGGTTTTTCTGTAAAGAAATGTACAGAGGCACCCTGTTTGCGGTAAATTTTCTTATTCTGCGACGCAGAAAGCCTTTGAAAATCCGATGTTTTGCCGGAGGAGGTATCACCATGGCAGGAGACAGTCTGACCGGCAGCCGCATTCGTGAGCGGCGCCTGATGCTGGGGCTGCGTCAGGCTGATCTGGCACGGGATGTGGGGATCTCCGCCTCATACCTCAATCTGATCGAGCACAACCGCCGCAGAATCGGCGGCAAGCTGCTGGTGACGCTGGCGAATGTGCTGGGCGTTGAGCCGTCGATCCTGACCGATGGTGTCGAGGCGACCTTGGTGGCCTCCCTGCGCGAGGCAGCCGCGGAGGCGCGCACGCCGGCAGTGGAAATAGATCGGGTCGACGAATTTGCCGGCCGCTTTCCAGGTTGGGCGGAAGTGCTGGCTGAAACGCATGGCCGCATTGGCGCGCTGGAACGCACGGTGCGCAGTCTTTCGGATCGGCTGACCCATGATCCGCATCTGGCGGCGTCATTGCACGAGGTCCTGTCCACCGCTGCGGCCATCCGGTCCACCGCGGGCATTCTGGCAGAGCCGGGCGAACTCGAAGCCGAGTGGCGCGACCGATTTCACCGAAACCTGGACGAAGATGCGCAGCGGCTGGCCGACAGCAGCCGGGCGCTGGTGCGGTTTCTGGACGACAGCGACCAGGGGGCGGAACGCCGTGGAATTCCACAGGAGGAAGTCGAGGCGTTCTTTACCGCGCGGGGGTTCTATTTTGCAGAGCTGGAGGCGGGCGAGCGCAGCGCGCAGCAGATTGCGGATGCGGCGTCCGAACTGGACAGCCGTGCCGCCCGCAAACTCGCAGCAGCAGCGCTGGCGGATTACGAGGCGGATGCCCGCGAAATGCCGCTGGCCATCTTGCAGGAAGCGTTAGGGCGCTGCGGTGTCGCACCGGATGTTCTGGCGCGGGAGTTTGGCGTCGATCTGCATCGCATGCTGCGCCGTCTCGCGGTGATCCCGGAAGAGGTCTTGGGACGCCCCGCTGGTCTGGTGATCTGTGACGCCTCCGGCTCGATCCTGTTTCGCAAGCCTGTCGCGGGCTTTTCACTGCCACGGTTTGGGGCGTCCTGCCCGTTGTGGCCGCTGTTCACGGCGCTGTCGCAGCCGGGCAGGCCAATCCGACGGCGCGTTCACCAGCAGGGTCGGGCCGCGCGTGACAGCGCGTGCTTTGCGATCTCCTGGACGGCAGAGCCCCCGATCTTTGACCATGACCCAGTCTTGCGGGCGGCAATGCTGATCCTGCCGTCCCAGCTCCCCGATGAGCCTGTGCCGGAAGACTCGCGCCCCGTGGGGGCCAGCTGTCGCATCTGTGTGCGCCGTGGGTGCGCCGCGCGTCGTGAACCGTCGATCCTGCGGGATGCGGACGGGGCGGAACATGCGCAGATGTAACTGCCGGGTGACAGATGCTTTGGTTCTATGCAAAGATCGCCCCGCACCCGGAGGAACCGGCAAACGGCGCGGTGCATGGGGAGGACATGAGGGACTATGGCTGGACGAGTCGTTCTGATCGAAGACGAAGCCAATATCGCAGAGGCGATCCGCTTCCTGCTCTCACGCGAGGGGTGGCAGGTGAAGGTACATGCAGACGGCAGCGATGCGCTGGCGGTGATCGAGGCCGAGGCGCCCGATCTGGTCATTCTCGACCTTATGCTGCCTGGTAAGAGCGGTATGGAAATTATCCGCGAAATCAGAGAGGTGGAGGCGATGGCTCATCTGCCTGTGCTGATGTTGACCGCACGCGGTCAGCTCAAGGATCGTGAAATGGCGGAACGCGCTGGCGTCACCCGCTTCATGACCAAGCCGTTTTCCAACACGGAAGTGTTGACCGCGGTGCGCGACCTGAACGCTCAGGCGCAGCAAGCAATGCCCTCCGTGTCGTCCATATGCGACGCAGGCTGAGCCGCGCGCGATGATACGCTCCGATGGCGCAGGCGGGAAGGACGAGCTGCGTGCCCCCTTTGTCGAACGGCGTACCTATCGTCGACGACGCCTTATGGATATCTCGCGCCTTGCGCCCTTCATCGGGGCTCTGCTGTTTCTGGTGCCGTTGTTGTGGGCACGGCAAGAGCTTGACCCGTCAGCTGATGTGGCGCCGGACAGCCAGTCGGGCAGCAGCATGTCCTCTGCGATGATTTATATCTTTTCTGTCTGGATCGGACTGATCCTGTTTTCGTTCGGCTTTTCCATCGCCGTGCGTCGCTGGGCGGTGCATTGGACAGGCAAGGGCGCTCCGACAGAAGCCGTAGATGTGCTGACAGAACGCCTGCCGGATGCGGAGCCAGATCGCTCCTCCTCGGAGACGAAGGCATGACCTCACTGAACCTTCTGGCGATGGTCAGTATCGGGTATGTGACCCTCTTGTTCATGGTGGCATTCTGGGCTGATCGGCAGGCTCTCAGGGGGCGCAGCGCGCGCTTCATGCGATCACCGCTGATCTATACGCTCTCATTGTCGATCTATTGCACCGCCTGGACGTTCTACGGCGCGGTTGGATATGCGGCACGGTCGGGGATGGAGTATATCACCATCTACCTTGGCCCGACGCTGGTGATGATCGGCTGGTGGTGGGGGCTGCGCAAACTGGTGCGCGTGGGGCGCAGCCAGCGGATCAGCTCGATCGCGGATCTGCTGTCGGCGCGCTACGGCAAATCCAACGTCTTGGCCATCGGGGTGACCGTGCTCGCGGTGATCGCAGTGACACCTTACATCGCGCTGCAATTGCAATCGATCACCCTGTCGGTGGCGATCTTCGCCGAGGCGGATCCAACCCGGAGCCACAATGAAAGCGGCACGGTGTTCTGGATTGCCACCGGGCTGGCCTTCTTCGCGATTCTGTTCGGCACCCGCAATCTCAATGCGAATGAGCGCCACCACGGCGTGGTCATGGCCGTCGCACTAGAGGCGGTGGTGAAGCTGATTGCACTGGTTGCAGTGGGCATCTTTGTCGTGTGGGGGCTGGCCGGAGGCGTGGAACAGGTGCTGGATCGCGTAGACCAATCGCCTATCGGCGGTTGGCAGGTCGATGGCGGGCGATGGACCGCGATCACGTTTCTTGCGGCGTCTGCTTTCGTCTGCCTGCCGCGCATGTTTCAGGTGATGGTGGTGGAGAATGAGGACGAGCGACATCTGCGCGTCGCCGCCTGGGCCTTTCCCACGTACCTGCTGCTGATCTCGATCTTTGTGGTGCCGATTGCGGCTCTCGGGCTGGAGCTGTTGCCGGAGGGCGCCAACCCGGATCTCTTCGTGCTGACGCTGCCGCTGTCGCAAGGGCAGAACGGGCTGGCGATGCTGTCGTTCCTCGGCGGGTTTTCCTCGGCCACGTCGATGGTGATCGTCGCCGCCATGAGCCTGTCGACCATGGTGTCAAACCACATCGTGATGCCGATCTGGCTGCGCACCACCGGAGCCTTTGGTGGTGCGTCGGTGTCGGGGGATGTGCGCTCCGTTGTGCTTTTTGCGCGCCGCTTCTCGATCGCTGCCATCATGGGGCTGGGCTATGCCTACTACCAGATTTCCGGCGGAGGGGCCGCATTGGCCGCCATTGGCCTGATATCGTTCTCCGGTATTTCGCAAATCCTGCCTGCGCTTGTGGGCGGGTTGTTCTGGCGCGGTGCCACCCGGTCCGGGGCGCTGGCGGGGCTGTTCATCGGCTTCACGGTCTGGGGATATACGCTTCTCTTGCCGGAGGTTGCTGGCGGGGTGTTCTCGGCCGAGACGCTGATGCACGGACCGTTTGGCCTGCATTGGCTTCGACCGCAGGCCCTGTTTGGCATCGAGGGGCTGGACCCGATCGTGCATTGCGTCCTCTGGTCCATGAGCCTGAATATTGCCGCCTATGCGATTGTGTCCGTTTGCAGTTTTCCAAGCCCGATGGAGCGCCTACAGGGTGCGCAATTCGTACATGTCTTCGATCATTCCGCAGGACCCGGCGGTTGGACCGGCTCAGTTGCCCAGAGCGAGGATCTGATGATCATGTCCCAACGCATCCTGGGTCCGGACGAGGCGCAGGTGTTTTTTCAGGCGGCATTGAAACGTCAGGGAGGACCCGGGCCTCTGCCGGAGCCGACGCCGGTTTTCCTGGAACAATTGGAGCGCGAGCTGAGCGCCTCGATCGGGGCGGCTGCAGCCCATGCGATGATCGGTCAGATCGTCAGCGGGGCGGCGGTGTCGGTTGAAGATCTGTTGGCTGTGGCGGACGAGTCGGCGCAACTTCTGGAGTATTCAAGCCGGCTGGAGGCGCAGTCTCAGGAACTGTCGCGCACTGCGCGGCAGCTGCGCGAGACCAACCAGAAGTTGACGCAGCTTTCGGAGCAGAAAGACGTCTTTCTCAGTCAGGTCAGCCATGAATTGCGCACGCCCATGACCTCCGTCCGGGCGTTCTCAGAGATCTTGCGGGACGAGCCGGGGTTGAACGCACAGGAGCAGCATAAATACGCCTCGATCATCCACGACGAGGCTCTGCGTCTGACGCGGCTGCTGAACGATCTGCTTGATCTCAGTGTATTGGAGAGCGGTGAGGTGACGCTTAATGTGTCTCACCGTCATCTGTCGGATATTCTCGACCATGCCGTCGCATCCGCACTGGCCGGGGCAGATGGGCCCCTGCGCGTCACGCGGGATCGCACAGTGGAGGCAATGGAGGTGGAAACGGATGTGGACCGGCTGTCGCAGGTCTTTATCAATCTCATTGCGAATGCTCAGAAATATTGCACAGCCGTTGCGCCAGAGTTGCAAATTTCCGTTTCCAATACGAACGGGCAGGTTCATGTCGATTTTTGTGACAATGGCGTGGGCATCCCTGCAGATTTCCACGAGATGATTTTTGAAAAATTCTCGCGGGCGACGCCGGAACGTGCTGGTGGGGCGGGGCTTGGCCTGGCGATTTGCAAGGAGATCATGCGCCGTCTTGGAGGCGATATTAGCTTTCAACCAGCGCTTGCGGGGGCGGCGTTTCGTGTAACTTTTCCAATTCAGATGAAAATAGAAGAAATCCGCTGAATTCTGTAAAGGTCTTGGTAACCAGCTCTGGGCTAAAACCAGTTTCATACGGGTGTGGAAGGCTCAGGTTCATTTTATGACTGACAAGGATCAAAGCGAGGATGGCAAGCGCGCGGTCGGGGGACTGGCGCGAAAACTTGCGGCCTCAAAAGAGGGCACAGCAGGAACAGGTGGCTCGATCACGCTGAAGGCCTTGCGCAGGTCTGTGGCGCGTGCAGCCGAGGACCTGTGTGAACTGCCCATGGCGGTGATTGCAGCGCGCCAGACCAACCGCGTGCCAGAGGATCTCAGTGGACTGCTGTCCGACAAGCATTTGCTGGTGGTGCTGGATTGTCCGGAAGGGCGCATCGGCGCGGCCACATTCGACGCGGCGGCGGTGACCGCGTTGATTCAACAGCAGACCATGGGCACCGTGCTTGGCATGTACGGTGACGAGCGAAATTATACGCCCACGGATGCCGCCATGGTGGCGGAGTTTCTTGAAAAAATGTTCTCCAAGGTCACGGCCTTGCTTGAGGAGCAGACTGATCTGCGCATCTTCGAGGGCTATCGCTTCGGCGCTCAGGTCGAGGATGTGCGCACGCTGGTCCTTGGGATGGAAGCTGATGACTATCGCGTTATCAACCTCAATGTGGATCTGGCGACCGGCAAGATGCAGGGCGAGATCTGCTTGGTGCTGCCGGAACCGTCGGTCGAGGAATATGACGAATCCAATTCGGTGAGCGGGCCGCGCCTTGGTTCCAGCGTCGGCTCAATGCGCGCAGAGCTTTCGGCCGTCCTGTGCAAGAAGCGTATTCCACTGCGCCAGTTCTCTGGTCTGAAAGCAGGCGATTTGCTGCCGCTGGATCAGGCCTATCTCTATGAGACTGATCTGATTGCGATCAACGGTCAGCATATTGCGAAGGGACGCCTCGGTCAGATCAACGGGGCCAGGGCTGTGCGCTTGCATGAGCAGCGCACCCGACTGGTTCCCAGCAACGAAGGTGTCTTCTCTGACGGCATTGGCCAGGGCGCAGCGCCCGCGCTCGAAGACAATACATTGGACCTGTCGATTGCGGCACAGGGGCTGCAAGAGCCGGGCGATGGCCTCGGCGATGATTTTGGCGGCATGATGGGCAACGATTTCGGCGGAGACCTCGGGGGAGGCCTGGGCGGCGACCTCGGTGGCAATCTCGACGGCGGGCTCGATGCGGGCGATATGCCGATGGGTGATTTTGCTGGCATGGGGGAGCTGCCGGAACTGCCGATGAACGATCTCGGGGATTTCAACGCAGATGATGCCGCGGCAGAGATTTCGGAACTTGCGGGCCTCAATCACGAGCTGCCGGAAACCGGCACTTAAGGTCGACGAGGTGCAAATGGCGCGAAACGCGTCTGAGCAAACAGCTATGAGCAACGCGTGGTGTGTTCTGTCGAAAATGGCCCGGCATTTCATGCGCGGGCCATATGCAATGTGACTTTATCGAGCGTTAGAAACAGCCTTAGCCATTTAGCGCTTCCAGAGTTGGGCGCAAACCAGACAGGTCATAGCCCGCTTTCTGCGTTGTCGACATTATCTCGTCCACCGAAACGTCGGACGCTTGGCCCAGGGCCCAGATCACAGAACAACGTGTACCGGAGGCACAATAGGCCAGTACCGGACCGTCGGCATTTTCAAAATAGGCACGTTGCTGAGCGACGTTCTCTGGGGTCATCGTTTGATGTGTCAGGGGGAGGACATGAAAGGTCAGACCGGCGCTTTCCACAGCAGCACGAATCGTATCCGCCTGATGGCTCGGCGGAACCTCCGCATCAGGACGGTTGCAGATCACGGTCGTGAAACCGGCTGCGGCAATGGCGGGAACATCCTCCACGGAGATCTGCGGAGTAACCGAATAGCGGGGCGTAAGCGTGCGTGCATCCATGGCGTTTGTTTACGCGTTTGCCGCGCGCTGGTCCAGAACGAAGCACAGGCGCGGTCCCGGCACAGCCGTGCCGACGCGCACCCAGCGACAGAGCCCGTGCAAGGGTGAGGCGGCTGCAACCTCTCTGGGCATGAGACAGCACCGCAACGTTTCGGGGCTGCGTTCGCGTCGACGCCCCGCGAGGGCGCGCCGCCAGCATGGGAATGGCGGGGCTGATCGGGGATTCTCTGGTCCCCGATCGCCTGAGAAGGGTGCTGCACTGCAATAAAATCGACCGAGAAAATAAATGTGGTTCTGGTTGTCGAGCTCCTATGTGATACACACGTAAGAGTTGAGTTAACGCTAGCTATCGCAGCATTTCATTTGCGTGTGCAGAAATCAAAGCTCGTCCTCGCTGCAGCGCGGTGTGCCTTATTTTTAGACTTTTTCTGCAGGCCTGCGTCAATTTAGGGAATTGCGCTCGCCTGACATTGCGGCAACTCTGGATTGATGTAGACTGTTGCAATGCGGCGACGCGCCAGAGACTGCCTCGGGGCCAGTGACGCCGTTGTGTAGGGGAGGAGAGTAACGAATGACCACGGAGCAACTGATTGAACGTGCCTGCCAGCTTGAGAAGAAGATCCGCATCGCGCCGGAACAGGCTCGATTGGACCTGCAGCCAGAGTTTGCGCAGGTCTTGAAGCGGATCAAAGACACCGGAGTTTCGGTGCCCGCACATCTGCGGCGCACGGAGCAGGTTCTCAATGACGAAATCGTCGAAAGCCAGTTCGACAATATGCCGATCTGAAACGCGACATTGAAGACCGCCGGTTGCGCCTGGGTCGGTGTCGCAACCGGTCAGAAGCCTGATCCGGGGCGATCAGCTCAGGAACAGGCCGACCATGACCAGCATCAGACCCAGCACCGACAGCAGCAACGCACCGAGGTTCTTCGGTAGAACCGATTGCAAAACGGCGCGCAGCTCCTCGTCGTCGAGCCCTTTGCGCTTTGCGCGCACGACGCTTAGCACGCACCATGCAAGCCCCAGCATGCCCAGGATCGACAGGGCGCCGCCGGCCCAAACCAGATATTCCATTTCCGCCTACCTCTTGTCTCAAGCGTCCGACGCAGCGAAGCGCGCGCGGGCCGTACCGGTGGATTAGCGCCTACAAGAGTGGTCGCCGCACTGCAAGCGCGAGGGCGGTTAACTCCAGTCTTGCGGGGCGGGGGAGGGCGCTGTATCCCTCTGCCTCAACCGGTGGCAAGCCGGACCAGTTGAGGCAAATTGCACGAGGGCCATCACATGGACATCACCGAAGACGAAAAGAGCGAAAACTACCGCGTGACCGCAGGCGAGCTGCGTCAGTTCGTGGAACGGTTCGAGCGGTTGGACGAAGAGAAAAAAGCGATCGCCGAGCAGCAGAAAGAGGTCATGGCCGAAGCCAAGGGGCGCGGGTATGACGTCAAGGTTCTGCGCAAGATCATCGCTCTGCGCAAGCGTGACGAGAACGACATTGCCGAAGAAGAGGCGGTGCTGGAAATGTACAAAGAAGCGCTCGGCATGCACTAACGCGGTCTGCGCAACACAGCTGTTTGAACGGGGATCTGGGGGGACTCAGGTCCCCGTTTTGCGTTTGACGATCTGGTGACGTGCTATGCACGCGCATCTGCCACCGATTTCATCACTTGCGTCTTGTTCAATCGGAACAGTGGTTTACGGGCTGCTGTTTGCGCATTTTATGAAGAAAATACAGTAATCCAAAATTTTACCAGTTGATAAAAAATCAGCCTGTGGCACTCTGATTCCAACAACAAGAGAAAAAACGAACACCCAACACCAATAGGGAGATACCCAATGGCGAGTAGCCACCAGGCATCCGGGATTCACGCCGCGCGCTTGTCCGCGGCAGAGATTGCCGACAACTTCGGGGATCTTCATGCGCCCTTTGACGCGCATGAGGCCACGGTCGCGGCGGATCGTTGCTATTTCTGTTTCGATGCGCCCTGCATGACCGCGTGCCCCACCTCGATCGACATTCCCCAGTTCATCCGTGAAATTCAGGGTGGCCATGCTGAAAGCGCGGCCAAAACAATTCTGAACCAGAACATCCTTGGTGGCATGTGCGCCCGGGTTTGCCCGACAGAGACGCTCTGCGAAGAGGTCTGCGTGCGCGAAGTGGCCGAAGGCAAGCCGGTCGAAATCGGTCGCCTGCAGCGCTATGCCACCGATCTGTTGATGGAACAGGACGTGCATCCATTCACCCGCGCGGCCAGTACCGGCAAGAAGATCGCGGTTGTGGGCGCAGGCCCGGCAGGACTGGCCGCAGCGCATCGTCTGGCGATGAAGGGCCATGACGTGGTGGTCTATGAGGCTAAGTCCAAGGCTGGTGGCCTCAACGAATTTGGCATCGCCGCCTATAAATCCACCAATGACTTTGCCGCGCGCGAGGTCGAGTGGCTGCTGCAGATCGGCGGCATTTCGATCGAATATGACAAGGGCTTTGGCAAGGGGCTGACCCTCGAAGGGCTGAAGGCCGACCATGACGCGGTGTTCCTGTCGATCGGTCTCGCCGGCGTCAACGCGCTGCGCACCGAGGGTGAGGACAAGGAAGGCGTGCGGGATGCGGTGTCCTTCATCGAGGATCTGCGCCAGGCGGATGATCTGACCGAACTGTCGGTGGGCCGCAACGTGGTGGTGATCGGCGGCGGCATGACCGCGGTGGACGCGGCGGTGCAGTCGAAACTGCTGGGCGCGGAAAACGTCACCATCGCGTATCGCCGGGATCGCGGTGCAATGGGCGCCAGCCGGTTCGAACAGGATCTCGCCGCTTCCAAGGGCGTTAAGCTGATGTTCAACGTGATGCCAAAGGCCATCCACGGCAATGGCGCATCCGCCGAGATCGAGCTGGAATACACCGAGGTTGTCGACGGACGCGTGAAAGGCACCGGCGAGACCACCCGTCTGGCCGCCGATCAGGTGTTCAAGGCGATCGGGCAAACGCTGGAGGGCGCGCCGCAGGGCATGGACGTCACTGGCGGCAAAATTGCGGTCTCCGAGACAGGCCGCACGTCCGTCGCCGGGGTCTGGGCCGGGGGCGATTGTGCCTCGGGCGGAGAAGACCTCACCGTGACCGCCGTTGCCGAGGGCCGCGACGCGGCCGAAGACATCCATACCAGCCTGATGGGCTGAAGCCGCTGTGTGCCGCCCTGCGCCGCAGGGCAGGCTGCACAGTTAGCAAATAGGGAGAGATCAAATGGCTGATCTTACGACAGATTTCCTCGGCATCAAATCGCCGAACCCGTTCTGGCTGGCCTCCGCGCCGCCCACCGACAAGGAATATAACGTCCGTCGCGCCTTTGAGGCCGGCTGGGGTGGTGTGGTCTGGAAAACGCTCGGCGCCGAAGGCCCGCCGGTGGTCAACGTCAACGGCCCACGCTACGGCGCGATCTGGGGCGCCGACCGACGGCTCTTGGGGCTCAACAATATCGAGCTGATCACCGACCGTCCGCTGCAGGTGAACCTCGATGAGATGACCAGGGTGAAGAAGGACTACCCGGACCGTGCGCTGATTGCCTCCATCATGGTGCCCTGCGAGGAGGCCGCGTGGAAGGCGATCCTGCCGCGTGTGGCAGAGACCGGTTGCGACGGGATCGAGCTGAACTTCGGCTGTCCGCATGGCATGGCTGAACGCGGCATGGGGTCCGCCGTGGGGCAGGTGCCGGAATACATCCAGATGGTCACCGAATGGTGCAAGAAATACTACGGCAAGCCGGTAATCGTGAAGCTGACGCCGAACATCGCCGACATCCGCCACCCGGCGCGCGCCGCACATGCGGGCAATGCCGATGCGGTGTCGCTGATCAACACCATCAACTCGATCACTTCGGTCAATCTGGATGCGATGTCGCCGGAGCCGATGATTGGTGGCAAGGGCACCCACGGCGGCTATTGCGGCCCGGCGGTCAAGCCGATCGCCATGAACATGGTGGCCGAGATCGCTCGTGATCCGCAGACCGCTGGCCTGCCAATCTCTGCCATCGGTGGCGTGACCACCTGGCGCGACGCGGCGGAGTTCATCGCGCTGGGGGCCGGCAACGTGCAGGTCTGCACCGCTGCCATGACCTATGGCTTCAAGGTGGTGGAAGAGATGATTTCCGGCCTGTCCAACTGGATGGACGAGAAAGGCTACACCTCGATCGAGGACTTCCGCGGCATGGCTGTGCCGAACGTCACCGACTGGCAGTATCTCGACCTGAACTACGTCACCAAGGCGCGGATCAGCCAGGACGATTGCATTAAATGTGGTCGCTGCTTTGCGGCCTGCGAGGATACCTCGCACCAGGCGATCGCCATGTCTGAGGACCGGACCTTTACCGTGAAGGACGATGAATGCGTGGCCTGTAACCTCTGCGTCAATGTCTGCCCGGTCGAGAACTGCATCACCATGGAAGAGATCGCAGTCGGCGCGGTGGATGAGCGCACGGGGCAGGTGGTGTCCGGCGAGTATGGCAACTGGACTGCGCATCCGAACAACCCTGCGGCAACTGCTGCGGAGTAAGGGCGTCGCGCCGTTGGGCGCCGCGTGAAATTACGGAGGGTGTTGGCGTTGTATACGTCTGATAATAGGATGATACGCCAGCACCCAGATCAGATGCCAGCCAGACCAAACGCCAAACTGGGCAAAAGGCGCGGTGCGCACGGCGAAATGGCATCAGGACATTGCGTTTTCAGGCCGACAAAACCCGTGATATCTGGCTATGCGTCACCCAAAATCGCCGGTGAGGGCGTCGGGGTCAGCATACGGCGATAGAGCGTATCCAGGAAGGCGCCTGCCTCTGCAAACGGATCTTCTGGCGTCATCAAGGCCTGCACCTGCACTTCGAAATCCGCATAGTGCTGGGTCAGGGACCAGATGGAAAACAGCAGGTGACGGGGATGCACGCGTGCGATCCGCCCCGCATCCATCCAATCCGCAAAAATCGTCTCTGTTTCATCCACCAGCGCGCGCAGATCCGTCGACAGCGCATCGATCATCCGCGGCGCACCCTGCACGATTTCGTTGGCAAAGAGACGGCTTTCGCGCGGCATGTCCTGGCTCATCTGCAGTTTGCGCGTCACGTAAGCCAGAATTTCGTCAAGCGGCTCCCCCTGCGGGTCAATTTCTCTCAAGGGTGCCAGCCAAGTATCTAATAACTCTGACAAAAGTTCGGTGAAAATCGCTTCTTTCGAGGGGAAGTAATAGAGCAGATTGGGCTTTGACAGCCCGGCGGCAGTGGCGATCTGGTCGACCGTGGCGCCGCGAAACCCATGTTGGGAGAACACGTCGAGCGCCGCTTCGATGATCGTGGCGCGGTTGCGTTTCTGGATCCGGGTGGGGCTGCGGTCTCTGGGCATGTCGGGCCGGGTCTCTCTTTTCATATGATCACCGGCAGACTCGCCCGGTTTTCACGCATTTGTCCAGCAGCGCGAATGTAAAACATCACGAAAGGCGCGCTAATTCTTGACTGAGTGTCATCTGCTGTTAGCGTGAGTTTGACCAGATGGTCAAATGTCAGACCGAAAGGCCCGATAATTCCACTGGACGAGACATAAGCCACTGACCCAGGCTGCACCAGCCACAATAAACCCGTTCCGCGAGATGAGAATGGGGCAGACGACAGGGAAGGAAGCGTAAAATGACGACGCTTGGACAGAATCTGAAAATCGACGGCGACCGGCTGTGGGACAGCCTGATGGAGATGGCCAAGATCGGCCCCGGCATCGCGGGCGGCAACAATCGCCAGACGCTGACAGACGAAGACGCCGAGGGCCGCGCCCTGTTCCAATCCTGGTGCGAGGCCGCGGGCATGACCATGGGGCTGGACACGATGGGCAACATGTTTGCCACCCGGGCGGGCGAAGATCCTGACGCGCTGCCGGTCTACATGGGCTCGCATCTCGACACCCAGCCGACGGGCGGCAAATACGATGGTGTGCTTGGCGTGCTTGGCGGGCTGGAAGTGATCCGCACCATGAACGACCTTGGCGTGAAGACCAAACACCCCATCGTGGTCACCAACTGGACCAATGAGGAGGGCACCCGCTTTGCCCCCGCTATGCTGGCCTCCGGGGTCTTTGCTGGCAAACACACGCAGGACTGGGCCTACGGGCGTGAGGATGCCGAGGGAAAGAGCTTTGGCGCGGAGCTGAAGCGCATCGGTTGGGTCGGTGATGAGGCGGTCGGCGCGCGCAAGATGCATGCGATGTTCGAGCTCCACATCGAGCAGGGGCCGATTCTCGAAGCTGAGAAGAAGGACATTGGCGTCGTGACCCACGGGCAGGGGCTCTGGTGGTTGCAATGCACGGTGACCGGTAAGGACGCGCACACGGGTTCGACCCCGATGAATATGCGGGTGAACGCGGGCCTTGGCATGGCGCGGATGACAGAGGCGGCGCATGAGATCGCCATGGCGCATCAACCACATGCGGTGGGTGCGGTCGGGCATTGCGACGTCTATCCGAACTCTCGCAACGTGATCCCCGGCAAGGTGGTGTTCACCGTCGACTTCCGCACCCCGGATCTGGAAAAGCTGACCTCGATGCGGTCGCAATTCGAGGCCAAGGCTGCCGAGATCGCCGAAGAGCTGGGCCTCGGGCTGGAGATCGAGCCGGTGGGGCATTTTGATCCTGTCACCTTTGATCCCGGTTGTGTCTCGGCGGTGCGCAATGCCGCCGAACGTCTGGGCTACAGCCATATGGATATCGTCTCGGGCGCTGGCCACGATGCCTGCTGGATCAACGATGTGGCGCCGACGGCGATGATCATGTGCCCCTGTGTCGATGGGCTCAGCCACAATGAGGCCGAGGATATCTCGCAGGAATGGGCGGCAGCGGGCACCGATGTGATGCTGCATGCGGTGCTGGAGACGGCAGAGATCGTCGCCTGACCGCACAGGAACAAGGGGGCGCCGCCCCCGCCGCGCCGTTTGCAGGCGCGCCTCTCCCGGGGTATTCAGAGCCACAAGAAGCCGGCCCGGGGATGACAGACAACAGCGCGACAGGCGCTGGACCACAGGGAGATAACAATGACCAAAGTCATCAAGAACGGCACTATCGTGACCGCGGATCTGACCTATAAGGCGGATGTGCTGGTCGAGGGCGGAGTCATCACCGAAATCGGCCCGGATCTGAAGGGCGACGAGGTGCTGGACGCCACCGGCTGCTACGTGATGCCGGGCGGGATTGATCCGCATACCCATCTGGAGATGCCCTTCATGGGCACCTATTCCACAGATGATTTCGAAAGCGGCACCCGCGCAGGTCTGGCGGGCGGCACCACCATGGTGGTGGATTTCGCACTGCCGCAGCCGGGCGAGAGCCTGCTGGAAGCGCTGAAACGCTGGGATAACAAATCCACGCGGGCGAACTGCGACTATTCCTTCCATATGGCGGTCACCTGGTGGGGTGAGCAGGTCTTTGACGAGATGAAGACCGTGATCGAGACGCGTGGCATCAACACATTCAAGCATTTCATGGCCTACAAGGGCGCCTTGATGGTGAACGACGATGAGCTCTATTCGTCCTTCCAGCGGCTGTCGGAGCTGGGCGGCATTGCCATGGTGCATGCTGAAAACGGCGATGTGGTCGCCGAACTCAGCGCGAAACTCCTGGCGCAGGGCAACACCGGCCCCGAGGCGCACGCCTATTCCCGCCCGCCACAGGTGGAGGGCGAGGCCACCAACCGTGCCATCATGATCGCCGATATGGCGGGCGTGCCGCTCTATGTGGTGCACACCTCCTGCGAGGACAGCCACGAGGCCATCCGCCGTGCGCGCATGCAAGGCAAACGGGTCTGGGGCGAGCCGCTGATCCAGCATCTGACGCTGGATGAGAGCGAGTATTTCAACGCCGACTGGGATCATGCCGCGCGCCGGGTGATGTCGCCGCCGTTCCGTAGCAAGCAGCATCAGGACAGCCTCTGGGCTGGCCTGCAGTCCGGATCGTTGTCGGTGGTGGCCACGGATCATTGCGCCTTCTCGACCGAGCAGAAACGCTATGGCGTGGGGGATTTCACCAAGATCCCCAATGGCACCGGCGGGCTTGAGGACCGTATGCCGATGCTCTGGACCCATGGGGTTGAGACCGGGCGCCTGACGCCAAATGAATTTGTCGCCGTGACCTCGACCAATATCGCCAAGATCCTGAACTGCTACCCTAAGAAAGGCGCGGTACTGGTCGGCGCCGATGCGGATCTGGTGGTCTGGGATCCGAAGAAGACCAAAACGATCTCGGCGGCGTCGCAGCAATCTGCCATTGATTACAACGTTTTTGAGGGCAAGGAGGTCAAGGGCCTGCCACGCTATACGCTGACACGCGGCCAAGTCGCGGTGATGGATGGCGAGATCAAGACCCAGGAGGGGCACGGCAAGTTCGTTGAGCGCGCGCCCAACACCACGGTCAACACCGCCCTGTCCACCTGGAAGGACCTGACCGCACCGCGCCCCGTCGAACGCAGCGGCATCCCCGCCACCGGCGTCTAAGCGCAATATAGCGGGGGCCTCGGGTCCCCGTTTGTCTGACCAAGGCTATGAAATGAATATGCAAATGACCTCCCAGGTAGACAGCGCCTCCGACGCCGCCCAGGCCGGCCCCGTGATCGAAGCCCGTGATCTGAACCTTGTGTTCGGATCCGGCGAGACGTCGGTGCATGCGTTGAAAGACATCAATCTCAATATCAACAAGGGGGAGTTCGTCTCCTTCATCGGCCCGTCGGGCTGTGGCAAGACCACATTCCTACGCTGCGTGGCGGCGCTGGAAACCCCGACGGGGGGCAGCCTGTCGGTGAACGGCATGACGCCGGAGCAGGCCCGCCAGAGCCGTGCCTATGGCTACGTGTTCCAGGCGGCGGGGCTGTATCCGTGGCGGACCATCGCTAAGAACATCAAGCTACCACTTGAAATCATGGGATATTCCAAGGCCGAACAAGACCAGCGTGTGGCCGAGGTGCTGGAGCTGGTAGAGCTTGCGGGCTTTGGCGGCAAGTTTCCCTGGCAGCTGTCGGGTGGCATGCAACAGCGGGCGTCCATCGCCCGCGCACTGGCCTTCGATGCGGATCTATTGCTGATGGACGAACCCTTCGGGGCGCTGGACGAGATCGTGCGCGACCACCTCAACGAACAGCTGCTGAAGCTCTGGGCGCGGACCAACAAGACCATCGGCTTTGTCACCCACTCAATCCCCGAGGCGGTCTATCTGTCGACCAAGATCGTGGTGATGTCGCCGCGTCCGGGCCGCATCCATGAGGTGATCGAAAGCACATTGCCCAGGGAACGCCCGCTGGATATCCGCGATACGCCGGAGTTCATCGAGATCGCCCATCGTGTTCGCGAAGGTCTGCGCGCGGGGCATGGCCATGACTGACCGAAACATCCGGGAGGCGCGCGCATGAAGACCGTTGTAGCCGTCCTCACCGTTGTCGCCGCCATTGTCGGCCTGTGGTATATCGCCTGCGTGCCGATGAACATCAAAGGTGTGCTGGACGCCGCAGAGCGCGCCGGGGAGCAGGTCGAACCGGCCACCGCCAGAGAGCGCCGGGAGGCTTCCGCCCTTGGTTTGGTGGCGCAGAACAGCTTTGCCATAGACCGCGTCTGGTCGGTGGATCGACCGCGCTTGCCCGCGCCACATCAGGTGGTGGTGGAGCTGTGGCAGACCACCGTGATGAAGAAGATCACCTCCAAACGCAGCCTGATCTACCACGCGCAGGTGACGCTGTCGGCGACCCTCTTGGGGTTTGCCATCGGCACAGGGCTGGGCATTCTCTTGGCCGTGGGCATCGTGCACTCAAGGGTGATGGACATGTCGGTGATGCCCTGGGCCATCGTCAGTCAGACCATCCCGATCATCGCGCTGGCGCCGATGATCATCGTGGTGCTCTATTCCATCGGCGTCCAGGGGCTGTTGCCCAAGGCGATCATCGCCGCCTATCTGAGCTTTTTCCCGGTGGTGGTGGGTATGGTGAAGGGGCTGCGCAGCCCTGATCACATGCAGCTCGACCTGATGAAGACCTATTTTGCCTCTGGCAATCAAGTGTTCTGGAAACTGCGGCTGCCGTCTTCGATGCCCTATCTCTTTACCTCGCTGAAAATCGGCATCGCGGCGTCGCTGGTCGGAGCGATCGTGGGGGAGTTGCCCACCGGTGCCGTGGCGGGGCTTGGCGCGCGCTTGCTGGCGGGCAGCTACTACGGGCAGACCGTACAGATCTGGTCGGCGCTGTTTGCTGCCGCGATTCTGGCGGCCTTGCTGGTTGCGCTGCTGGGGCTGATTGAGCGCGTCTTGCTTGGACGCATGGGGGTGAAGGCATGATGACTGTTGCAAAAACGGGCGCGGCCCCCACAGCGCAGGTGCGGCCTCCTTTGTGTGTTAGACAGAAAAAAGGGGCGCAGTGATGGAATTGGTGTTTCTTGCGTTTCTCGTCTGGTGTGCGGGCTGGTGGATCAACGCACGTCTGGCCAATGGACCGCGCGCTGATACGCGGGCCGTCGGCCTGCTGGTGCCGGTGATCTTTGGCCTTACCATACTGCTGGTGTGGGAGCTGCTGGTGCGCGGACTGGACGTTCCGCTGGTGATCCTGCCCGCACCCACGCTGATCGCGGTGCGGTTTGCGGATAGCCTGTCGATCCTGTGGCAGGACTTTGCCCAGACGATCCTGAAAGGCGCGCTTGGCGGCTATGTCATCGGCTGCAGCGCGGCCTTTGTGACTGCTATTCTGGTGGATCGCAGCGATTTCCTGCGTCGCGGCCTGTTGCCTGTCGGCAATTTCGTGGCGGCCCTGCCCATCGTTGGCACCGCGCCGATTCTGGTGATGTGGTTCGGGTTTGACTGGCACTCCAAGGCCGCCGTGGTTGTGGTCATGGTGTTCTTCCCGATGCTGGTGAACACCGTGGCGGGGCTGCGCGAAGCCTCCGAGATGCAGCGCGACCTGATGCACACCTATGCGGCCTCCTACTGGCAGAGCTTGTTGAAACTGCGCTTGCCTGCGGCTTTGCCGTTCGTGTTCAACGGGTTGAAGATTTCCACCACACTGGCGCTTGTCGGCGCGATCGTGGCAGAGTTCTTTGGCTCGCCCACTGTCGGTATGGGCTTTCGCATTTCCACCTCGGTCGGTCAGCTGGCGCTGGACATGGTCTGGGCCGAGATCGTGGTGGCGGCCCTGGCCGGGTCACTGTTCTACGGCCTGATTGCGGCGCTGGAGAAGGCCTTGACCTTCTGGCACCCGTCGCAACGCGGGGCGTGAATTCTGCGCCTCCGCATCCTGCGGGGGCGCATTCAAATTTGGGCGCAAGTATCTGGAAAAGAGGGATAAACTCCCCGACCGGGCTGTGCTCAATACCTGCGCATTTTTAGGTTTTCCTGCGGTCTTGACGCGAAAAACCTTTGATCGAAGCACCCGTTTCGCGCAGGCTTTCACTATAATCAACAGGGAGTTCAAACATATGAAACAAGTGCTCACAGCCGCCGCCATGGCACTGATGGCCGCCTCTGGCGCCCACGCCGCGGATGAGGTCAAACTGCAACTCAAATGGGTCACGCAGGCCCAATTCGCGGGCTATTACGTGGCCCTCGACAAAGGGTTCTACGGCGAGGAAGACCTCGACGTGACCATCCTGCCGGGCGGACCTGACATTGCACCAACACAGGTGATCGCAGGCGGTGGTGCTGATGTCACCGTGGAATGGATGCCAGCCGCGCTGGCGGCGCGCGAAAAGGGTCTGCCGCTGGTCAATATCGCCCAGCCGTTCAAATCCTCCGGCATGATGCTGACATGCTGGAAAGACACCGGCATTTCGGAACCCGCCGATCTTGCTGACCGCACCCTTGGTGTCTGGTTCTTCGGCAATGAATTTCCGTTCATGAGCTGGATGGGCAAGCTGGGGATCTCGACAGAGGGCAAGGGGCCCGAGGGCGTCGAGGTGCTGAAACAGGGCTTCAACGTTGACCCGCTGCTGCAACGTCAGGCCGATTGCATTTCCACCATGACCTATAATGAATACTGGCAGGTGATCGACGCCGGTGTGGCCGAGGATGAGCTGGTCACCTTCAAATATGAGGATCAGGGCGTCGCGACGCTGGAAGACGGGCTTTATGTCCTTGAGGAAAACCTCGAGGATCCGGAGTTTGTTGGCAAGATGGAGCGGTTTGTTCGGGCTTCGATGAAGGGCTGGAAATACGCGGAAGAAAACCCTGATGAGGCGGCGGATATTGTACTCGACAACGATGCGTCCGGCGCGCAGACGGAAGTCCACCAGAAGCGCATGATGCGCGAAGTGGCCAAGCTGACCTCCGGCAGCAATGGTGCGCTTGATGCGGCGGATTATGAACGCACCGTGGAAACCCTGCTGACCGGCGGCTCCGATCCGGTGATCACCAAGACGCCTGAAGGGGCATGGACCCATGCAATCTCTGATGCAGCACTCAATTAAGGTCTGAACTTTCGTTGAGACGAGGGCTCCCGTGTGAGGGAGCGAGCGCGCCCATCCGCATTTGCGGGTGGGCGCCGTCAATTCTAAGAAAAAGTAACTTTCTGTTAAGGGTCTAGGCGCTTCACTTGATGTGTGCGGGGCATCTGCCGCCCCGCGTTCTGGGGGGATAGAATGTCCCATTTAACAAGTAGTTTGTGTTTCTGCGGCGCGGCGACGTCTGCGGGTGATCGCCGCTCCGCATCATTGGAGCGCGCCTGTCTTGAGGCGCGGCTCAGCAGCCAGATGGGGGGCGGGGCTCAGGCGCTGGTGCTTTACTTCAACGTCCCCATGCCCCGGCATCCGCCGAACCTTCGGCGCGGGGCCTACGCGGTCACGAATGTCTCTGTCTGCACACGCGCATGTCTGTCATCAGAAGATGTCTTGGACGCGCTTGCGCATGGGTTCCAGAAGGTGTTCCTGGAACTGTCTCCGGATATCAGGTTGATACATCATCAATTGAAACTCGTCGAAGATCTGGCGGCCTGTCCTGGCCTGAAGGGTGCGGTCGCGCTGTTTCATTCGGACTCCGCACTGGGGAGCTTGCTTGACGACGCGGAGGCCATTGCCGGTCACATCGGGCCAAGCAACCCGGGGCTGGCGCCTGCCGCTGCGCCGGAGGCACAGGGATGTGTCAGTATAACCCAAGGCTGTACCCTGTGCGGCCAATGTGAGTGGGCCTGTCCGACCGGAGCGATTCACCTTGGTGAGGAGGGTCAGACACTCGAAATCCGGGACAACCAATGCACGGGCTGCGGTCTGTGCGCCTCAGCCTGCCCGGAGCGCGTGTTGGCCATTCAGCCGCTTGCGCCGGTAAGGCGGCGGGCCTGACGGTCTTTGCCTAGTCGGTGAAACGGCCGTATCTGCCTTGGTGAAAAACCAATCCAGCGCCAAGATCGCCGCGCTGGCTGACCCGCAGGACCTCCCCGACAAGGATCGTATGATCGCCTCCGGGGTGGGCCGCATGGTGAGTGCAATCAAGGCGCACCAGAGCCTGCGCCAGCGCTGGCACGCCTTCGGGGCTTTGGACCCAGTCATGGGTGTCGAACACTTCGCCATTGCGGGCAAAATGCAGCGCCGTGTCTATATCGCGCTCTGCCATGACATGGATCGAGAAATGCGCTGCGTCGACAAATGGATCGTGGCGTTTCGACTGCAGGGCTGGGCACCACAGAACCAGAGGAGGCGCCAGCGAGACGGAGGTGAAGCTGTTGGCGGTGATGGCCAACGGACCACGTTTGGTCTCGGTGGTGACCACGATGACGCCAGTGGCAAAACAACCGAGTGCGGCACGCATCTCAGTGAGCGTATCAGGGCCGGGCGTGAAGCTGGTTTGGGTCATGTATCGTGAAATCCGTCTATCGTGCTCTGTGCCAGGTCGGGCGCCTGCGCGCGTTGCGCTCTTATTTCAATGACCGGCACAAGATGCAAAAGAAAAGACCCCGGTCCAGAACCGGGATCTTTCAATCAGAGCAGTCTGCCTCGTTTGATCGGGTCAGTCGATGACAGACTGAACGACCGAGGACATCTCGCTGGCAACCTTGTCGATATCGGCCATGGCGTTGATCGATGTCAGAACGCCAGCCTCGTCGTAGTAGCTGATCAGCGGCGCGGTCTGCGCGTGATACGCTTCCAGTCGACTGGCCACCGTCTCGGCCCGGTCGTCGGCGCGGCGGGTCAGCTCGGTGCAGCCACATTTGGCGCAGCTGCCATCCGCCAGCGGTGGCTTGAAGGTGTCGTGATAGCCTTCGCCGCAGCCAGAACAGGTGGAGCGCCCCGAAATTCGGTCGACCATGGCGCTGTCATCGACCTTCAGGCTGATCGCGGCGTTGATGCGCTGGCCGGTGGAGGCCAGCAGATCGTCCAGCGCCTTAGCCTGCACCGTGGTGCGCGGGAAACCGTCGAGGATGACGCCGTTGCGGCAGTCCTCCTCCGCCATGCGGTCGTTCAGGATCGCGATCACGATCTCGTCCGAGACCAGATCGCCCGCGTCCATCACCGCCTTGGCCTGCTTGCCGGCGGGGGTGCCGGCGGCCACCGCGGCGCGCAGCAGGTCGCCGGTGGAAAGCTGCACAAGGCCGAACCGGTCCTGCAGCATCCGCGCCTGGGTGCCCTTGCCTGCGCCGGGCGGGCCGAGCAAGATCAAGACCGCGGGGCGGGTCATCACGTCTACACTCATGTTGGTCATCCCTTCGCCGTGCGGTTTGCAATCAGATCATCGACTACCGAAGGATCGGCCAGTGTCGAGGTATCGCCGAGGCTGCCGAAATCATTCTCGGCGATCTTGCGCAGAATCCGGCGCATGATCTTGCCGGAGCGGGTCTTGGGCAGGCCCGGCGCCCATTGGATCACATCTGGCGAGGCGATCGGACCGATTTCAGTGCGCACCCATTGGCGCAGCTCCTTGACCAGCTCGTCCGAGGGCTCGCGGTCATTCATCAGCGTCACATAGCAGTAGATGCCCTGGCCCTTGATCTCATGCGGGTAGCCCACCACGGCGGCCTCAGCCACGGCGGCATGCGCCACCAGCGCGCTTTCAACCTCGGCGGTGCCCATGCGGTGACCGGAGACGTTGATCACATCATCGACGCGACCGGTGATCCAGTAATCGCCATCCGCGTCGCGGCGGCACCCGTCGCCGGTGAAGTAATAGCCCTTGTAGTCGGAGAAATAAGTCTTCTCAAAGCGCTCGTGATCGCCCCAGACCGTGCGCATCTGACCGGGCCAGCTGGATTTGATGCAGAGCACGCCCTCGACATCATTGCCTTCGATCTCTGCGCCCGATTGCGGGTCAAGCACCACTGGCTCGATACCGAAGAACGGCTTCATCGCAGACCCCGGCTTGGTCGCATGGGCGCCCGGCAGCGGCGTCATCAGGTGACCGCCGGTTTCGGTCTGCCACCAGGTGTCGACGATGGGGCATTTACCCTTGCCGACCACGTCATTGTACCAATTCCAGGCCTCCGGGTTGATCGGCTCACCCACCGTGCCCAGAACCTTGAGGTCGGAGAGGTCGTATTTCTCTACGAATTCAGGACCCTGACCCATCAACGCGCGGATCGCGGTGGGGGCGGTATAGAACTGGTTGACCTTGTGTTTCTCGCAGACAGCCCAGAACCGGCCCGCGTCAGGGTAGGTGGGGACGCCCTCGAACATCAGCGTCGTGGCGCCATTGGCCAGCGGGCCGTAGACGATGTAGCTATGGCCGGTGACCCAGCCCACATCCGCAGTACACCAGTAGATGTCGCCGTCGTGATAGTCGAAAGTCACCTCATGGGTCAGCGCCGCATAAGTCAGATAGCCGCCGGTGGTATGCACCACGCCCTTGGGCTGCCCGGTGGAGCCGGAGGTGTAGAGGATGAACAGCGGATCCTCGGCATTCATTTCGGCGGGCTTGTTGTAATCGTTCGCCTCCAGCGCCATCTCGTTGTAGTCGTAATCGCGCCCGTCGACCCATGTGGTCTGACCGCCGGTGCGCTTCACAACGAGGCATTTCACGCTTTCCTTGCAATGCAGCAGCGCCGCATCGGCGTTGGATTTCAGAGGTGTCTTGCGACCACCGCGCGGCGCCTCATCGGCGGTAATGAGCACCTTGGCGTCACATCCGTTCACCCGCGCTGACAGCGCATCCGGAGAGAATCCGGCAAATACGATGGAGTGGATCGCACCAATGCGGGCGCAGGCCAGCATCGCATAGGCGGCCTCCGGGATCATCGGCAGGTAGATCACCACGCGGTCGCCTTTGCGTACGCCCATACTCTCCAGGATGTTGGCCATCCGGCAAGTCTTCAGGTGCAGCTCTTTGTAGGAGATATGCTTGGCCGCTTCGTTCGGGTCATCGGGCTCCCAGATGATTGCGGTCTGCTCAGCGCGCGTGTCCAGATGGCGATCAATGCAGTTGGCAGCAACGTTCAGCGTGCCATCTTCGAACCATTTGATGTCAACGTTGCCAAAGTCGTAGGAGACATTCTTGACCTTGCTGAACGGTTTGATCCAGGTGATCCGTTCGGCCTGTTCGGCCCAGAACTTATCCGGATCTTCCAGCGATTGCGCATACCGCGCGTCATACTTGGCCGCATCCACATGGGCGTTCTTCACGATGTCCTCAGACGGCGGGTACACAGCGCTCTCGGGCGTGGTCATGGAATGTCCTCCCTCCAATATTCTCTTGCGCGTGATCTCCACATGGAAGCGCGCAAAGAGTCAAACGATCTCCAACCTCGGGCGTGATAATAAGCAAAGTTGAAAAGATGTGAATAAACATCGCGAAAATAAGGGCTTGCTTGTAAATCAATTTCCGATGACAGGGGCTGAGTTGTAAATCAAAGCACGAATTTGACGATTTTTACATGAGAAGACGCGCTTTTACTGTCAATTTCATACCCTGTCACGCATGAAAACTGCGCCGTAGTTTGCGGCGCGCATCGGTGTTTCGAGGTGTGATGTGCCGGGCTTCGTCTATGCCGTATGGGCGCGATGGCCGGTATCTCGGGACTTTTCACATTCATCGGCTGTGGTGGATTTCGTCATCGCACTCAGACAGCCGCATGGCCGCGCAGTGTGAGCGCCCTCTATGTCGAGGCAGGAACGAAACGCTCGTAGGTGTCCGGATTACCCGCTTGGGTGAAGCCATGCTTTGGAAAAAATGGTCGTGTCGATAGCGGTGGTGCTATGGGAGGTTATTTTAAAACAAATGGTTATGCGGTGAACTTTCTCTGAGCCGTAAACCTGAAGCTCGTTCGCGCACAGGGTTTGGGATTCTGCCTGAGTGCCCGGTCGAGCGACCAATGGGGTGAGCGAGGAGTACTGCCGTGATAGGATACGCGCATGCTACGCGGCTCTTGGTGGTGGCGCAGGCAGATGAAACCCGGCAGCATCCAGTCCCGCCCGACCAATAACCGGCCGGGCAGGCGGGACGAGAGGGAAGCGACGCCGAGACGACGTCGTCGCGATCAGGTCCCTGTGCGCAGCTCAGGTGCCGGCGCCGTTGGGCTCTCTCCCGTAGATGGGGCTTCGGCAACTACAACGCCTTCTTCCGTCACAAACTTTGCCATCTGCCGTGACATTTCCTTGGCATCGCTGGCCAGTGTCTGGCTGGCGGCGGTGGTCTGTTCCACCATGGCCGCATTGTGTTGTGTGACTTCATCAAGGTGACCGATGCCGGTGTTGATTTCGGCCAAAGTGATGGATTGCTCTTCGGTTCCGCGCGCGATGTCACTTACATTTTCAGAGATCGAATTGACGCTGGTTACGATTTCTTCCAGTTCGGTTCCTGTGCGACCAACGAGGGTTACGCCCTCGGACACATGTTGCGCACTTTGATCGATCAGCCCTTTGATTTCTCCAGCCGCGTCAGCCGAGCGCAGCGCAAGACCGCGCACTTCGGAGGCCACGACGGCAAAGCCACGACCGGCTTCTCCTGCGCGAGCGGCCTCGACGCCCGCGTTGAGCGCCAGGAGGTTGGTCTGAAATGCGATGTCATCGATGACGGAGATGATCTTGGAAATGCTCTGCGACGAGGTTTCGATCTTCGACATGGCTTCGACCGCGTCGCGCACAACTTGGCCGCTCTTTTCGGCAGTGTTGCGCGCGTTTTGAACGTTGCCCTCGACCTCCTTGGCGCCATCTGCGGCAGAGCGCACGGTTGCCGTCAGCTCTTCGATGGCTGCGGCGGTCTGTTCCAGCGTTGCAGCCTGGTTTTCCGTGCGTTGCGACAGCTCGGAGGAGGACTCGTTCATTTGCCCGGCAGTGCGTTCCACGCCGTGTGCCACATCGCCGACGGTCCTGATCGCATTTTTCAGGGCGTCCACGGCCTCGTTATAGGCGCTCGACAGTCTGCCGATATCTTCCAATTCAGATGGAGCGCAGCGATGGGTCAGGTTGCCGTCGCGCAGCTGTTCGAGCGCGGATGCGATGCCGAGGATCTCCATGCGGCGCTTGGTAATGTCGTTGGCAATCTTGATGATACGCTCAACCGTGCCATCTTCGGCGATAATAGGGGCATATGTTGCCATGATCCAGACAACCTTTCCCCCCTTGCCAAGTCGTGGAAACTGATCCGTTTGCGGAATCCCGTCCGCCAGATCTTGCCACATTTGGCGGTATCGGTCGGATTTGACGAAACTCGGGTAGACAAACATGCTGTGATGCTTGCCCTGAATTTCGTCCAGTGAATATCCCATTGCTTCGAGAAAGTTATCATTCGCTCGAATGATGGTACCGTCGGTCTCAAACTCGATAACAGCTTGTGTCCGTTCAATCATCTCGCGCAACTTACGGTCATCATTCTGACTGGATTGGGCGGTTTCTCGGGACTTTCGCAAAAACATGTACATGTACCACTTCGTCAGTGTCTACGTCCGAAAACGGACTGGCGTGTGACTCTGGGTAGCAAAAAGATCCTAACAGATCCCTTCTGCGCGAGCGTCTAAAACGCGCTGGTTTCGATAAATCGAAACGCATCAGGGGTCGCTCTCTCGGTCCGGCAGGAGATTTCACTGCTTGGAGTGCCTGGTTCGGATGTGAAACGTGGTGGCGGGGTGGCGTTCAAACCACAACACATTCCAATTGTTCGAAAATAGCCGATTTCCAATTGTACCAGTGCAAGTGCTCTGCAAGGTGGATGCGGCAAATCTGGACAAAATCGCATGAAGATCAGCACGATAACGAACTGGGCCTATGGTGTAACCGTGGTTCTCACGGCGGTTTCGGGTATCGCGTTTATCGCGGCCGCCAATAGTGCGCGCGAGGAACGCCGCGCGGTTAGCGTACATCTTGCTCTGAATGAGCTGGGTGAGGAGCTGGCAATCGGCGCCGAGCTGCGTACCGATGAGGTACGTCTTTATGTCATGCGCGGAGATCTCGCCCATTTGCAGGCTTTTGACGATGCGAACACGGTAGAGCACCAGCTTGAAGCGACTGCAAGAGCGGCTGCATCGCTGGGGGCGACGGAGGAGGAACAGGCGTTTCTAAAGCGGATCAACACCGATGTGGATGCGCTGGAAGACATGGAGCTGGAGGCGGTCAAGGCCTATCAGGCGGGCGATGCTGCAACCGCGCAAGAGATCCTATTCGGGGCTGAACATTATCGCGACCACGTCAAGCTGATCGACGATGTGCAACAGTTTCGCAGTATGGTGCGATCTCGTACCGACCAGGATCTGATCGCCGCGCAAGCGCGCAGCAACCTGTTCGGCCTTGCGGCCCGGATCATGCTGTCCTTCACCGCGGCGGTGTTTCTCGCTGTGCTCTATTTTGTTCTGCGGCGTCGGGTGTCACTGCCACTGTCGCGCATGACCGGCATTGTCAAACGTCTCGCCAGTCAGGATTTCGCGGTCGAGGTTCCCTTGGACGGACGTCGGGACGAGATTGGTGAGTTGAATTCGGCGATCCATATCTTCCGCGAGAACGGGCTGGAGCGGGAGCGTCTGGATGCGGAGCGGCGTCGGGATATCAAGATCAAGGATTTGATCTTGCAGATGATGCACCGGCTGCAGGCCTGCCAGTCCCTGTCGGAAATGGCGCGCGTGCTTGCATGTTATGCGCCGCAGATGTTTCCGGAGCTCTCTGGCGGGATCTTTCTACGAGATGACGAGACCGGTGCCTTGCAATGTGTCGCGCGTTGGCAGAGCGACCTGTCGCCATCGCAGGAGTTCGAAACTGAGGCGTGCTGGGGGCTGCGCCGGGGACGTACCCATGGCAGTAACTTTGACGAGGGCGAGGATATGCGCTGCGCCCACCTCGGCGCGGGCAAGGCCGCAGCCTTGTGCATTCCGCTTTCCGCCCAGGGCGATACGGTGGGATTGCTGAGCTTCGACGCCCGTGGGGGCGACGCCAAGATGATCCGGGACGATCAGCTGTATCTGGAGCTGATCGCGGAGAATATCGCTCTGACGGCGGTGAACTTGAAACTGCGCGATCAGATGACGCAGCTGGTGGAACGTGATCCGCTCACCGGGTTGCTCAACCGGCGCTCCCTCGATGCAGCGCTCATACGATACGCGACAGGGCGGTTGATGGCGCCGTTGGCCTGCTTGATGCTCGATATCGACTGGTTCAAACGCTTCAATGACGAGTTCGGTCATGATGCCGGTGATGCGGTAATGCAGTCCTTTTCCGGCATCCTGGCCCGCATCACAGAGGGGCATGGCACCTGCTATCGCTTTGGGGGCGAAGAGTTTGTGGTCCTTCTGCCGGGCTACGACTCAGAGCGTGCGCATCAGTTGGCAGAGGATGTTCGCCAGAGCGTGGCAAGCACCTCCTTTTCCTTCCGGGGGCAGCATATAGACGGGATCACCGTTTCCATTGGACTTGCGATTGCAAACGCAGGCGATAGCACAGAGACGCTGCGTGCCCGCGCGGATGCCGCATTGCTGCGGGCCAAGGCGGCGGGCCGCAATCGGGTCGAGATCAGTGCAGCAGATGGGGTGGAGAGCGAACAGCCGCGGTGAGACCCGGTCTGGTCTAGTGGATCAGCGCGTCGGCGCCCGCAGCAAGCGAGGTCAGGATCACCACCGTGAGCAGGACTGAGGCCGCTCCGAGGAGCAGACCCAGCATGGCAACCAAGCCATCACGCTCAACCAGCCCGACGCCAAACACGAACAGCGCGATCGCCGGAAACCACCCGCTCAGCGGCACTGGGATGAACAGCGCAAAGGCAATCAGGAACAGCAGCAGTCCAAGAGGGCGATCATACCGCCGGGCAAAAAGCATCGTTACGCGCGGGGTCAGGATCCGCTCGATCCGTCGGGTAATGGGACGCAGACGTAACACCGTGTGGCGCATCTTGCTCTGGTCCAGACGCAGCCGGGCGAGCGGACCGGGCAGGCTAACATACCGGTAGCCAAGCATCATCTGCCCGGTGGTCACCAGAAGGGGCAGCGCGGTGATCAGCGTTGAACCGGGGGGGAGCGGGAGTAGCGTCAGCAATGAAAACACCACGATCGCCCAGCCAAATGATCGCTCCCCAAGGCCAGAGAGAAGGCTTCCGAGGGTGAGCGCGCCGGTCTGATGCTGGCTGCGAAGCGTGCGCAGTATGGGCAACGATAAGGACGGCCGATGTCGTATCCCGTCCTTGCGTCGCATCGAATCCCTCGCTTCTTTGTCCCCCCGATATCGTCTTTTGATCGCCTGTTTTCAATCACCTAACGTCGCTGAGCGCATTTTAGCCCAAGACAACCAAGGCACCGATCGCGGTCAGTGCAACAGATGCGGCGTCCACCCCGCCGCTTCTGCCTTGGCGGAGGTCGCATCTCTCGAACGCTCCGATCACGTCAGACCGGTTTCTGGCGCGCATGCGTTTTAGACCGCGCCGGGCCGTTGTTAGGCCGGACTGTTCGATGCGCCCCTCAGGTAGGCCCCGGCCAAAAGGTCCTCGTAATCTCTGGTCCAAGTCTTCGTGTCGAACAGTGCGCAAGAGCTGCGGTTCCGCCGGAGGGTGTGTTTCAGCGCGTTGATCTCGTGAGGTGAGACGGCCAGACGAACGGCCTGGTCGACATAGTCTTCGAGCGAGTTTGTCGACAATTCCGGAACGCCGGCGGCCGAGAGAATACTGGTCGCAACACGCGCAGAGAACTGACGCCCGCACAGCGTGAGTAGGGGAACCCCGGCCCAGAGCGCGTCGGACGCGGTTGTGTGGGCGTTATAGGCAAAACAATCGAGGCAGAGATCAACCTGCGCCAGTCGTTCGATATGCGCCGTCTGCGTCATTATTCCGCAAGGCAAGATCCGTGATGGATCAATCTCGTGACGGCGTGCCTGCCGCGCAAGCTCGACCGAAAGGTCATGCGCGCCGGTATAAAACAGAAGGACGGCGTCGGGCACCTGCCGCAGGATGTTCATCCAGACCCCAAATTCCCGTGGTCCGACCTTATGCGGGTGGTTGAAATTCGCAAAAATGAACTTGTCTTCCGGCAGGTCGTATTTTGCCCGCAGATTGTCTGCCTCGGGCACAGGGCGCGTATTGTCATTGGGCTGATAGCATATGGGCATGCGAAGGATCTGCTCGTTGTAAAACCTCTCCTCCGCCGCCGGTATGGTAATAGGATCGGCAATCATGAAGTCGATTTCACGGATGGCTGTTGTGCCCGGAAAGCCCAGGAACGACACTTGCATCGGGGCGATGCGATGTTCGAAAAGGACGGGGCGACAGTCGGTCGTCAGCCCCTTGAGGTCGACCGCTATGTCGAGTTGATCTGACCTCGCCAGCGTGATCGCCTCGGCATCGTCGATCTGTGAGATGTCGTGATAGATATCGGCAAAATCGCGTATCAGCGTGTGATAGCGGCTCTGTGGTTGCGGGAGGAAGTCATAAACATAGAACTCAAACCGCGTCCGATCATGTGCTTTGAGCATCCCGGCAATCAGATGCATGGTCGCATGTTCGCAAAAGTCGGCGGAGAAATAGCCGATCCGCAGTTTGCCGGGCGGGGCCTTTGGCGCATGGTCCGCGCTCCGCGCAACCGCTGCACTGGGTTGCGAGTGAGCCTGCTGCACCTCTGGATCGTCGATGAACGACAGCAGCATCAGTGGATCGATCAGGCGTCCGCTCTTCAGCGTGGTGCGGATGCCCTGGTCTTCCTGCGCCTCATCCGTCCAGCGCAGAAAACGACGGCGCAGTCGAAGCGCCCAGGGCAATGCAAGCGGGCAGTTCGGGTCAATCACAAGCGCACGTTCCAGCACATCGAGCGCCGCGGCATCCTTGCCGGCGTCATGCAGGCGAAGGCCAAGAGCCGCCAGGAAAATAGGGTGATCGCCTGCGATATCAGCGGCTTGTTGCTGGGCCTGCAGGGCGTCTTCGACGCGATCGGGCAAGCGCGACAGGATCTCAGAAAGGTAATGATAGCTGAGAGCTGTTTCACCTTCTTCGACGAGAGACCGCTGCATCATCCCCTCAGCATGCAAAAACGCGCCCCCCCGCAAAAGAGCAACGGCCTGTTCATATAGGGGACGAGAGGTGCCTCGCGAGAAAGGGACAGTCATTCAATGAAACCCTTGGGTTTGACGTTAGCCGGGGCTGTGTGATGGGGCGGTCGAGCGCCTCCTCCTGACGGGGTGTGGTTGGTTCTGCCAGAGTGCCATATGCGTCTTTGGGAATTGGTATGACGGCAAAGGATTAAAAAACGCATAGCGGGCAGGGGGCGAGGACCGACAATTTGGCGTGTACTGCCGCGATCACGATGTCGTTGGCAGCGCGCCGTGCCCGAGCGAAAACTCCAAGTTTTCCCCGCGAGTACCGCGACATGCCTTGTGAGTTGCACGGTTGGCACCCTCGCCGAATATGTGTGAGTTTGAGGGTGAAAGTGACAAATCTTTAAATTATAGTTAAAGACAGCAGTCAAAATCCCCGACCGATCCACGGTTGCCCCTAGCGCGTGAACGCATTCAATATGGCGATTTATTACAACTACACTCAGACGATCTTCGGCACGCAAAGCGCCGTGAACGGATCCGGGTTTACCTATAATGTTGCGCCGCCTCGGGGGGCTATCTGGAGTTATTCCGGTAGCACCACCTCGCATGTTGTCCGCGAAGAAGATGACAACGCCATCAATTACAACGGCGACCCGACAAACGAAACGGTCTCTCCAAGCCAGGTGATCGGCCAGCCCGGACAGCAGACCACAAATATCGGTGGCACCGAACGGCATGCCATCATGGATTATGTGTTCGAGGTCAGCGACGGGACGAACGTCTATCAGATCGGCGTTGTTGATGTTGACCTGAACAATGATGCGGATCTTAATGATGCGGGGGAGGATGGCTATTACCTCGTCTTTATCGGCGATGTGCCGCCCCCGGACACGCCGCTCAGAAGCCTGGGTATCGATAGCAACAGCGACGCCTATTCCCATGCCAGCGTTGGTGGGGTTCTGGTCTGTTTCGCGGCGGGCACGCTGATCGAGACGCACATGGGCCAGACCGCGGTAGAGCGCCTCAAAGCGGGCGATCTGGTGATGACCCGCGACGCCGGACTACAGAAGATCCGCTGGATCGGTTCCCGCACGGTAAGCGCGGCGGCACTTGTTGCGGACCCGAAACTCTACCCGATCCGGATCAAAGCGGGCGCCCTTGGCAATGATACCCCGTCCCGTGATCTTCTGGTGTCACCGCAACACCGGGTGCTTGTGCGGTCCAAGATCGCGCAGCGCATGTTTGGCACCAACGAGGTTCTGGCGGCGGCGAAACAGCTCTTGGAAGCCAAGGGCATTGACGTTGCAACGGATATCAGTGACGTCACATATTACCACTTCACCTTCGACACGCATCAGATTGTCACCTCGAACGGGGCCCAGACAGAGTCGCTCTACCTTGGGCCGATGGCGGTTCAAGGCATCAGTGCCGAGGCGCGGGAGGAGATATTTTCGATCTTTCCGCAACTGCGCGCACGGTCCGGTTTTTGCGCCCCCGACGGCGCACGTCTCTTGCTGAATGGCCGTCAGGCCCGTTCTCTCGCCGCGCGTCATGTCAAGAACAACAAGGCGCTGGTTTTATAGGCCGAAAAACGGGGCAGGGCGGTGAGGACTGTCTAAGTGGCAGGCGTTCTCATGCCCCGCGCGCGGTCTGGCAGGTTTTGGGGGACACAAACATCCTTTGCTCTGATCGTTATTGACTGGAAGGCTGTGGACTGAACGCTGCAATTGCGCCAGGCAGAAAAACCCTGGCCGGAGCATCTGGCCAGGGTTTCGATGTCCTTGGGTGACATTGGACGGTCAGGCGACGGTCAGACGTCCGTCCAGCGTGGCTGCGTCGGCGCTGATCCCACCGTCCTGACGGATCTGAGCGATGATCTCATTGCGATAGACCAGACCGCTTTCCTCATACTCCAGACCACGCAGGTCCATGCCCTGGATCTGACCGGGCACCCCTGCGCCGATGGCCTTGCCATTCCAGGCCTCGGAGAACCCGCCAAGCCGAACATAGCTGTTGAAGGCCACCCGGAACTGGCGTTCGGACATGCTGTCGAGCGGCTGACCGTGCAGGGTGATGTCCTCGGCACGGGCGTCCGCCACCGTGTCGCCCAGCACGAGGCGATAGCGCAAGCCGTCAGAGAAATGCAGGAAGCCACGCGAGATGAAACCGCTGAAATCGAGGGCGTCGGCCTCCTCTGGGCGCACAATCCGCTTGGCGTTGGATTGCAGCATTTCGTGGATCTGCGCGCCCGTCATGGTGGCGATATGCACCTGGTCGGCATAGGGCATCACATCATACCAATCGCCAAAGGACAGCGGTCCCTGCGCCACACCGGACAGGATCGCGGTGGCGTTGAACAGAGCCAGGTCGACCGTGCCATTGGCAAAACCATCCGAGCGTTTCACCAGCGCGTCGTTCATGAAGTTCAGCAGCGCATTTTCCCCGACATAGCGTTCCGCTTCGACGGTGGCGGTGCTGACGGCGTTGCCTGCGGTGACGGTGCCGATGGCCTCGGCCAGCTTGCTTTGCAGTGCCAGACGCAGCGGCGCGACATGGGCCTCTTCAAATGCGGCGTCGTAATCGTCCTCTTTCTCAAGAGTATCGAACTTCGGATCATCGGTGGCGACCCGATCATCGCGGGACTTGATCGGATGCAGGCCGACATGGGTAAACCAGCCTGTGCGGCCCTGGTCCGCAGCCAGCGACATTGTGATTTCGCCCAGATACTTGCCGTTTGCCTCGGCCTGCGTCATCAGCACACCATCGATGACGTTGTCGGGGTTCAGGCCTTCGGCGTTCAGGCGGGTGTGAGAATGCCCCCCGATCAGGACCACCGGCTTGTCCGTCAGCGGACCTGCTGCGGCGGCGATGTCGAAATCGCCCTCTCCGATCATGCGGTCCGCACCCGCCTTGCCCGAGCGGCTCTGGCCGGTGCCATAGCCGCAGTGGGACAGGATCACCACCACATCGCAGATCTGCGACAGCGCGGGGAGGACATTGCGGACGGCCTCGACCGGGCTTGCGACGCCCATGTCGGGGTCATCTGGCTGACCGATGCGGGTGTCGACCTGAGTGGTCAGCCCGATAAAGCCGATACGCATGCCTTTCACTTCCGCCACCGCGGCAGAGGTGTAGTCGCGGTCACGCGCGATATGCGCGGAGCTGTGGACATTGGCCGACAGCAGCGGGAAACGGGCATCCTTTTCGATGCCGAGGCGCAGCATTTCCGCACCGCGATCAAATTCATGGTTTCCGAGAACCGCGACATCGACACCTGCGGCTGAGTTCACGCGGTAGCCCGCATCCGCGACGAATTCCTCGGGCTCCCAGCCCAGCAGCTCATCAAAGACCGAACCGGTATGATCGTCGCCGCCGCCCAGCAACAGCACGACCTCGTTCTCGGCGGCAGCAGCGCGGGTCTCCTGCATACGACGCACGATCTGGGACATGCGGTGCGTGTCACCGCGCTTGTCGTGCATATCGGTGATGTGGTTGTGCATATCATTGAAATGCATCAGCCGCAGCACGCGCCGCGCACCAGACTCCATCGTCGGCGCGGGCACGGGGTTGCCGGTTTCCGTCACGATCTTGCGGATCGGGCCGGCAAGCGGGTCGCCGTGCAACAGGAACAGACGTTCTATCGTGCCATGAGGGTTTGGTGTTGCCGGCACCATCAGCAGCTCGCCCGCGGCCGCCTGCGCATTGGCGCGAAAGGCGATGATCGAGGAGAATGCGGCAAGACCTGCTGCACTGGAGGTGAGAAACGCGCGGCGCGACAGGGCGGAATTGGCTTTGGGCACGAATTTTGTCCTTTTGGTAAAAGTGTCAGCCGCGTCTTTAACTTCGATGTTCAAAGGATATGTGACAGAGCCATGTCGAACTTGTGAACTTATTGATATTGCTACGGAAATATGGGTTTTGATCTGTCTAGCGAGTACTCTTGCGTTTCTACGCATGACCCTGAGCATTCTCGACAAGCGCTCTGATGTTTTTGGATCTCGATTTTATCAATTGCTCGGCATGTCGTTTCTTGTCGAAAGTACGGTTCTCCCGGTCGCGCTCTCCCTTTCGTACAATGTTAATTTGTGCCAGATAGGCCTTCGAGCCATCGGCTCTCACAGCTTCAACGACTGGCATGTCCCAGACTCTCCCCGAACAATTCCCATCATTTTTAGGTGGACGCGCCAGAACATGCAAAAATATGCAATAATCGGCTAGTTTGACGGTCAAGGAAATCTTACGATGAGCAAGGAAATCGCAGGAAAATCAGGGCTTTGGCGGTCTGCGCGGTTGTCGGTGGCGCCTATGATGGATAGTTGCGGTATTAATTTTTTCGCAATTTAAACAACGCGTTGTGCTTGGTGTTTGTTCTGCGTTGGGGATCTGTTGGGGATTGCGCCCTGTTCAGGGGGCTGAATGGGATCAACGCAACGGATTGGGGAGGGTATTCGAAGAAGATGTTCATGGCTTCGATTGGCTTCTTTCTAGCGTACATAGTGGTCTAGTCTTGATCGCTAAATTCAAGGGCAGGGAACGTTGCGACCGCCTCGAAGTAATGATGCATTGATTGGTCAGCAGGCACGAAGGGTCCTGCGCCTTCATTCGTGCCAGACGCAGCGCACGACTGGAACTAGTCCATAAATATGTTCCTTCAGGTTGCGACGTAAAACTGGCACCTACGGATAGGAGCCAGCTTACAATTCATTCCTATTAGCCTTGACTTGATGCGGAGGAAGAAATCATAAAAATTCTGGATCTATAACTGCTTCTAGCGTTTGGACGATGTCCATAAATAACTGAGAGCTATCTCTTGCCTTCGTTATATGTGAGCCATTCAAGCCATCTGATCCATTGCAATAGAAGATCGGCTTTTTCGCATCCATCGAGTAGGGAATCAGACTGTGTAGGTTTTGAATTTTACCTAGCTCAAAGTCACCTTCACCCCAGTCGATCACTTGACCAGAGGGTGATAACGTATCAATGATATTTTTCTTGATGGCGGGGAATAGTTCTTTCCCATATATTTCCCAGCCTTTAGTCATGCCTGTTGGGTTTGATCTGACATTATGCTGCTGTATGACATAACCGAGATATTTTGCTTTTCCGGCAGGAATTGGGAAACCTAGAGAGGTAGAGCTACTGTGTACTTGATCCCATCCTTGCCGCCATGCGGCTAGTTTCCTACCCAGATTTTCAGTTCCTTGCAGAGAAAATAAATCTGGAGCAACAGGGGTAATGAAATAGTCAGCAGACGCGAGAACTGAACGATTTAGAGCGCCTAGGTTCGGTCCGAGATCAATTAAAACTAGGTCTGCGTTCACCTTGGCGCCAGCGTTTAGAATGCAGCGATGAATTGCAGACTGTGCCCTTACGGCTGCCTCACTGCCACCACGAGCCGCGTTCCACGTGTCGCCGAGTGTATCTTCAAAATCAGTCAATTGAAGGTCGCCGGGAATGATATATAGTTCTCCCCTGCTATTAACGACACGTGAAGGCTTTCGATCTCTTATGTCGCCTAAACCTTGAAACACGGGCTCGATATTGCGGAATATACTGTTACCGTCTTTCGCCCAAGATTTCTTAATATCCTGATCTCGAAGACTATAGGCAGTGAGATTGCATTGGCTGTCACAATCGACCATGAGTACCGTTTTCCCACGTGCCGCAAGCAGGTGCGCGACGTGATACATGTACGTTGTTTTGCCAACACCGCCTTTGTTGTTGAAGATGGCGATTGTTTTCATGACTAATCCTTAAAAATATGCTTTGGGAAAGAACACTACTTTGAATGGTGAGTCTAGTGTTGATCACCAGACGAGAGAGCCGCTTTTGAGGCGCTGTTGTAGGAGAAGGCGTGGGCGACACCCTGAAACACAAAGATAGCTGTCTGCAGAGACTGACAGGATTTGCAAGGCCCGCTTTCCTGCGCGCTGCTTTCGCTCGTCCAAAGCGGAGCGAATTATGGTTTCTTGCTCAGCGGAATAGTGCTCATCACTGTAGGGGGTTCATGTCCTTTCCGCGACTGTATGCCTACCTCGATTGTCCTGTGTAAAGCCGTTTGGATGTCTCTATCAACTCCGGCCGACGTCCTGCACGACAAAGCTGCGAACCTGATGATGCTGAAGGCGTGCGTTGCTTCCGAGGTCGTGCAACTGATCACTGTCAGAAAGCCAGAGTGCGCGCTCCTCGGAGTTTAGGATCACTGGCGCGGGACGACCATCACGTATACCTGTCGCAAAACCTCAGAACACTTCCCATAGCGGGAGAACTATGCGAGAACATCCACATGAATTGGAGGAAATTCCATGGGCGCGAATTCTAAGATCGAGTGGACGACTCATACATTTAACCCGTGGTGGGGATGCACAAAAGTCTCTGAAGCTTGCAAGCATTGCTACGCCGAGACGTGGGCTAAGCGCGTGGGGCAAAATGTTTGGGGACCCAAACCTCAGCGCCGTGTAATGAGCAAGAATCATTGGATGCAACCGCTAAAATGGAACCGTGAGGCAGAAGGAGCAATTGAGCGGCCCCGCGTTTTTTGCGCCTCAATGGCTGACGTCTTTGAAGATCGAGAAGAACTGCTACCGCATCGCGCGCGCCTCTTTGAGCTTATCGAACAAACTCCAAACTTGGATTGGCTGCTCCTCACCAAGCGCCCGCAGAACGTTGATAAAATGGCAGTTTGGTCGACCCAATGGCCAGATAACGTTTGGCTCGGCACTACCGTCGAGATGCAGCATCGCGCCGAAGAACTTCTACCGTATCTTGAAGCGATCCCAGCTAAAGTGCGCTTTATCTCGGCTGAACCCTTACTTGGTCCGCTCTCAATTAGGCCTTGGCTTGGCTCAACGATTGATTGGGTGATTACAGGTGGCGAGAGTGGTCCGAAAGCGAGGCCAGCTTCACCCGAGTGGTTCCGTTCTCTTCACGAACAATGCATGGAAAGTGAGGTTGCATTCCATTTTAAACAGTGGGGCGACTGGGCGCCAGGACAAGGTGAAAATCTTCCAGCGCGCCGCATGAAGCACGCGCAAGATGGCACTAAGATGTTTCGTGTAGGAAAGAAGGCGGCAGGCCGTACCCTCGACGGCCTCCAGCATGATGGCTTGCCCAGAACGCGTTGGTCTGGATAACTACCTCTGGTAGAGCCAAGAGGATTCGATTTGAGCGATTTGTACAATGGGCGCGAGCAGAGCCACGCTAAGCATGATATTTTAAGAAGGTATCTAAAGCCATTTTCCAACAAAATACTTTCGGCATGGAAAAGCATAGATTTCATAGATGGCTTTTCTGGGCCATGGAAAAACGCCGATACCGAAAATTTGTCGGACACTTCGATTGGGATATCGCTTCGCACCCTCTCTGATGTCGCCGAGGCGAGAGGGCATTCGTCACAAGCACCTCAGATCAGATGCATTTTCAATGAAAAAGACCCCTGCACATATGCTCGCCTTGAAGAATTTATCGCGAGAGCTCGAGGTGAATTTCCATTGATTGAGATAAAAACGTTCCAGGGAGAGTTCTCAGAAAACGCAATCGCAATCCGAAAAGCTGCGAGTAATACCTACCAACTTTTGTTTGTTGATCCTACAGGGTATACAGGGTTTCCCCCGTCCGCTCTTAAACTTTTTGGCAACAGATCTAGCGAGATCATTGTAAACTTCATGCGCTCGTTCATGGAACGCTTTGTTACAGGCGATCATTCAGACAAAGAAGCAGCTCTTGTAGGGCTCGTCGGTGCAAAGCGAGCTCAGTATTTGCTAGATACCGGTGCCGGCATTAAGGACGTTGAAGCAGAATACCTGAAGATGCTACGTGCAGACTTAGGCTATCGATTTGCAGGCTTCTCTCCCATTCACAACCCGGACAAAGAACAGATTCACTTCAACTTGGCGTTCGCAACCAACCATCCAATGGGTATGGAGACCATGCGTACAGCAGAGTTTCAGGCTTTGTCAGATTATGATCGCCAGCGTTTCAACAAGAAGCAACCCCCGCAAGATGATCTTTTCGGAAGAATAGGTGAACAGTTGGATGTCACCGGGCCGTACCTGAGAACGCGAATGAGCCATTTAGAACGAGCGGACGGCGAGCTACTTAGGCTGCTCGCCCAGCACCCCGCTGGCCTAAAGTTTGATCAGCTATCTGCTCTCGTTCAGCAAGACCTCTATCTCCGTCGAACTGAACTCAAAGACAAATTGGTTGGCCTGACTTCTCGGGGAAAAATTGCGGAGGACTGGCGGGATGGACGTAAGAAAAAACCTGCTGAGACAGATCTTATTAGGAGCGTCGAGTAGAATTTTGAATGTCGATATTCTGACATTGTCAACTACTACTTCTCAGCCGCAGAAAACCTCCGCTCCCCGACTGGTCGAAAGATAGGTACGGTCGGATTGGGCTGTCCGCTCCCATTCTGACGCAAGTCTGCAATTGATGATGGTGAAGCACGCCTCCTCGCGAGGTTACGTTGTAGAAACCCATCCACAAGTGGTCGCCGCGTTGACCATAGTCTTCCACTCGCACATCACGCGCCGCCCTTTTTGTGTGACGAACTATAAGTACAAAAGCGTCCGTTGTCTTCGTCTACGAAAATTGAATCACCTCAATGTAAAGGATTCGTCGGCAATGGTCGCGGTGCGGCATTGTAAACGAACCAATATCAGCTCTCTGACATGTCCGAAGCAGAATCAGATTGACCGACCTCTATGGGACATGTGAGGATTGAGACAAAAGAATAAATGTGATAATCACGAGGATCGGGCTTGACACTACCTTCCAAGAAATCAGAACTGCCGACTGAGCAATCAGGGTCTAGCAACGTTCCCAAAGCTAGGTCGATTGATGAGCGTCTGTCCCAAGAACTAGTATTCGCCATGGTCGGGCCTGTGGGATCAGGCTGCACAACAGTTGCGACGCATATCAAATCCGAGCTTCAAAGCAGATATGAATATACCGTCCCCGAAGTTATCACTGTTTCAGAAATTATTCGCGAAAGTGCTGTTTTGGTCGGAGTTGATATTCCAGAAAGATCTAACTTTCAGGGCTACCTAAAGAGATCTCAGGAAGCCGGGAATGCGATACGAGAAAGGTTCGGAGAAGAATATCTGATTAAGCGTGTAATCGAAAAAATACACAAGCTTAGAACCTCTCTCGGAGGGTACTCCGATGGAAACATTATTCCAAAGAGGAATGCTTATATTATCGACTCCATCAAGAATGTTGAAGAGTTGAAGCTCCTTCGCAGTATCTATCGAGATACTTTGGTTGTTGTGGGTGTATTTGCGCCAGACAGTCAACGAGCCAAGAGGCTTGATGTCCCCCTTATGGATCCGAAAGCCATTGGGGTCCTTTTCGAGAAAGATCTTGGTGAAAAGCACCAATTTGGGCAGGCAACACGAAAAATATTCACCAAATCAGACTGGTTTGTTTCGAATGATAGTGATTTAGATGCCCTTAAAGGGAAAGTGAGACGTTTAACGGATCTTTGTTTTGATATTGGAGTCAACACTCCGACGAAATCTGAAGCCGCAATGTTCAAAGCCAATGCGATTGCGGGGAATTCCGCGTGCCTGTCGAGGCAAGTGGGAGCTGCAATCGTTTCAGAATCTGGTGAGTTTATAGGTTTAGGTTGGAACGATGTGCCACGTTTTGGAGGCGGTCTCTATGACGAGGATCAACGCCAATTTGAAAATATTGATAATCGCTGCTACGCTTGGGACGGCTTTAAATGCCACAACGAAAGCACCCGTAATGACATTGTTGATAAGATTTCGGAGATTATTGCCGATTCAAGTTATGTGAAGAGTAGAACTAAAATTGAAGAAATACGAACGTCCTTAATGGGTTCCCCCGTCGATGCGTTGATCGAGTTTTCAAGGTCAATACATGCGGAAATGGAAGCTATACTTTCGGTGGCCAGAGAGGGGAAACATTCGCTTGTAGGAGCTACACTCTACACCAATACCTATCCGTGCCACAATTGTGCTCGACACATCGTGGCTGCTGGTATCAAGGAAGTCGTATATATTGAGCCATACTTAAAAAGTATGGCTATCACCCTGCACAATGATGCGATCTCCGAGGACCCTGCTGAAAGAGTCGATAAGGTGCTGTTTCGCCAGTTCGATGGCATTTCGCCACGCAACTATCTGAAGTTTTTCAGATCTGAGCGTGAAAGGAAGGGAGAGCGAGGTTCGTTCCTACCTGGTGACACAAAAAATGCTTTGCCTCGGCTCGTGATGCCGTTAGATGCTGCAACAAAGTACGAAGAGTACGTAATCGCATCCCTCGCGTAGAGGGCTTGAAGGGGAGATTGATGTGACCACAAGTGATGAGCAATTATCCTTTGATTTCAAATCCTTGCCATGCGCAGAGAGTTCATCCGAAGCCTTAGGTACGGTATGTACTGTGCCGAGTTCTGTCGTCTCTCTGGATCAGATTCGTCAACAACGGTATCGATTGCAGGTCTTAGAGAAGGTGCGCCAAGCGCGTATTTTTGACACCAGTGAAATCGCGAACGACCTTCTGGAAGGTTGACCGAATGCGCGGGTCGCTGATGAATCCTTCGGAAAGACGTACCTAGCAGAAGTCAATGTGTATGGTCGACATTCCCTGTCAAATCGTTGCATAGGCGAATGTCTCAGTCGAATTGGAAGAAGAAAGCAAGCATAACTACGGTGCCTATTCGAGCCTTTCAAATCTAATCGAGCAGCGAATGACGGCGCACTGCGGAGTGTGCGTGGAGAATATGCCAGCTTGAACACACCAGTAGGCTGAGCTTGCAAACGTTGCAACTTGCGCGGAGCGAAGCTTGATTAGCCGATCCAAGCAGACATAAAAGCCGGCTCTCGTGAAATCTTTCGCGCATGCAGGAAAACTCTAGCTACGCCTCATGTGAATGTCGTGATTGTGCTTCCTGCGGCCATTGGCTCAGCTGTACATCTGGTTGAATGTCCGAAGGCCCTTTGCTCGCTGATCGTCGAGATACTTTGCAAGGTCGTTGATATGGACGCCTTTGGTAGCTTTCTGACTGTCTTCCATACGCACTAGCGGTATAGGCAGATTGCCCTCGTCTACCTTGCGCAAGAAGCTCCGCAGTGTGAGGTGGCTGAAATAGTCCTTCACCAACCGATCAACCGGGATGACGGGCTGACCATATTGGGCCATCAGAAAGAATGCAGTTTCCATCTTTGTCTCCGATGTCGCGACGGTGTGTGTCATTTGGGGCGGGAGTTAGGCGGCGAGAGAGCGGTGCCTGTCCGCTTCATCGCCCCACTGGCGGGCCGCGGCGTTCATCATGCCTTCAAATGATCGGCTGCGGAGGCGGGCGCGCTCTTGGCTGGGTGGCATGCGATGCACATGGTTCCAGCGCTTCCATTCTGCGGACAGTCGTTCCGGCTCTGGCAGGCGGTTCGTCTCTCGCAGCGGTGAAAGGCCATCGAGATACCATCCGGTCGCCTTGTAGGCGGGATCGCCAAACTGGAAGGGCTGGACGATATCGGGCGCCGGCAGATCCGCAGGCATGCGATCGCGGGCGAGGTCGTTCATTGTCGGGTTCTCGATAGCGCGGCAGGGAATGGGCGCGAGCCAGCAGGCCGTGAAGATATCCACGCCAAGCTCGAATTCAGCTTTCAGTTCCGCCCATGACCGCCCCCTGGGTAGCTTCTTCGGGTGGGTCCACTTGCCTGGTCCTGACATCCAGCGCCGCCCGGATCTGCAGAGGCGGGTGCAGGGTGGGTGCATCACCGCGAGCAGATCCCAGCCCTCGTGCAGTATGCCATCCCGCACGTCGCAGATGATGTGGCGGTTGGATCGGTCTTCGGCGGGGGAAATGTCACAGGACCAGACATCATGGCCCAACGCTGCCAGGGCGCGGCGCATGATGCCGCTGGTTTCGCAGGCAACCAGTGCTTTAGCCATTGTGAGAGCCTTCCCGCGGTGCTGCGATCCGTCCGCGCCACGCATCAAAGTCAGTGCGTAGAGCATTGAATTTATTGTAAGCCTCGCCGCGCAAGTCGAGATCGCGGCGCGTGATGATGTTGCAGACCGTGCGCAGGTACTCGGCCGCAGCGCTGGCGTTGATCTGCTGATCTGGAAGGCCGCTTCGGATGGCAGCAAACTTCTGGAACTGCGGATCATTGCAGAGAATGCCCGCCAGTTGCGCGGGCGAGTTGCTGAGCTTTGTTCCAATCAAATCTGAGGTCTCCGACGGGATGGGCGCGCGCTCTTTGTTGGTTGCGTGAGTGGTGGAACTTGCGCGCGCCCCGGACGGGAAGCTGGTTTCAGAGTTCGGACATGGCATTGGATGCTCCACAGGCTTGGGCGGGGTGACTGCCCTCATGCTGAAGAAAAAGGGCCGAAGCCGAAGCTCCGGCCAGTTCGTCACGGGCCAGTTTCAGGCCGCGTGATCGGGGACGTTATGGTGCGCGGGCGGTGGGCAATTTGGAGGATTGAGCCGCCCGCGCCTGATCCGCACCGCAAGACGGGTGCGAAACCTCTGCACAGAACCACATGGTCAATCCTCAAACCCATGTGGTGAGTGGTGCTGTTATTGGCTGTTGGGCGGTGCCCGTGGGATCTGTCCTAGATGAGCCATGTTGGCCGCTAGGAACGGTGGACCGTTTCGGTTGCGCCTTGCCTCACGCCGCATTGCGACGATGTGATTGGATGCCCCGGTCCTGCATGATTTCGCGAACCCGGTGCCCGACGCGATCCAGAACCATGTCAGTTGGCTCCGGTGAGGGCGCTGGCCCTTCGATGATGTGCTGGGGACGCAGGCGGGCAGGGTTGAAGCCCTGTCCGCGCGCTGCCTTCATCGCTGCCCAAGCGGATGTGAACAGGTGGATTTCGTTCAGGTGATCTTCGGGCGAACCGGCGATCTGCTGGGCTGTCTTGGTGATGTCTTGCATTCAATCCTCCATCGGTTGATGGGGGTAATATTCCTGTCTGGAATATGTCTGTCAAGAATAAATAGTCCTGTGAGGACTATTGAGTTATTGATCAGAGGGCTTTCTTCATGCTCTCGACGCTGTGAGTGCTGAGAGTTTGACATCACAAAACGAACAAGCGGACTCATGCCACCCTGGTGGGAGGGTCGAGGAAGTACCATGAAAGAAGAGAAATTTAGGCTCGCGCTTGGCAAAATGAACCAAGCTCAGTTGGATGAGTTTATTCAGGCTTTGTTTGATTCCGGTCTAGTACCGACTGCGCCATATCCAGCCAACCCTGTTGGCGTTCCTCAGACAGGCTCCGAAAAACTTCAATAAGCTTGAGCTCGGAGCTGTCCTGCTCTTCCGAAAATAACTGGTAGAGTGGGACTTCAAGCGCTTGTGAGATGAGCTTCATGCTGCGAATGGTCGCTCCATCCCACCCTCGTTCGATCTTGGAAATCGTCGATTGCTCCAGCCCCGCTGCTTTCGCAAGGGTGCTTTGGTTCCAGCCCTTCAGCTGACGAAGTGTCTTTGTCGCGCTCATCTAGCTAATATCCCACTAGTCTGATGGGGAGGCAAAACACCCTCGGGAATAAATATTCTTGACTGGCATATTCGTGTCAGGAATATTGCGCCCATGATGAACCTCTCTGAGTACTTAAACAAAACGGGGATCACCCAATCTGAGTTCGCCGCGAGGGTCGGTGTGACCCAAGGGGTGATTTCGCGCTTGTCTACTGGCCATAAGCAGCCAGGACTTGCACTGGCTATTCGGATTGAGTTCGCAACGAATGGTGCGGTTAAACCCCATATTTGGGTTCAGCCTTGCATGGCTGACACAGACAAGGGCACCGCCGCATGAGCCGCCCGCGTCTAACCCTGATCGTGAACAATGATGTGCCATGCGACCAGCCTGGCACGTCAGCTGACCAAGCGTCTTGGTCAAATCAGTTTGATCCATATGCGCTGAAGGTCAGCGCGCCTGACCTTTGGTCGGCCTATTTCCACGCGCGGTTTCATAGCCCGCGCGAGGTGGCGCTATTCTGCGATGTGTCTTTCCAGACCGCGCTGAACTGGTGGGGCGCGGTGACAGCGCCGGCCAGCCATACCGCCTTGCTGATGATCCTGACCGATCCCGGTGCGGCGACATTCTTTCAGGATGAACTGAGGAGGGCTGCTTGATGGAAAGGCTAGACGACCGTTGTTCCCGGAAACCACCTCTGCACTGTGGTCGCGCAACGCCCGCAGACCATTTTAGGGCCCTGCGTCTGAAGAATGGCCTTTTTCCGATCTTCATAGCAATTCGGGCAAATGAAATGAAACTCAGGATGATCTTCTGGAATATCCTTTGGAGCGTAAGCAACGCCGCGAGCTTCGGTCTGCGTGATCCGGTAGCCATCAAGTTCGGCAAGCGTGCGCTGCTCTGCGCTGTGCGCCTCCAGCAATTGCGTCAGCTTGTCCTTCAATTCCGCATTCGCGAGCTTCGCGTCAGCCACCTGCAATGTCAGATCGGAAAGCAGGGCTTTCATCTCTTCGTCGCTACCCGTTTGCGGCGACTGGAAAAGGCTCTTGATGCGTCCCGCGATGTTGAAGACGGAGTTCGTCGCCCTCAGGCCGCTTTCGGCGAGTTCGAGGGTATCTGTGATTGTATTCGTGTCCAAAATAAGTTCCTCAAAAATGCACATGCTGATCTGAATGGAATACTGAGAGAGCTTTCTTCCCGGCACAATACCAATGGACGGGGGAGGCACTAATGGCTCAGATCACTTCACCGCGTATCGAGCGGATCGCCTATCAGATCTGGTGGCTGATCGAGGACAGCGCCGGGGAATGCACCTTGGCGGATATGGCCACGTTCACCGGCGCATCAACGCAGACTTGTTCCCAGATCTGCCGCTATCGCGGTTGGTCTGGACGCTATCGCAAGATGGCGCGCAGCCATGCGGTCGACAACGGCCCGCAGCTGATCGATGCAATCGATGATGAGTTGTCGTCTCTGTTCGGAGAGGCAGCGTGATGCTGGGCGCGGTTGGATTGCAGCCAGTTTCGACCGAGGAGCTGCCGGAATACCCGCTCGGCATCGAGGACCGGCTCGATAGCCACTATTTCATGGCGTGGGAGCGGCGGCGCTGGCTGAACTCGGACATGCGGCTGAAGGGCACGCCGGAGTGCCGGGCGCTCTACTTCGATCTGATCAATATCGCTTATGACCAGACGCCGGTGGGCACTGTGCCGCAGGATCTTGAGACGCTGGCAAAGCTGTTGCTGGCTGATCCGGGGCACTTTCGGTCGCTTTGCAAGCTGGATTACGGGCCGTTGCACAAGTGGACGCCCTGCATTTGCGAGGGCGGCGAGGTGCGGCTCATGCATCCGATGGTGCTCAGGTCACTGACCGAGGCGCTTTCGCGCAAGGAAGACAATCGCGCCAAGCATGAAGCGGCCAATGCCGCCAAGCGGTTGCAGCGCTTGCGCATGACGGTGGCCGGCTATCACGCCGAGCTGGCGAAGAACGACGCCGCCATTCGCTGGATGGACGAATGGCTGGTCCAGGAGGGCTGTGAATACCGCAACGCCAGCTGGATCGAGCGCGCCATGCGGTCCTGGTCGACGCATATGTTCGACCTCGGCAAGGCGCGCTCCGGCTCTGTCCGATAACTGTCCGACAGTGTCCAAGACTGTCCGGCGGACAGTTCAAGACAGTCTCGGACAGTCTCAGACTGTCCTGCACGACAGGGACAGAGACAGAGACATAACAAAACAGAAGGACAGTCGCGGGACCGTTCGGGTTCGGTGGCTGTGGATAACTCGGATTTGCTGAGAAAAGAGGTGCAGAGATGGATGCGAAGGAACAGGCGGCAGGCGCGGTGCGGGTTCGGCAGTTGTTGATTGAGCCGCTGGTGCGGCTTGGGCTTGCTAAGCCCAGCAAGCTGACGGTGGCGCGGTTTGATGTGATGATCACGGACCTCTGCGGCAAGCTGGCGTACATGAACGATCTGAACCTCGCGGCGCTCGCAGAACAGGTGGCCAGCATGCCGGGCGGCAAGGGACAGGATCAGTTCCCGATTGCTGCGAAGATCCTGCAATGGGCGGCGGCAATCCAGCCACCGCCGGATGATGCGTCGCCGCTGTTCCGGGCGGTGTTTGCGCATCCGCTGGGGCAAGCGGCGCTGAAGGAGGGCTGGGCACCAGAGCTCTTGGGTCATCTGCGCCGGGTGCGGATCTGGCCGCGGGACTATGATCTTAACCAGATCCGCTCCAAGGCCGAGGATGCCCGCCGCCAGATTGTCCGCCAGGATGAGCGGGTCGCGCGGGGTGGGACGTTGTCGGATGCGGATTGGAATTTCCGCAAGGCACGGCGTCAGGCGCAGGATAAATGCCAGCGGATTGCGGCTCTGGTCGCAGAGGCAGGTGCGGTTTGACGGTTACGATACGCAGCGGCGCCCATGGCATCGCGACCAAACGATCTGTTTCGGTGTTGGAAATCATCGAGTGGGCGTTTCAACGCGAGAAGGTCGGCATAGACTTTGATGAGATCGAGCGCGAAACCGGAGCAAAGCCCGGTGTCGGGATGGAGTACATCCTGATGGAGCAAGCGCGGCTGGGGTGCCGGGTTCAGGGTGGCGGCACATCCTCGGCGCATCATGATGCGGAGATCGTGGCCAGCACCTTGGCTGTCTTGCCGGAGGGTTGCGGTGGCCGGCGCATGGCAATCTGGATTGCGGAGCTGGCGCGGTCTGGTCGGGCTCCTGAATGGCAGAGTGAGTTGCAGGTGCGCCCCATGGCGACCACGACCAACCGGCATGGCACGCGGGCACGGACATCAGATGCGGCGGAACTCGGTTCGATGGGGTGGCCCAGTCATCCCCGCCGCAAGCGCAATGGCAGTATCGCTATGGAGCCGGTGCTCTACTCTCCAATCGAAATCCGTCCAACTGCGCGCGAGATCGCATCGATGCGGCGCGGATATCTGGAATGGTGGTCAGCACTTCTGGAGATTAAATCGGCTCTTCAGATCAGTCACTTAACCGCTCATGTGGTGACGAACGTGATGCCTCCAAGCGCGCCATGGAAGAAAACCGCTTGACGAAATCCTAGCCCAATTGACATATTGCAGTCACCCAACGTGCGCCCGGTGCAGAGATCCTGCTCCGGGCGCACTTCGTTTGCGATGTCTTTCATGATGTCGCTTAGGTCGGTTGCGCCTCGGTAGCATCGACAACCTCAAGCAAATCACCGGGCTGGCAGTCTAGTGCAGCGCATAGTTTGGCAAGAGTATCAAAGCGAATACCTTTGACGCGACCTGATTTGAGCAGGCTCAGGTTTTGTTCGGTAATGCCGATCTCTTTGGCAAGGTCACGACCTCTCACCTTGCGCTGTGCCATCACGACATCCAACCTGACAACGACTTCCATTACACGAACGCTTTGTTTTCTGTTGCGGCACCTGCCGCCTCATTCATGGCCCAACCGATAACCACCAATAGGCCGGCAACAAAGAAGAAGTTGATGTCCTGCGTCCCAAAACCTAGCGAGAGCATACGTTCTCCCGGAGGGGCCGACCAGCTCATCAAAGCCGTGACAACAGGTTGGAGCACGATGCGCAGTATTGCCATGATCAGCAGCGCAAGGCCGCTCTTCTTGATCAATGTGGCGCAGTGAGCTGTCAGAACTTCGCGCGCCATGTAGCAGCGGAACAGCCTGCGCAGCAGCAGGATTGCCCAGATGGCAAAGCCAGTCGGAATGAGGCTGATGGCAAAGCCCAACCAAAACATTGGGCCGACCACGATGTTCTCTGCAGGCACTTGGAAGTCGGTAAGCTCGACGGCGTTGGGATCGGTCGCAAACAGAAAGCCAACCACCACGACGCTGGTGACGATGCCGATGACAAAGAGCGTGGCGAGTAGGTGTAGCCACCAAGATAAGCGGGACAAGCGATTTTCGCTCATGTGAAACCTCATAGAGTTGCTGTTGTGTGCTTATCGCATTTGTACTGATTCTTATCGTTTTGCAATAAACAATTGCTGATGGATGTTGATTTTGATCACGCATCTCACGTGCGTGCCCCTTTGCACTTTGACGAATGGATGCCTCATGGCGCGATTGAAGATCTGTGTGACGTCGGGCTGTGAGGACTTCGCTGTGCCTGGGCTGTCGCATTGCGAACGGCATGAAGCGGCGCGGCAAAACAAGCTAAAGGCGCGGCGGGCCAAGGCGCAGACCTCGCCAGCAGCAGTGCTGGCTCGGGTGCTCTATGCCGACCCGAAATGGAAAGCGGCGCGCGCTGCTTTCCTGCGCCACCATCCGCTTTGCGCGGACTGCGGAGAGCTTGGCGTGATCGAGCCGGCAACGGACGTCGACCACATCACGCCGCACAAGGGTGACCGGAAACTGTTCTGGGATCGGTCGAACTGGCAGGCGCTTTGTCATCGTTGCCACAGCCGCAAGACTGCGCGCGAGGTGTTCCACGGGTGACCGGGGGGTATCTCAAAACTGAGCGGGGTATGTCCTAAACCGGCGGTGATACCTTTGTTTTTGTGCGCGCGAAATTGAGGAAAAAAGCCCACTAATCAACCATGGAGGAAGCGGGATGAAAGGGAAAAAACCGAACCTGCAAAACGTCGTTCCCATGAAAGACGACATCCAGAAGCCTGTCCCTGACGCGCCGGAGTTTCTGGAGGATGAGGCCCGGAAAGTTTGGGATGCGCTTGCACCCGAACTGGTTCGAAAGGATCGGCTCGATGCGCTCTATGCCTATCAGTTTGCAAGCTATTGCACCTGTGTCGCCAATTTCGTGGCGGCGTCGGCCTGCCTCGCTTTGGAGGGCTTGTACTATGAAACCAAGACCCGGAACGGGGTTCAGCAGAAAAAAAGGGCGGCTTGGGGCATCCAGCAGGAAGCGATGGCGGGCATGCGGCGGGACTCGGCACTGTTTGGCCTATCGCCGGTTGATGCGTTGCGGCTGTCGGGAGAGGGCCAAGGCGATCTCTTTGACGATGCTATGAAGATGCTCAATGGAACCGATTGATCACCCGGTCTCGCGCTATGCGACTGGGGTTGTAGAGGGAGACATCATCGCGGGCGATCTGGTGCGGATGGCCTGCGAACGGCACCTGATGGATCTGGAAACCGGCGCGGATCGCGGGCTCTACTTCGATTGTGAGGCGGCAAGCCGGATCATTCGCTGGGCGGGGATGCTGCAGCACACGACGGGCCCGATGGGTGGGCAGCCGCTGAAACTTGAACCATGGCAGGAGTTTCGGCACGGATCTGTCTTTGGCTGGAAACATCGCGAGACCGGACTGCGGCGGTTCCGGTCCACCTATCACCAGGTGGGCAAGAAAAACGGCAAGACCACCGACACCGGCGTGCCGATGCTGTTCACGCAGCTCTTTGACGGCGAGGCCGCGCCGCAGGGATATTGCGCCGCCACCACCAAGGACCAGGCGGGGCTGCTGTTCAAGGAAATGAAGCGCATGATCAAGCGCTCGCCGTTTCTGGGGCAGATGATGAAGGTCTGGCGCACCTCGATTGAGACGCCGCGCACGGATGGCTCCATCGCCTGCCTGAGCCGGGACGGGGACAGTTCGGACGGGATCAACCCGTCATTCCTGGCCCGTGATGAAATGCACCGCTGGACCGACCGCGAACTGGCCGACACCATCGTGGAAAGCATGATCGCGCGGGACCAGCCGATTGACTGGGTGATCACCACGGCGGGGCAGGATCGCAACTCGCTCTGCGGTGAGATCCGCGGCTACGCGGAAAGCGTGTTGGGCGGCAAGGTCGAGGATGATGCGTTCTTTGGCTTTGTGGCGGAGCCGCCGGCGGATTGTGACCCCAGCGATCCCATTGCCTGGGCGATGGGAAACCCCAACCTTGGCATCAGTAAAAAGCAGGAGGCGATGCAGGCCACACTGCGCTCGGCGCTGGCGATTGCAGGCAAGATGCCGAACTTTCGGCGCTTCCACCTGAATCTCTGGACCGAGGGGGCGCAGTCGTGGATTGCGCCGGATGTCTGGGATCATGGCATGGCCTCGGCGCCGTTTGACCCGGCGATGCTCTTCGGGCGCAAGGCTTGGGTGGGGCTGGATTTGTCGAACAAGATCGACACCACGGCCATTGTGGTCGCGGTGCCGATGGATGGGCTGATCTATCTGATCACTTACACGTTCCTGCCGGAGGGGCCGAAAGGCTTCATCCAGCGGGCGCAGACGGAAAAACGGGAATATGTCGGCTGGCGGGATCAGGGCTGGCTGGAGATCCACAAGGGCGGCACGATTGATGAAGATCAGATCGCCAACCGACTGGAGTGGATCAGGAAAAACTTCGACCTGCAGGAGGTCGCTTATGATCCCTGGGGCATGAAGTACCTGGCGGACAAGCTGGACAAGCGGCGGTTCCCGATGGTCGAGCATCGGCAGGGCTATGCCTCGATGTCGAACCCGATGAAGCGGTTCGAGGAAAAGGTGGCGCAAAACAAGATCCGGCACGGAGGCAATCCGGTGCTGGGTTGGCAGGTGGGCAATGTCCACCGCGATGAGGACGCCGCCGAAAACGTAAAACCGAACAAGAAGAAATCCACCGGGCGCATTGATGCGGCGGTGGCGGCGATCATGGCGCTGGGGCGCGCCGAGGTCGGAGAAGAGAAACGCAAAGCACGCGAGGTCGAAGTGGTATGAAGTTGCTGGGCTTGGAGATCAGCCGCGCCGGGGCGTCGGTGCCGGCGCGGGCGCGGGTCGAGCCGCCGGTGATGGCTTCGGCGGCGGAGGTGGAGACCTCTGGCACCGCCAACCCGCAGCCACGGATGACCGAAATCGGCTGGGGTGGGGGTTCGAAACTCTCCACCAAGCTGCCGCGCGTGACGCCACAGCGCGGCGAGCAGCACGGCACTGTCTTTGCCTGCTGCAATAATATCGCCGGGGATCTGTCGAAGGTGCCGCTGAAGTTGTGGCAGCGCAACGCTGACGGTCAGGAGGTTCGCGTGCGTGATCATCCGGCCAACTATCTGTTGAACGTGGAGGCTTCGCCTGGGGTGCCTGCAAAGGTCATGCGCTTTGCGCTGGTCTATGCCTGGGCGCTGCGCGGCAACGGCTTTGCCTTTGGGCCGCGTGATGGCGGTGGCGAGCTGGAGCTGATCGAGCTGGTAGATCAGGATGGATGTACCCCACTGAAAGCAGGTCGGGATCGGTTCTATGACTTCACCGATGGGGCCGGTGTGGCGCGCCGTGTTGCCAGCCGGTCAATGGTGCATCTGCGCTATATGGCGCTGGATGGCTGGACGGGTCGGTCGCCTTTGCAGGTGGCTGCGGAAACGGTGGGGTTGGCCTTTGCTGGTCAGGAGTCTGCTGCGCGGTCACTCTCCGGGGCGCATGCCAAAGCGTATATGAAGATGGGCGATTCCTATGAGAATGACGAGGATCGCAGACGCAATGCGCGCCGCCTGAAGGAGCATCTGAGCAATCCAAACTCTGATGGTGTTCCCGTGCTGGGCCCGGATGATGACATCAAGAGCCTCGATCTGACAGCGGCGGATCAGGAGCTGCTGTCGAGCCGCAAGTTCGACCGGGAGCAGCTGGCCGCGATTTACCGCATGCCGCCGTCCAAGCTGCAGATGTTGGAATTTGGCGTGAAGGCCAACGGCGAGCAGCAGGCCATCGACTACCTGACCGATTGCCTGTTCCACTGGTCCGGTTTGGCAGAGCAGACCATGGCGATGGCGGTGCTGACCCGCAGCGAACGCGAGGCGGAGTTCTTCCTGCGCCATGACTTCGATGCACTCCTGCAGCCGACCATCAAAGAGCGCAACGAGGCCATGAACAAGGCTATCGGCGGGCCGTTCATGACGCCCAACGAAGGGCGCAGGAAGATTGGCCTTGAGCCGGTAGAGGGCGGCGAAACGCTGAACCCCGCGCCGAACATGACGCGCGATGACACCCAACCAAAGAAGGGGAAAGACGAATGAGCGGAGCCACTATCGGCGCGTTGTTCCACGGCGCGGATCTGTCAATTCATGACTCGGGGTTGGGCCTGTTGAACCAGCAGATCCCAACCGAGGCCCCGGACGCCTCAACGGACCTCCAGGCGTTGGCCGATGTCGGCGTGTCCATCGAACGCGGCCAAAGATACGCGGTGCATCGCGGCGTGGCTTATGTCCCGGTGCGCGGCGCGCTGACCCCGAACTCCGGCATTCTGGAGGGGTTCCTCGGTTGGTCCAATTATCACGGTGTTGCCGAGACCATGACGACACTGGCGGCGAGCGATGAGGTGCGCGCGGCGGTGATGATCTTCGACACCCCCGGCGGGTCTGTCCTCGGCGTGCAGGCGGCGGTCGAGGCGATCCGGTCCTGTGCGGCTTCAAAGCCTGTGCATGCCCTGGTGCATCCGCTGGCTGCGTCGGCGGGCTATTGGCTGGCAAGCCAATGCACCGAGATCAGCGCCACCCCCGGCAGCTGGGTTGGATCTGTCGGGACCATGCTGACGTCCTATCAGCCGGTGCAACCGGGTGAGGCGGGCAATCAGCTCTATATCCTGACCTCGGAGCACGCAGGCGCCAAGCGCCCGGATCTCTCTTCTGACGCGGGGCAGGCCACGGCCATGGTGCGTCTGAATGAAATGGAAGCGGAGTTCCTGGCCGCCGTGGCGCAGGGGCGCGGGATTGCTGCCGAGGATTTGCCGGGGCGAATGAGCCGCAGCGACGACATTAAACAAGGCGGCGATGTCTTCTGGAACGGCGATGCCGTTGCGCGTGGACTGGTCGACCAGATTGAAACGCTGCCGGACTTCATTGCGCGCCTTTCTGGTTTGTACGCACCGAAGAAGGCGACCTCATCGCGAGCCTATATGGCGCGCGCCGCCACGGCACGGGCGCACGCCTCTCTCTGACACTCTCTGGCCAATTTGGGCTGAGGACACCTCGCGCATTCGCGGCGAGGCCAATTGGGCTGCGCATGTGCAGCCTTTCCATGTGAAAAGGAGACACGACATGGACATCAACGATCTGCGCCGCATGCTGAAGGCTGCGGCGGACGCCATGGGCGACAAGGCGAAGGCCATTGAAGACCTGGAGGCGCAGGACGACGCGGAGGTCGGTGCGCTGGAGGCGGCGGTTGCGGCCTTCGAGACCGCTGAGGGCGAGTTCAAGGCGCTGCAGGTCAAGGTGACGCGGGCCGAAGCGGTTGAGCGCGCCAAAGCGGCCACCGCCACATCCGAACTCGACACCAGCGCGACCGGTGCAAGCGGCACGACTGAGACACCGCAGGCACCTGCTGCGGCGAAAGATCCGGAACATGACGGCATTGAAGTCGGGTTCATGGCGCATGCGCTGATCAACGCACGCGGTGACCGGGATCGCGCGGCGGCGCGGCTGGAACAGGACGGTCACAGCGCAATTTCGGCGGCGTTGTCCGGTGCGTCCGAGAGCGCCGGTGGCGTGACACTGCCGCGCCCGCAAGCGCAGCAGGTCATCGGGCTGTTGCGACCGCGCGTGACGGTGCGGGCCTCCGGGGCGCGCGTGCATGACATGCCAGCCGGTGAGCTGCGCAACGCGCGGCAGGCCACGCCAGCGTCGGCGGCCTATGGCGCGGAAAACGCTGCCATGGTCGAGAGCGAGCCGACGTTTGACAAGGTGGAAGAGAAGTTCCGCAAGCTAACTTCGCTGGTGCCGGTTGGCAATTCTCTGCTGCGCCATTCCAGCGCGTCCATCGCAATTTTGACCCGCGATAGCATCATCATGGAAATGGGCCTGAAGAATGACCTGGCGTTTTTGCGCTTTGATGGCTCTGGCAATCTGCCGAAAGGTCTGCGCCAGTGGGCGCTGGCTGAAAACTGGCAGGACGCCGTAGCGGGGACGGATCCTGCCGTGGTCGAAACGGCGATCCGCCGGATCAAAAGCCGGGTTGAGGATGCCAACGTGGCCATGGTCTCGCCGGGTTGGATCATGCGGGCCTCGGCCAAGAACTTCCTCGCAAGCCTGCGTTGGCCCAATGGCTTCAAGGTGTTCCCCTCCATTGACGACAGCGGCACCCTGCATGGCTATCCGATCCGCACCACCTCGCAGATCCCCGACAATCTCGGTGCGGGTGGCGATGAGACCGAGATCTACTTCGCGGATTTTGCCGAGATCATGATCGGTGACTCGATGCAGATCACCTTCGGGTCAAGCACGGAGGCCGCTTACGTCAACCAGTCTGGTGATACCGTGTCGGCCTTCCAGAATGATCTGACCCTGATGCGCGCGATCGCAGAACACGACATGGCCCCTGCGCATGATGAGGCCATTGCCGGTCTGAACGGCGTCGGCTGGTCGCTCTGATCCGCACTTTGATCTCCTGATCTCGGCGGCGCGCGCCGGGGTCCTACCCCACTCTGACAAGGACTGCTGATATGGCAAAACTCATCGTTGAATTTCTGAAAACTCATGGCCGCTACGTCAAAGGCGATGTCGCCGGATTTGATGCCGCAACCATCGCAAAATGGCCGCAGGGCGTGTGCAAACCCTATGACCCGGACGCCTCCAAGACCGTCGAAGCGCTGAGCGTGGACACCACCGCTGCCGAACAGATGATCGCCGATGCGCGTGCAGAACTCGAAACCAAGGGGGGCGAGCTGGATGCGCGCGACGCCGACCTGAAGGCGCGCGAAGAGGCGCTTGCGGCGCGGGAAGCGGCGCTGGCTGCAGAAGCTGAAAACACGCCACCCGCACTGGAGAAAAAGACGGAAAAGCCCGCAAGCGCGTTGCCGAAGGAAGGCGCAGGCACACCGCCAAAACAGGGCGCAAAAACGTAAGGAGCGCGAACTATGCGGGTGATCGAAGAGGGGCAAATCCCGGCGGGCGTGACCCTGGAGGACTTCAAACGGTCGGTTCATATCGCTGCTGAAGATCTGGATGACGATGCCGCCTTGAGCCTTGTTCTGGAAACGGCGGAATCGGTGGTCGCCACCGCCACCGGTCGCCCGCTGACGCCGCGCTCTGTCGAGTTCATCGTGACCCGTGGTGCTTGGGTCCGGTGGTGGTTTCCGGTGCTGCCGGTCACGGACCTGACGGGCCTCGCGATCAGTGACGGGATTGGAGGGTGGCTCGATCAGCCATTGGCGGGTGCATGGGTGCAACAGGCCCATGATGAGCCGCAGCTTGTGTTGGGTGGCAGTTGGGCCGGTCGCTCGGTGCGCGGTGATCTTCTGCGGGTGCAGGCGACGGTGGGCGGCGCGGATGTGCCCACGCTGGCCCGTTTGCGGCAGGCGATCTTTCTCTTGGCAAAGGAATGGTTTGAAGCGGGCATCGCCGTGGATGGTGAGCAGCCGCCGCAGCTCTCGTTTGGGGTGCGGCTGTTGATGAAGCAGGCACGCTATCGCCGCCCTTGCGAGGTGGAGTGATGGGCAGGCGTCTGGATCGCGTGGTGACCGTGCTTGCGCGGCAGACTGAGACCACGGCCACCGGCAACAAGCGGAAAACGGGCGAGGTCGAATTGCTGACGGTTCCGGCCAGCTATGAGCCGCTTACAGACGGTGAGCGCTGGCGGGCGGGGGCGGTGGAGCAAAAGGCCGATGCCCGCTTTGTGCTGCGCTATTCCGCGCGCGCTGCGGCGATCACGTCCGAGCACGTTCTGCGGATCAATGGGGTGGATTGGGAAATCACCGGGACGAAGGAAATCGGCCGGCGGCGGTGGATCGAGATCACCGCCCTGAAAAGTCAGTGAGGGCGACATGTCGGTGAAGATGAAGATCGAAGGCGCGGGCGACATCGAGCGCGCGCTGGCGGATATGGCGCGGGGTACCGCAAAGGGCGTGATGCGCCGCGCGATGAAGAAAAGCCTGAAACCCGTGGCGGATCTGGCGAGCGGTGTGTCTCCGTTTACCGTCGCCGTGACCAGCAAGCTGACTGCCCGTCAGCGCAAAGAGGCGCGCGGTGATACCGGGCGCAGCAAGGTGGTGCTTTATGTGGGGCCGGTGCAGCCGAATGGGGAGGGTGCGCCGCATGCACATCTTTATGAGTTCGGCACCGGGCCGCGTGTCCAGTCCTCCACGGGGCGGTCGACCGGGGCGATGCCCGCGCGTCCGTTTCTGCGGCCTGCCTGGGATGTCGGGACAACGGTAATGCTGGCAACGCTGCGGCGTGAGGTCTGGAATGAAATCGAGAAGTCGCTGGAACGCGCGCGGCGCAAGGCGGCGAGGGTGGCAAAATGAGCATGGAGACGGATCTCTGTGCCGTGCTCTTATCATTCACGCCGGCGGTTGTCTGGGGCGGGTTTGATGACGCCAAGGGGTTCCCGCGTATCACACTGCAACGGATCTCCAACCTGACCGATTATTCCCTGAAGGGACGCTCGAACGTGGAGACGGCGCGGGTGCAGGTCAATCTCTATTCGGATGATGCAGATGAGGTGATCGAGCTTGCGCCTTTGGTCTCGCAGACACTCACCGATTATCGCGGCGGATCGGTGATCCGCATCAAAGAACTCTCCCGGCGGGATTCCACACAGGAGACCGGCGGTGATGTGATCCGGCTGCAAATGCTGGATGTGCAGGTGCGCTACCGCGCCTGATCTGGCCGGGCAACCGGCACTTCCCAAACAATATGAAAGGACGAGCCATGGCAGAGAATGTCATCGCAGGCGATCTGGCGGACATTGAATGGTCCCCGGATGGAGAAGAGGCGACGTTTGTCGTCATCAAGGGGTGCAAGACGGTGGGGATCCCCGAAGAAAACCCGGAATACCGGGATCGCACCTCGCTCGACAGCCCCGGTCGGTCGCGCGAATGGGGCGTGGGCCTCACGGATACCAGCGAGCTGACGCTCAGCTGCTTTTATTCCGCCGCGCTTTACGAGTTGGCCGCCGGCTACAAGGCCTCCGGCAAGCCGGTGTTCTTCCGGGTGAAGCTGCCAATGATGGAGGGTCAGGCCACCACGGGGGATGTCTTTGCCTACAAGGCCTTCGTGAACCCCTCGGTGCCCTCGGTCGACCATGAGGGAGATCTGATGACGGATCTCAAACTGCGCCCCACCGGGCTCATCAACTGGACCAAGGGGGTGTAATCGATGATTGCAGCGGCAACTCTGAAGCAGGGAAAGACCACCCATAAACTGCGCTTCACCACCGGCGCGCTGATGCGCTTTGAAGAAGATAACAACGGCAAGGCCTTTGACGTGCTGCTGGATGATCTGATCCAGGGCAAGGGCGGCGTGCGCCTGCTGGTCTCGGCGCTGTCGGCAGGGCTCGACAATGGCGCCGGGGTTGCGCGCGAGGAGGCGATTGCCCTGGTCGATGCCGCCGGTGGCGCACGCCAAGTGGTGCCGTTTGTGGGCGATGCCATCGCCAAGGCCTTCCCGCCGCCCTCGGGCGAGGGCGACGGGGAGAAGACAGCGGGAAAGGCCAGCCCCCCGGCGGGGGCGTAGACTGGAGCGCGCTGTTTGCGTCGTGGTGTGAGCTGGGCTTGCACCACGAGCGTTTTGAGGCGGTCACCTTAAAGGAATACGACCTCATCACCCGCGCGCGGATCCGGGCCAAGGATGCACAGGTGGCGGCGCGCCGGGTGCTGAACCAGGAGCTTGGCGTGCTGGTCAGTCACGCGTTCCACAATCCCAGGAAGATGCCGGATTTTACCAAAGCCGCGGGCCGCAAGGGCCGCGGCAAAACCGACCCTGCGCAGGAGCTGGAACAGCTGCGCGCCGGTCTGATGAACATGCACTTCGAGAGTAAAAAGGGGCCGTAGATGTCGGCAGTTATTGGCGCGCTGCGGGGCGTGCTCTCCATGGATTCCGCCGCCTTTGAGACGGGCGCGAAGCGGGCCAAGGCCACCATGGGCACGGTGGAGCGCCGCATGGTGCGGCTGGCCGGGCGGATGGAACGGTCGGGGCGGCGCATGGCGCTTGGCCTGACGGTGCCGATGGCGGCTGCCGCCACCATGGCGGTGCGCTCCAGCCTGCAAATCGTGGATGCGCAGGCCAAGATGGCGCAGTCGCTGGGCACCACCGTCACCTCGATGCAGGTGCTGGAGCGGGCGGCGGATCTGTCGGGCGTCTCCATGGGCGAGGTGCAGCAGGCGACAATCCAGCTGACCAAACGCCTGAGCCAGGCGGCGGGCGGCACCGGGGCGGCGGCCAAGGCGCTGGACCGGCTGCATCTGAGTGCCGGCGCGCTGCAGGCGCTGCCGCTTGATCAGCGGCTGGAACAGATCCAGGGCGCCCTGGCGGAGTATGTGCCGGAGGCGGAACGCGCGGCGGTGGCCTCAGAGCTGTTTGGCAGTCGCGCCGGCCTGATCTTCACCCGCGTGGATGGCGCCGCACTGCGCACGGCGGCGCAGGATGTGAACCGCTTTGGCGTGGCGATCTCCGAGGTGGATGCGGATCAGATCGAGCTGACCAATGACGCGCTGTCGCGGATGAGCCTTGCGGGCCGGGGGCTGGCCAACCAGGTGACCGTCGCGCTGGCGCCGGCGCTGCAGGGGCTGAGTGATCGGGTGGCGGATGTGGCGACCTGGTTCAACGGTCTGTCGGAGGGCACCAAACGGTTCATCGCCACCAGCGCCTTGATTGTCGGCACGGTAGGGCCTGCAGCGCTGGCGCTGGGGCTGGTGCTGAAGGTGGCCGCGCCGCTGGGTGTGGCGATGGCGGGGGTGATCTCGACCGTGGCGCTGGCCCCCTTGCGCTTTGCGGCGGCGGCAAAGTCGGCCATTGCGCTGGAAGTGGCACTTGGGGCCACCTCGACCAAGGCGGCGGTGACCAGCCTTGCCATGAAAGGCCTGCAGCGGGGGCTGTTGCTGCTGCGCGGAGCGGTGATTGCCACCGGCATTGGCGCGCTGGTGGTGGGGGCGGGCTACCTGGCGATGAAGTTCCATCAGCTGGTGGTGGCCACCGGTGGCTGGGGCGCGGCGCTGCGCGCGCTTGGCGATCTTGCGGCGGGCGTCTGGCAGGGCATCCAGACCAGCGCCACGGCGATTGGCCCGGCGCTTGCGGCGATCTGGGCGCGGGTGCAGGCGGGGTTCACCCGCATGGTGCAGGATCTGTCCCTGAGCTGGGGCAACTTCCTGTGGACGCTGTCGGAGGGGATGCACGGCATTCCGGCCCTGTCGGATGTGCAGCAACGCCTGCGCGACGCCTCTGACGGAGCCATCGACAAGGTGATGGAGCTTGATCTTGCTGCCAGCACGCTTGAGGGTCGGATGATCCGGCTGCGCAAGGAAGCCGGTGGCAAGCTCAAGGAGGGGTTCAAACAGGCAGGGGCGGCGATGGGGCGGTTGTCCGGTCAGATGGACAGCGCCAATTCTGAGCTGTCGGAAGGCGACGACAGCGCGGATGCGCTTGCCAGCTCGCTGGATGGTCTCGGCGAGACGCTGGATGACGGATCCGGCGGTGGCGTGGCAGGGGGACTGTCCAAAACCACCGAGGCGGCAGAGGATCTGGGGCAGGAGATGAGCGGGCCGCTGTCCTCGGCAGTGGATGGCGTGGCGCGCTCCTTCGGCGATTGGATCGCAGGTGGTCTGCGCAACTTCCGCAGCATGTGGGACGGGATTAAAGACGCGGCCAAGCGGGGTCTCGCGGATCTTGCGGCCAGCTTTGCCAAGAGCCAGATCCGCATCGCCCTGGGGCTGTCGCTCTCGGGGGCGGGCTCTGCAGCCAGTGCCGCCGGTGGGCTTTTTGGCGGCGGTGCCGGGGGCGGTGGTGGTCTGCTGTCCGGTATTCTGGGGCAGGGGGCAAGCGGCCTGTTGGGCGGCGGTGGCATCCTCGGCGGGCTGGGATCTGGTCTTGGCGGGGTGCTCTCCGGTGGTGGGCTGGGATCGAGCTTTGCCAACCTTGGTGGTTTGCTCTCCGGCGCGTCTGGCGGGCTGGGCGCCATCGGCGCGGCACTCCCGGCGCTTGGCATTGTGCTTGGTGGTGCCGCACTTCTGAAGAAGGCCTTCAGCCGCAAGTTCGCCTTCTCCGCGCTGGAGGGCACGGTGGGGGCGGACGGCTTTGATGGCTATGCGCGGGACTTCTACAAGGGCGGCCTGTTCCGCAGTGACAAGAACGTTCATCGCGCCCTTGATGGCGGGCTGGATGCGGCGCTGGATCAGCAGGTGGCGGGGATCACCTCCGGGCTGTTGTCGATGTCGGATGCGCTGGGGCTTGGCTCTGACGCCTTGGCGGACTTCGAGGGCTACACGCTCTCGGTGATGACCTCGGGGCGTACGCAGGAGCAGATTCAGCAGGACATCGCGGATCACATGGCAGCGGCCTCCAATCAGATGGCGGATCTGATCCTGGGCACCGATGCGTTCACCCGCAGCGGGGAGAGTGCCTCGGAGACGCTGGCGCGCCTGTCGGGCAGCCTGGTGGCGGTCAATGACGCCATGGATCTTCTGGGCCGTGCCGCCTTTGATGTCTCGCTGGCCGGGGCCGATCTGGCCTCTGATCTGGTCGAGGCCTTTGGCGGCTCTGACGCGTTCTCGGTGGCGATCTCCAGCTATTTTAGCGGCTTTTACACCGAAGCAGAGCGCAGCGAGGTCTTGATGCGCCGCCTGCAGGAAGAGTTTGAAGCCCTTGGCATCGCCATGCCCACCTCGCGCGATGGCTTCCGCGCCCTGGTGGACAGCCTCGATCTGACCAGCGAGGGCGGGCAGGCGCTCTATGCGGATCTGCTGCGTCTCTCGGGGGCACTTGGCGATGTGCTGCCGCAGATCGGGGCCTTCACCGCAGAGCTGGCGGGGCTGGCCTCGGAGATTGGCGGCGAGATTGGCGTGCAGATCGAGGCCGCGCAGCAGATGGTGACAGAGGCGCGCGATGCGGCGCAGGCTTGGCGGCGTACCGCAGAAAGCTTGCGCGGCTTTGTGGTGGATCTCGTGAGCACAGAACTGAGTGCCGCCAGCGGCGGGCAGACTGATGCGATCCTGCGCGCGCGGATGGATGCAGGTTTTGCCAAGGTGCAGGCGGGGGATGTGGACGCGGCAGCTGACCTGCCGGAGCTGGCCCGCGCCTTTCTGCGCCGGGCGCGAGAGACCGCAGGCACGGAGCTTGAGTATCGCCGGATTGCCGCCGAGGTGCAGGGTCGCCTCACCTATGCGGCGGGGATTGCCGATCTGGAAGCAGGCAATGATGAGGTGCTGGCCGGTCTTTATCAGCAGCAGATCGAGGTGCTGACCTCGCTGGGCAACTTCCTGCAGCTGGAGAGCCTCACCGGTGATCAGGTGGCGGAGCTGAGCGAGGGGGTGCAGGCGCTGGCGGCGGATTGGGATGGCACGGTGTCAGCCTTTGAGGGCTCACTCTCCGCCCTGCAGGACGCCATCGAGACTGCCGAGGCCTTCAGCTATGACGATCTGGTGGGGGCGCTGGATGTGGCGGTGACGCTGGATGACAACGCCCCGGTCTGGCTGCGCGATCTGGTGGAACAGGCCGACACCGGCATTCGCACCACGCTGGACTTCATCCTCCGGCGCGATGATCTGAGCGCGGCGGATCGCTGGATTGCCACCCATGCCCTGTCTCAGCATGTGGCAACGCTGGACTTGGTGCTGGGGGAGGATCTCGATGAGGCCACCCGCAGGCTGGCGCTGACGGCGGCGGCAGACGTGCGTCGCAGCCTGCGTCTGGATCTGGGCCGAGATCTCGACCCCGAGACCCGTGCGCTGGTGCTGACCCGCTCGGCAAACCTGTCACGGCGCATCAATGTGGCGCTCACTGGGACAGGGGCAGAGACCGTGGCGCAGCTCACCGAGATTGCCGGGCTGATTGGTGATGGCAATGGCAGTGGCCGGCTGACCTTTGGCGGCGGTGTGGTGCTGGAGGCCGATGATGTCTTTGGCGATCTGGCCACCCAGACCGAACGTCTGCGCGCACCGATGGAACGGCTGCGGGGCATGTTGGGGGAGCTGCGCACGGCGGTCGATGCGGATCGGGTGTCGCGTGAGACGCAGGTCCAGCTGGCCAGCCTGCAGGCACAAGGCCAGGGACTGGCCGATGGCCTGTCTGATCGCAGTGAGGCGGCAGGGATCGTCAGCCAGATCGAGGCACTGGAACGCCAGACCGGTGTCAGCCTGACCCGCAGCGGCGGGCGGGATGCGGAGCTGCGGCTCTCGGATGTGTCTGGCCGCATTCTCTATGATGCGGATTACCTGACCTATGGGGCAGGGGCAGATCTGGCCGGGTTCCGTGCGGCCTTTCGGGGGGCCGAGGGGCTGGAGGCACAGATCGGCGCTTATAATCGGCGCTATGGCCAGAATGCGGCGCAGGTCGAGCAGCTCAGGGCGCAGATCCGGGATCTCGGCGGCATTCCGGCCTTTGCCCGGGGCGGCGCGCATCAGGGCGGTGCGCGGATCGTCGGCGAGCGGGGCTGGGAGATCGAGAGCACCGGCCCCTCGCGCATTCACAGCCACGCGGAGTCGGTGGCCATGCTCGACAATCGCCCGCTGGCCAAGGGGGTGGAAGATCTGACCCGCCATGTGGTGGCGCAGGGGCAGGTGGTGCG